>NZ_JAECVX010000008.1:0-155197 GCF_016055105.1 Thermoactinomyces sp. CICC 10523
TGGCTGCCAAGCTATCCAGGGGGAGGTAGCCCACTTCATCAATCACCAGAACTTTGGGCCGTATATACACTCTGAGCCGTTTGTCCAAGCGGTTTTCCTGTTCCAGTTCCGTCATGGGCTCACCCCTGTCAATTGCTCGGCGGGAACTGGCCACCATGACCTTCGCGGACGTATTCAAGAAGGTATGCACCCATTCCCACAATTCATAGGAAGAGAGCATGGGATTGGGACGTTGGATGAGTTTTACCAGCCAATGATCGGGAACCTCTTCCAAACCATGATCCGTCGGGCGATAGACTCTCAACAGTGCTTCAGGGGCACTCGTGGCAATCATGGTGACACAAGCCGAAGCGATGCTATTTTTGCGATAGCCTTCATCGGTCAGCGTGGTTAAATCATACTCCGGGTCGGTGCGGACCGTAGTCCAGGTAGTGAGGAACGTCGGAGCCGCTTTCTTTTCAAACTGCTTGAGTCGTTCCGTTAAGTTGAACATGGTTTCACCTCTTTCTTTGCTTAAACAAAGATCTGCATCGGTGCATGTTCCTTCAATGCCCAACAAGCCAAGGCCAAGCTCATCACACAGTCGTCATGGGCGCCCGGTGGGGCACTGAAGGTCATGTTGCCGCTTTTCGTCATCTCGTAGCCGAAAATCTCCAGTTCATGAATCAAGTCCGGAATATCAGGGAAATGGATTTCTTCCTGCTCCAGAAGCAGTTGCAGATTCTCAATTAACTGCTGTTTGCTGCGTTGGGTAAAATGAAAACCTTCCACGTACAGTCCCCGTTGTTCCAAGGCTTCCATCACCACATCGCCCAATCCGGTAGAGTCGACAATGACTTGGGCGTCATTGTATTGCTGAGCCATCTGGACAATCCGCTCGATTTGGAATTGCCAGCTGACCTGATTAAACCGGTCGAAGGCCACCACCTTTTTCTCCTTCACATCCATGCAGGTCAAGACGGTATAGTCCGTTTTCCGTGCCAAGTCCACGCCAAGGATGTATTCTCTTCCGAATTGGGGCGGTTCGCATACCCCTTGGATACAGGCGTGAATGTTGCGAAAGACGCCCGCGCTTTCGTCCAAGAACACGGCTTCATACTCTTGCTGATAGACTGAATCAGGCAAGGTGCTTTTCACTTCTTCCAGTTCCGAGGCGGGAATCAGGGGATTGGAAGAGGTCGGGAAGGTGAAACTTTGGTACTCCGGATACTTGGGGTCTTGCCCGCGCAGAAACAGTTCATAAAACCAGTTCCGGCCCTTGGGCGTGGATATAAAAATCGCCCTTCCCCCGGTATCCGTCAGGGTCGGACGCAGCGCTTCTTCCCAGGCTTCTCTTCGAACCAGAGCGGCTTCATCGACGACCACGAGATCCACCCCTTCCCCCCGGAGCGTATCCGGGATGGCGGCGGAACGAAACTCCAGCACCGATTCATTGGTTAATTCCAAGCGCAACGAACCGTTAAAGGCCTTCTGGATAAAGGGAGACAAGGCACGTCTTGCTAACCGGTACGCAATCAGGGATTGACGGTTAAAGGGAGCCACCCACCAGCAAAGAGAGCGTGGATGTTCCAGGGCTTGCTTCATCATCTCAGCCACACAGGCAAAGGTTTTGCCCCAACGCCTTCCGCACGTCAAGATGCGAAAACGGGCAGAGGAATCGTGAAGATGCCATTGGGCAGAATGCGGGTGATACCCTTGGACGATCAGTGGCTGGGAAGAGAAAGCGGCTTGTTCCCATTCGTAAAGGTAACCATCGGGAGCGTACAGGGTCATTCTTTTTCTTCCTTTCGTTTCCCAAAGTCCAAGATGATACGCTGAGGTTGTCCCTGTTGCGTAAGCGAATCCAAGGCGGTTTCTTTGCCCCATCGGTTGGGGAACCGTCGAGACAGAATCCATGCCGCGGCTTGCCAGCTTCCCTTCTTCGCCGCTTGGTCAATGTAAGCCAATTCGCGAATCTCGGCTTCCGCCAAGGCTTTGGTCACAGCATCATGAAAGTTCCGATACTTTCCTTTTTCTTCCCTTGCCCCTTGTCGCATCCAGTTATAAATCGTTTGTTTGGAGATGCCCGCATAAGCCGCAGCCGTTTCAATGTAATGCCCCAATCGGATGATGGAGACTATCTTTTTTTGGATGTCCGGTGTCAGTTTGGTTGGTCGGGCCATATCGTTCCACGCTCCTTCACCTCCTGATCACTGTGTGTTCTCATATGGGAACCTCAGGCTTCACGGAAAAGCTCGGCTTTGCTGTATTCCCGCTCCCGTGCCATCAGTTCCAGGAATTCTTCCCGGCTGAAATCCGATAAACGGAAGATTTCCTCTTTCTTCATGCCCAATTGTTTTCCGATCTCCTCGATGGACTTGCCTGAATCCATCAGGCGCTTCACGATCGCTTTCATCGGGGCCAGCAGGTGGGTTCCTCTTGCGCGGTTGTGCGTGACGGTTCCGTAGATGTTCGCGCTCTCGTCCTGGTGATCGACGATGACCACCGGAACCTTTCCGCCCAACAAGCTCCGAAGCGGCTCTTGGCCAGCGACCGTCCATCGGTGGAACCCATCGATAATCGTATAGTCCGGTCGGACGACGATGGGAAGCGTCCATCCGTTGGTCAGAATGGATTGCACCAACAATTTCAGGTTCTCTTTCGGAACCACGTTCGGGTTGTAGTCGTTTGGCTTCAGCTGATCCCGGTCGACGAATTGCAGTGAGTGAAGAGGAGCAAACAAATCGTGCTTCATTGCGATTTCCTCCAATAGTCGTTGATGATCGCGTAATAGAATGCTCGCAGCGTCCGGAGTTTCGGGTCTCCTGCGATTAACGCCTCGTACATCTCCTTGTAGTGCTTTTCCGTCATCATGGAATGGAAGCGGAGGAGGACATTTCGATAACGCAGCGCGACCGTTCGCTTATGCTCAGTGTTGAAGTTCTTGTCGATGTCGGACAGCAAGCGAATCAATTCTTTCTTATAGTCGACGTTTGGCTTTTGCGATTGTTCCAGTTTCCGCCTGTGCGAGGATTTTCGCCGGAACATTTCACTGTCCCAATAGAGCGCCACCAGATAAGCGTTTGGTTCCCGACGGGTCACCCGTTCCATGAGATCCGGGTAATACTCATTCATCTTTACCAGCACTTTGACCGTGTCGATGGAGAAGAACTGAGACACCCGCATTTCATTCCGGGTGGCGCCTGATTGCCAAAGATACCGATAGATATCGGGTATCTCGACGTGGTTCTCAAGGAGATACAGCCAGACATCCGAGTCCTTCCAGTCGTAGATCGGGAAGAGTCGTTTATGTTTCTTTTGCTTCGAGATGTTCTTCAACCGCTGAAGTGATTCGTACACCCGAATCCCGATCATCACGATCCCATCCACACAAGCCCGATCCAGAAACGCCTGATAGGTCATTTTTCGCGGTTTCAGGAGAGGATGGTGGGTGATCGCAAACGGGGGCATGGGACGTACCCATACGTCTCGTTTGTACCGGTCCCAACAGATGAAGGATTCGTCGTTTTCCAGTTCGTTCAGGCAGTTGAAGTGTTTCACTTCGAGGCAGTACCATTGGAACTTGGCGCCCACCAGCAAGAATTTCTTCCGCCACTCCATCACCGTCCGCTCAATGCAAGGGAAAACGGCTTCTTCATCGATGAAGTGAACCGTCAGAAGGGAGGGGTCAATCCGTCCTTCCTGAATGAGCGTATAGACCAGATGGGCCAGACAAAGGGAGTCCTTGCCTCCGGAAAATGACAGGTACACCGGCACGTTGTTGGAAAAGATGTTCTCGATTCGCTTTCGGGCGGCTTCGACGACATTCATCCGCCCCTGCTTTTTGATAATCATAGTTCAATCCGTCCTCCGCAATGCGGACAGTGAATGGTTCGCTTGGATTCAGTTGGAGGGGAAGAGGGGGGCCCTTGCTTTTCTTCAACCGCTTGTTGCTTGGCCTTTTCCATCATCGCTTCTTTTCGTTCAGCCGCTTCTTGGAACTCCTCAATTTCCGCTTCGTCCAGTTTTCCGTAATCAGCCAGTTGCTGTTCGGTATCCTCGAGATCACCAAGCAAGTCTTTCAGCAGATCATCATCAAACCCCGGGATATCCAGCTCATCTTTCAGTTCTCCCAGGATTTCCAGCATGGCTTTGTTATCGTCGATACCTAAGCTGTACACCCGGTTATCCGCCAGCATCAGCTTTTTCTTCTGCTTATCCGTCAGGTGCGTAACGCGCAGAACATCGGCCTCGGTCACTCCCATCTCTTTCAAGGCTTCATACAGACCGTTTCCGGCAAGGATGACATTGTTCTCATCCACGATCAGAGGCCGGATTTGGCCGAACATCTTGACGCTGCGAATCATCTCTTGAATCTGCTTTTTCGGGTGAATGCGTACGTTTTTCTCGGGGTTCCTCAGTTCCGTCAACTTGATCTTCTCTGTTTTCATGCGACTCGCTCCTTCTTTCCTCTCTTCTGGACTAAACCTATCAAGTCTCCTCCTCCAGGAATTCCCGGGCAGAGGGGATGAGCGTGGCAGCTTCTTGGACGATGGAGGGGTCAATGGAGTACACCTCTCGCCATCCTTGCCGGATGGAACCGGTATATTGTCGGGCCGGCCAACACCCTGTTCCCACTTTGAACCCGTTTGGCCATTGGTAGATGGGAGGCAACGGGATATGGTAGTAGTGAATGAGTCCCAGAACATGCTCATGCTTCCAGTCACGAAGGGGACTGTAACGAGTGATGCCTTTTTTGTTGGTGTAGAGGTTGGCCCCGGCTTTTCCGGTGTAATTTCCATCCGCTTTCCTCCGACCCAGAATGATCATGTCCAGTTGATGCCGCTGAACATAGAGTTCTTGCGCCCGATGCTGGATGATCTTGAACCACTTGGCTGCCGTCTGTGCATCCTGCGGAAACAGCATGTGAAGGTTCTTCGCCAGCCATTTCAAGTCTTGTCCGGTGTTGATGATTTCCAGTTGGGGTGGCCTGTGATCGTTCACCCACTGTATAAACGCCGGATACTCCAGATTGGACATGGCAAAGACACATGCTTCGATGCCCGCTTGCTCCATGACAAACTGAAGAGCGAGGGAATCTTTCCCCCCGCTCCAACCAAACGCGACATTCTGACCCTTCGTGTTTTTGTGAACATCCTCCACGGTTCGGTCGATCAACGAATCGATCTCCGCCTTGCTGACCCGCTCCTCGATCTGCTGCATGGCCCGGAGCCAGTCATCATTGGAGATCGCTTGTTTCTTTCCGAGCAAAGCGATTCCCCCCTACGTTGGATAGCAAGAAAGCCACGATTCCGGACAAGAGCAGCGTGGTCAGGCTTCCGATCACCTTGAGCGTACTGTTATCCACCAGATTGCCATAGGCGAAGATCGGCCAGCCGACCAGAAGCGAGGACAAGACGCCGAAAAAGACTCCTTTCTCCGACAACCGGACTCCGAGCAGGGTCAGTACCGTGGTGGCAAACGTCGAAGCCCGAAGCGTCCCATAGAACAGAAACAGACGGTCAATGGTCAGACCGGGAAGGTTGGCCAGCCCAATGGAAACCAGTGTCAGGAGGAGCATACTCAGCCGGTAATCTTTGAGCCCGGCTTTCTCCCTCAGGTCGCCGACCAGCGATGAGATGGAGCAGAGGTTACTACTGACCGTAGACAGGAGACCGGACAACAGCATGAACAGGAAAATCCACAGTGCCCAACGCGGGAAAAGGGAGGACACCAGTTCAAGATTGACGACTTGGGGGTTTTGTGCCTTCATGCCGATGCCCGCTGCCACAAAGCCCAGAATGCCCATCATGAGCGGTACAATGGCGAACAGGACAGCGCCCAGTGCAAAGGAAGCACCGATTTTCTCCTTCTTCACCGAGAAGGCCCGTTGCCAGAAGCTTTGATCTCCGAACGGACCGGAAAGAAGACCGATCGCAGCCGGAATACCGAACGACAACAGCACCTCAAGCCCCTTGGCATCGAAGAGACTCCCGTATTGGTGGCTCACTCCGCTAAGACCGGAGATCAGTGAAGAGAAGCCCTTCAGATGAATGGCCCACGGAGCCAACAAGAAGCAAGCACCGATCATCATCACCATTTGAACCGCGTCGGTGATGACGGAAGCGCGAATACCATGGGTGAAGGAGTAACTGTAGGTGAACAGCCCCAACAGGATGGTCATCAACCAGAACGGCAGCCCCGTCAGCAAGCTCAGGATTTTCCCGCCTGCCAGCAGTTGAACCACGGTGGAGAACAGGGACAATGCCGACAACTGAAACAGATACACCGTTTTCACGCGAGGGGAATAGCGATGCTCCATATATTCCGACAGCGTAAAGCCATTTGACATTTGCTCCCGAATCCGCTTGGCAATCGGGATGAAGATCAGCAGGCAAAGGACATTCGGCACCAGGAACCAGAACAGTCCCGGAATTCCGTTGGAATACGCCTTTTCGGCAGAAACAAAAAGAGCCGGCGCCCAAATCCATGTCGAAGCAACGGACAGCGCCATGCTCCATGTGCCGAACTTCCGATTCTCTGCCAGATAATCTTCTTTCGTGTTTTCTCTTCTCAGGAAGAAGGGAATGCCTGCAATGAATCCCAGGTAAACCGCCAGTACGATCAATGAGTCCATGCGTTTCTCCTCTTTCTCTTTTGCGTCGAATTGGGCCAAGAAAAAAACGCACCCGAAGGTGCGAAAGGGGAGAGCGGAAATGCGTTCCTATGCCATTGTCTTCATTATAAGAAAGGATGGATTCCGGTGCGCGCCAGATTTTGCGTCAACTTTGCGCCATTTTTTTTCTGTGAGAAAACTTCACAACTTGCGTCCAAAAACGCTATACTATAAGAAGTTGATCATGAACCTGAACTCCTTGAATCAAATGCTCTCCCTGAAACGGGAGATTTTTTATTTCTTTGGGAAGTACTTCTCGATTCGTTTCCGTGCCTCTTCCTGAATCTTTTGATACCCCGGGTCTTCTCTCCATTTTTTCTGAATCCGATCCCGTTCCAGTTGATGCTTGGCGCAAACGATATCCGGGTAATCAAAGCGTTCTCCACAAACTTGGCAGAAGTAGGCTTTGGGCTTCATTCATCTACTTCTCCCTCTTGGATTTGTTTCGCCAGTCGATAGGCTTGTTTCCGGCGTTTGGCTTCCTCTTCTTTCTCTTTCAATCGTTTCTCGATTTCTTCCCGTTCTTGCTGCAATTCTTCCTCGGTTTCTTCCAAGGTATAGAGATCATCCACTTTGACACCCAAAATCTTCGCCAGTTTGAACATCGTTTCCGGTCGGGGATAAGCGGCTCCGGTACACCACATGGTGATTTGTTGTTTGACAACCCCTAAGGCAATGGCCAGATTGGTTTTGGTCAGCTTCACTTTTCGGTCGTTCAGGTCCAGCATCAACCCTTCCTGTTTCTTTTGACTTAAAATCAACTCCAGATTTGGCTTTAACATCCCTTTCACTCCTATCCAACGCTTCTACTCCTCCCCCATTATATCACGGGAATATCCGATGTAAAACAAAAGGTGAAACAATTCCTTTTTCAATGAACAAATCGTTTAAATCGTTACCTTAATTTCAACAGAATGACAAAGATATGGTATAATGATAATCAACTTGATCATAAATAGGGATCTCTTCAGAATCAGGAGGGCATCCATGGTTTGGAAGGAAACCGTCAAAGATGTCATGAGAGAAACGGAATTGACCTTGTATCAATACCCGGTATGGAAGATCTCCATTGAGAATCAGAAAATCGCAGCCAATATTCCCCTATACAAGGAAAGAACAAGTCCCGCTTATACCGGATACCCATCCACAACCGAACGGATGGCCATCGAGAAAGTGACCAAGGAAATCAAGATTCAACAGATCGAAAAATCACTGGAGATTTTAACGGAATGGGAACGACAATATATCGAGGAAAAATACTTTAATCCCCGGCATCCATCGGATTATGAAGTATGCGAAGAGTTGGGGATTTCCAGAAGAACGATCACTCGTCTGAAAACGCCGGCGATTTTGAAAGTAGCCACCGCCCTGAATATCCCGAAAGCCGAGGAATGCCTGACGGAGATCATGATGAAGAAATGGGCGATACAAGGAGGACACCATGACCAAACAAGAGAGAATCCATCGGATTTGCGAACTGTATTAAGAAGCGATTGGAGAACTTCTCGCGTTGCGTGAAGAGATGCCCGTTTTTGATTATGTCATGGACAAGGCTATCATCCGAATCCAAGAAGCGAGGAGAAGCGTTTGGTGGCTACTGGGACGTTCGCATCTTCAAGGCACACCCAAACCAAAGGTGGAACCCTTACGGAGTCCGTAAGATTTCAAGCGATTAGAGGCTCCTGCCTTCATGCGAAGATGAAAAACTGCTTATTTGGACACCATTTTGAGACACCTTTTTATCCATCTACTATAACACTCAAAAGGACACAAATTCGCTACTCCTTACGAATAAATGAATGATGACGCCAGAACCAAATCTGTTTCCCGGAAACAAACAAGCTACCTGCGATAGGTAGCTCTTTTTTATATGATCGATCACATTATGAATCATATGAAATATGATCTGATCAATGATATTAAGGATGAAAGTTAAATCTCTGATTTTCTTTGTCTCTTCTGTGTTGCCCCCATTTCTGACAAATCCACATGGTTCATATTGAACAGTTGGAGACCTTGTACCAGATGACGGGTGACCCGTATTTTTATCAGATGAGTCAGACGTTCCATCATGATTGGTATGGATGGCCAACCAAAATCAAACGGCAGGTAAACAAAGTGAAAGCGGTCTTTGAATAGATCCCCATTCATTACCAACCATTCAGAAAAAGTGGAAATGATATGATAGAAATTGGTGATATCCCATGTTTCTATCTCCCATGCTCTTGCACAAAGCAGACAACGCCATGAGCGATGATTCCTATATTTGTGAGTTAAAGCTGGATGGGATTCGCTTGATTTTGTCCAACGTCGATGGCAAGCTTCAGTGCTGGACCCGACATGGAACCCCTTGTCTGGATCGATTTCCCGAATTGTCCAGGCTTCATCTTCCGCCAGATACCATACTCGACGGTGAGTTGATTGTTACCGATGAAAAAGGCCATCCGGACTTTGAAGCAATTATGAAACGGTTTCAGACGACGAACCCACGAAAAATGGAATCGTTGGTCGATTCGTACCCGGTGGAATACTGTGTGTTCGATCTTCTGTGGTTAAAGGGAGAGGACTTGACGCGGCTGCCACTTATGGAAAGGAAAGTCTTGTTAGAGGAACATATCCAAGATCAAGACCACCTTGCCCTGGTGAGGTGGATACCTGGGGAACAGGGAAGGATTTTCTTTAACCTGATCAGTGAGCAGGGCCTCGAGGGAATCGTCATGAAGCGCAAAGAATCCATATATCAAATTGGTAAGCGATCGCATGATTGGCTCAAAGTCATCAACTATCATTATCATGATGTCCGGTTGACCGGGCTGAGGAAAGGTGAATTCGGCTGGCTGATCGGCATCGAGGAAAGCGGGAGAATACGATCGGCAGGGTTGATCGAGTTTCCACCGCCGCCAGATGTTCGGAAGGCAGTGTGGTCCATTGCCGAGCAAGGGAAGATCCGCGAGGATAAAGATTTTATCTACCTTGACCCACAGATCCGGATGAAAGTGAAGTCCCGTGGCTGGACGAAACGGGGAATGATACGGCTGCCGGTGTTTCAGGAGTTCTTGTTTGAAGGTGATCATCATGCTGCTGGATGATGGCCATCAAGAATTCATGCTGAAACTGAAGCGATATGTTCATCTGGAAGTACTGCTATCAGCCTTGTCTCGCGATCGAAAGCAACTTTCCCATTTGAAAATGGCCGATGTTTACGGATGGATGATTGATCAAGTGATGGACCGCATCTTAAAGGACATGACGGAGCTGCGGGGATATTTCAGAAGATCACCGGGAGAGATCATCGAGATCAAACAGGAACCGGAGTATCGCCATGTAGCCTACAAGTACAAAGGATACCGGCAGGAAATGAAGTTCCTGAATGAGTGGATCAAGGTCGAATGCGGCGAAATCTTGAAGGAGTATCTGACTGCTTAGGTTACCCCGAAACAAGAACCAAATCTATTATGTAAAAGAGGGTTACTAACCATATGGTAAGAACAAAACGAAACAAAATGAAAAGACAGTGTTTGCTTTAAAGGGTTAGTAACACTCTTTATCTTAGTGATTAATTCCGGCAATGGCAACGACGGCGATGACAACGGCGACGGTGACAACGACGGCGATGATGGCGACGGCGGTGATGGCGGCAATGATCGTGATCTCTTCTAAAACTCATACCAATCGCCTCCTTTCAATGGAAAACAAAAGGAAGCTCATAGGGTAGGGGAAGAAATGAAAAAGGATGGAGTAAAAGCGGGGAAGTAGATGAAAGTAAAACTCTTTCTAATATTATATGTTTTTGGTTAACGATTGGTACTGGGTGTCAGCATTCTGTCACACCCAAAGGGAAATCATCATATGATGAACTAGATTATCAGTATACAGGGGAAAGAGACCGTATACGGTGATACGACGTATCTTTAATGGAACCCCATGATAGCCAGCCCATCAGCCGTCCAAAAGGATGGCTTTTTTGTTGTCAATAAACAAAAGAATCACCCGGAGAGCAGACGTTATTCGTGGGATGGAAAGGCGGTCTAAGAAGATATTGGTCCAAAAATCAATGGATATAGGATAAAAGCACTTTCCCTTTCTTCATCCGCGAATACGATATACCGAATTTGAAACAGGGAGGCAGATAAATGGGATTTAGTTGTTTTGGTGGTTTCGGCGGTTTCGGAGGTAGCTGTTTCGGTTTTGGCTTCGGGTGGAGAAGACTTTTGATTTTCCTTCTTGTGATTGCTACCATCTTCGTCTTTGTCGGCGGAGGATTTGGGTTCTAAATGGAAATGGAGGAATGAGTCACCTTACCGTGAAGAATTAGAAACAACCAACTTTACTGGAGCCTCATTGGCAAACTTGTTTTAACATGCATGTAAGCACCGTTAAAGTCCGCATCCGCCATTCTCGTAGCACCGGCGGACGCGGATACCTTGACGAATCAAAGCTAACCTCGTCTCATTCTTTCTTGGATCATTTTTTCGATTCGTTCAAACCTGTCGTCAATACTGGATATCCTTCGTTGGATGTCTTCTGCTATGCTCATATGTTTGGTTATGATCTCCTGCATAGCTCCAGGATGTCTTTGTTCTTCCCGACGAACTGAAATCGTGTACGGATAATCATAGGGATAACCAAAATCCATTTTTCTCACTTCCTTTTTGCCATTTTCCATTCGATGCTTTCGATCAGGAACTACTAGAGGAACTACTGTCCCGCCAATGAGAACTGGAGGAGGAACTGCTATCGTGCCAATGAGAACTGCTGGAGGAATCATGCCAGTGATGCCATCTATGACAAAGAATATGTTTTAGTATCTTCGTGGCTTTTTTGCTGTGACAGTACGCTTTGTACAATTTATGATAGTGATGGTGATGATGATGTCTGGGATAGTGAGGCATCGGATACATGGGAGGCATTGGGTACATTGGCATCGGATACATCGGAGGCCTTACGTGTTCCATACAATTCACTCCTTTTTTAAGTACGGTTGCACGATGATATCGTATGACCGTCCAACTGATTTCGAACTAAGCCATTTGACCAAATTGGGAATTGAATAAAAAAAGACCGCAAAGGCCTCCTCATCAACTGCTTCTAAGTTTAACTCTTGTTTGATTAAATTGATGATTCGGAGGCAATGATTAAATAGATCCATAATCTCATAGTTTCCTAATGAAATAAACGAAATATGTAAATTAAGACCGAATATTTGCTTATTTAGCTCTGACGAAAGAAATACCTCGTGTTTTTCTCTATAATCGTCAACTTTAATAACTAATTCTTTAGCCCGAAGAGCGATAGCTTCATCAGATATTAAACCGTAATTCCTCCTGCATTCTATAATTTCCCATAACTTTCTTTGAATTTCAGGATATATTCCAACCTTTTCTCCAATATCTTATCCCTTAGCGCTGATCGCTGAGATTGCACCGCAATCTTCTGCGTCTGCAAATTGAAATAAACCGTAACCAAGATCGTGCCGGCTCCCGTTAACAGCGTAATCGGCACAGTTACGCAGATGGACACCAATGAATTGATCATGGCTGCATCGATTTCGCTGGAATTCGGTCCTTCTTGCCTTTACCCTGATTCACTCGGATCTGGCAACGGTGGAAATCAACATCGCTTAACTTGATATTAGTAAGTTCGCTCACGCGAACACCCGTATAAAGTAGAGTCTTTATGATCATCATGTCTTGGAAATTCTTTGCCTTCCAAACGGCTTCATAAAAGCGCTTAATTTCATCCTCTGTAGGCACATATGGCAATTTCTTATTTGTTTTTGGCATTTCAACTTCCAACTCGGCACGTAAGTGACGGAATACACTCTTTAGGTAATTGTAATCTGGCCGCTCTTCGCGAAGGTACTTAGCCAGCTCCCGGGCCTTCTTTTTAGGTGGTGTCCGTTGTATTATCATATTCCCTCCCACCCTTTTAATGTTTATCCTTCTTCAGACAGATTCTTTGAGAGACGGATCATATCTCGACACTGAATTCCATTTTCATAAATCGCATCTTGGTAATGATTGATGAAAAAGTCTCTATCTATACCAATAATACGAAAGCCACATTTCTGATATAGGGCTAATTGAGAAATACTAGAATTACCAGTCCCGATTTCTATCGTTTTATATCCCATTGATTGAGCTGTTTCAATAGCATGTAAAACTAACTTTTTTCCAATACCCTTTCCTTGCTCCTGCGCTAAAACAGCAATATTAACAAGCTCCACAGTTTGAGGTCGAGTGTCTATTAACACATATACTCCGATGATTTGTCTGTCTCTTTCTGCGACGAAACAATGCCCTCGACTAATATAGCTATTTACAACTTCTAAAGAAGGATCAGCAAGTAAGAGCAAATCCAAAGGAGGATTTTCATAGTTGTGCAAAGGACGAATTTTCATTACATTTCCCATCCTTGACTTAATTTTTTGAGTACTCCCAGCCTATAATTAAAAGAACTCTTACTCCTATATCGCTAACCGTTTATCCAAGTCCACATGCTACTACAGCCAAACCAAAATCGCCGCTCTGTATCTCTACCCCCAGGGTGTATTCATGATTTTCATCCTGTTCATCAGCATTCGACTTTTTCAAGAATTCCCGACTTCTAGTGCTAAATCGATGTTCAGCACTAGGTTTATCAGCAAGATCGGGCCTCAAGAAGCCTTTCTTATTGGATGAAACTGCGAAAAACAGTAATACTACAAACAAAACACTACGCGACGAGGTGAAACGATGACAAACAATATCACTACAGGTCCGAGAGGGTTGCCGATCTCAGGCAATCTATTCGCTTTCCGTAAGGATCCGCTCGGATTTTTGCAAAAGGCGGCGAAAGAACATGGAGACGTGGTTCACATCCGCTTCGGACCGCAGCGTCACATCTATCTGATCAGCAATCCCGAATATATAAAGGAAGTGCTGGTGACGAAACAATCCAGCTTCCACAAAGCAAAGGGCTTAAGAACAGCCAAAGCCGTGATTGGAGAAGGGCTGCTGACCAGCGAAGGTAAGAAGCACTTGCGCCAACGCCGGCTTATCCAGCCAGTGTTTCACAAGCAGCGCATTGCCGCCTACGGCGACAGGATGGTGGAGTTCGCCAAAAACCTGATCGATGGGTGGCAGGACCGCGAGGAGAGACTGATCACCCAGGACATGATGGAACTGACGCTGGCGATCATCACGGATACAATGTTTGGCATCGATGTTCGACAAGACGTTCACGACATCGGTCACGCTATCGACGTCGGTATGCATTACGTCAGCCGCAGGGCCAGTTCATTCATCGACATTCCACTGGCTGTACCGACCAAGAGCAACCGGGAATTTCAACATGCGATCGAGGTGCTTGACAAGACAATTT
This sequence comes from Thermoactinomyces sp. CICC 10523, assembly GCF_016055105.1. NCBI lineage: Bacteria > Bacillati > Bacillota > Bacilli > Caryophanales > Thermoactinomycetaceae > Thermoactinomyces > Thermoactinomyces sp. CICC 10523. The sequence continues at coordinate 14,018 of NZ_JAECVX010000008.1, forward strand.
ACCACATCATCGAAGAACGTCGCAGTCAGAGCGAACCGGAACGGGGCGATCTGCTATCAATGCTCCTTGCCGCTCGCGACGAGATGAACGGAACCGGCATGACTGATCAGGAGGTGCGGGACCAGGTGATGACAATCTTTATCGCTGGACACGAGACGACGGCTAACACTCTGTCGTGGACTTGGTATCTGCTGTCGCAGCATCCGGAAGTGGAGCGGCGCTTTTGGGACGAACTGGACAACGTGCTCGAGGGTCGACTTCCGACCGTTGATGACATCCCGAGTCTGACCTACACAAACAACATTCTCTGGGAGGCGATGCGTCTCTATCCGCCCGCCTGGTCAATTAGCCGCGAGGCGGTGGAGCCAGTGCAGATTGGAGAATACTGCTTCGAACCAGGTGAGACGCTGATGATGAGCCAGTACGTCATGCACCGCAAGGAAGAGTACTTTGAGAATCCGGACCGATTTTTCCCCGAGCGTTTTGAAGGCGACATCTTAAAACGCATACCGCAGTTCGCCTACTTTCCTTTCGGCGGCGGGCCCCGTATCTGCATCGGCAACAACTTCGCGCTGATGGAAGCGGTGCTACTTTTGGCGACGATCGGACAGCGCTACAAGTTGGAGCTCGCTCCGAACCATCCGTCCGTCGAGCCGGAGCCTCTGGTCACGCTCCGTCCGAAAAAAGGCATTCGCATGGTGGTCAAACAGCGATAAGGAGAAAATGCTGCTCCAATACAAAAAAAACGCCAATGTCGAGACCCCTTTAAGGATTAAAGTGGAAATGCTGTCATGGCAGTAATGGTAGACGGAATGAGGTGTGGTCGGCTGGCAGCACAGCAGGTTCTTACACCGATCCCAAAGGACTTTAAAGCCAGTTCGATCATGTGGGGCTTTTTTGAAAACCATCCGAAGTAAACCAACATTTTTCATAACCGCAGGAAAAATCCTTGGGGCCGTGGGATGGTAACTCATGGCTTTTTACATGGATCTGTTTCACCTTCGCTGCTTCGCTACATGCATATACAAATATACTTTTTAGCATCTTAAATAGAAAGGAGGTTTATGATGAAAACAACATCTGCCTCGATCAATGTTTTGCAACTAACCATGTTAATCATAACAGCCGTGGGAATCCAGACCCATGTGATCATTACCCCTGCTTTATTGGAATCCGCGGGGCGTGATTCCTGGGTTGCTGTCCTACTGGCAGGTGCAGTTGTTCTCATTTGGTTGGTCATTATGAAACGAACCAAGCAGGCCAATCTTGTATTTTGGATATCGAAACACGTTGGTAAACTCCCTGCCGTGGTTGTGATCCTACTCATTTGTGCGGATTTGTTTATTGGCGTTTTCGTCACGCTGAAGGATACGTCTAATTGGACAAATGCATCCTATTTAATCAGCACCCCCAATTTTGTCATTGCACTGTCGATCATCGCTCTTTGTTTTTTTGGAGCCTATGCCGGAATAGAAGCCATTGCCATTACAAACGGCATTTTACTTCCGGTGGTGGTTCTTTTGGGTCATTTAGTGATGTTGGGGAATATGCCGCGAAAAGATTACGCCTTCTTATTTCCCATTTTACAAAATGGCTTGGAACCATTGCTGAAAGGGATGATTTATGCAGCTCAGGATTTGTAGAGGTACTTGTAGGGGGAGTGCCTTTCTGCGTTCGGGATTGTCCAATTTATCTATCTTGGCTGGATCAAAACGACGTTCAGACATGCTAGCCTCTCTTTGAATATCTGAATTAACATTGATTATATCAGGTGGCCTCCAAATTCCAAAGATTCGTGTGAAAAGGAAGATTCCTTGTAGAGCAACACCCGATCACATGTTATACAATGAATGTTAAGATTTGTTAAAGACAATAAATTGAAATTTCTTTATTAACACCGATCTTACCCAGGCATTTAAGAAGGGCAGCCACTACTGACCTGTTAATTCCTTCTATTTTCAGTTTCAAATAAATGATCCAGTGGATGTTGACAAAAGGCATTGCCTTTTATATTATACCTATAGGCGTATATGTATATATAAACTAAACTACCGACATTAAAGTTGGTATTTTTTATCCGTATACATATACCTATGCAGGTATATGTATAAGAAACTATTCCATCGACAAGAAAGGAGGGAGTTTTTCATGAAAAAAAACATTCCAACCATTACACCGCAAGAAGTGGAACATCGGCTCCAAAAAGGAGAGAAACTGAACATTATTGATGTTCGAGAAGAAAAGGAAGTAGCGGAAGGAAAAATCCCGGAAGCGAAACATATGGCTTTGGGGACGTTGCCTGACCGGCTGCATGAATTGGACCCGAGTAAAGAATACATCATGGTTTGTCGTTCAGGTGGCAGAAGTGAGCGGGCCTGTGAGTTTTTGCAAGAGCATGGGTTTAAAGTGAAAAACATGGTTGGTGGGATGCTCGCATGGAAAGGTAAGACGCAATAAAAAAGGAGGAAAAGAATATGTCCATCAAAGTCGACGCTCAGCTAGATTGTAAAGGACTTTCCTGCCCCATGCCCATTGTTCGCACCAAAAAGGCGATGGATCAACTGGAACCCGGTCAGGTGATTGAGGTACAAGCAACGGACCCCGGATCCCTGGCGGATATTCAAGGATGGGCAAAAAGTACCGGGCATCAATACCTGGGCACGAAACAGGAAGGAGAGGTCCTGAAGCATTATTTGCGCAAAGCCAGTCAATCCGAATTAAAGGAAGAGCGGAAGCATCCTCATGTGATTCAAAACGAGGAGCTATTAAAAAAGCTGGCTTACGATGAAGGATTTATCCTTATTGATGTTCGTGAACCAGCGGAATATGCCTTTGGACATATTCCCGGAGCTTGTTCGATTCCATTTGGTCAATTGGAAGAACGAATGAATGAAATTCCAAAGTATCAACCTATTTATGTCATCTGTCGTACCGGAACTCGAAGCGACATGGCTGCCCAACAGTTAACCAAGCATGGATTTAAAAATGTTATTAATGTTGTTCCGGGAATGTCCAAGTGGACAGGTCCAGTCGATCAAGAAAAATAAGGAGAGATGATTGATGAGTAAAAAAGTTGCCATTATCGCGAGCAATGGTGGTTTGTTCGATGCCTATAAAGTGTTCAATATTGCGACGGCTGCAGCCGCTGCAGATGCAGAAGTAGCCATTTTCTTCACTTTTGAAGGGTTAAATCTGATCCATAAGGACGCTCATCAACAATTGCCCGTACCCGCAGGCAGAGAGCATTACATGGAAGGATTTAAAAAAGCCAATGTTCCTTCCATTCCAGAATTGTTGCAGATGGCGCAAGAAATGAATGTGAAGCTGATTGCTTGCCAGATGACCATGGATGTCATGAGTTTGAAAAAAGAAGACTTTGTCGACGGAGTCGATGTTGGCGGAGCAGCTACGTTCCTGCATTTTGCCCAAGACGCCGATGTCACGCTCACATTCTAATAAGAAAGGGTGTTTTTGAACCATGGCAGTTACCAAAATGAACGCCAAAGAGTTACATGAAAAAATTGACAGTGGAAAACCAGTATTTATTCTCGATGTCCGAAATCCAGATGAGTACAATGACTGGAAAATTGAAGGAAAAAATATTCAATCCATCAATATCCCTTACTTTGATTTTCTAGACGAAAATGAGACAACCTACAAAGATCTTCCGAAGGATACAGAAATCATAGTCATTTGTGCTAAAGGCGGCTCTGCTTTGATGGTTGCCGAGCTTCTGGATGAAAAAGGGTACAAAGTGAGTTATCTGGAAAAGGGGATGTTGGAGTGGAGCCAATTTTATCATCCAGTTACCGTCGTTGTTGATGAAAATATAAAGTTGTTTCAAATCAATCGTTTGGCAAAAGGTTGCCTATCCTATATGGTCGTCTCCGAAGGTCAGGCGATGGTTGTAGATCCGAACCGACACATTGAAGAATACACAAATCTTGCGGAAAAGGAAAACGCCAAAATCGTGCATATCATGGATACGCATTTACATGCTGACCATATTTCGGGCGGTCGGGCATTAGCAGACCAAACTGGAGCTACTTACTATATTTCTTCCTGTGAAATGCAAGGGACGAATATATCGTTTGAGCCACTGGAAGAACACGATGAAATCCATTTCGGGGCTGTGCGTGTCAAAATTTTGACCATTCCGACACCAGGTCATACGCCCGGAAGTGTGTCCTTTCTAGTTAACGATCAGTATCTGCTTTCGGGGGATACCATTTTCGTAGGAGGTTTGGGAAGGCCAGACCTTGGAGGAAAGGCAAGAGAATGGGCACAATCCCTGTACGAGACTGTATTTAAGAAAATTGCTCTCCTGTCAGACGACATCATTGTATTACCTGCTCATTATGCCGATATTCAAGAGATCAATGAGAATGGTTATGTGGGGGCAACTTTAGGGGATATTCGGAGAAGCAACGAAATCATGCGTACGGAAGATCGTGAACAATTTACTGAAATGGTTGCCGGGACTGTAGGTGCCACACCACCGAATTATGAGGAGATTATAGATATTAACCGTGGAGTTATCAAGGTGTCTCCAGATAAAGCAACGGAATTGGAAATTGGGCCCAACCGTTGTGCTATTCATCACAGTTAACTTAAAGGGGGCTTATCGATGAACCCAGATAAAGTGTTAGATGCAAAAGGACTCTCTTGCCCTATGCCCGTCGTTCGCACCAAAAAAGCGATCGATGAGTTAAAACCAGGCCAGATCTTAGAACTTCATACAACGGATTCAGGCGCTTTAAGTGACATCCCTGCCTGGGCCAAAACAGCCGGGCATCGAGTGATCGAACAACGCGAAGATAACGGTGTGTATAAATTCTGGATTCAAAAGGGCTAAGGGATTCAAAGATGATCTCCTTCATCCTGTCCATGAAGGAGATCATCTCATTTAAAAATATCAAATGGGAGTGGAGATAGTAATGGAAGATAATAAATCAACCTTGATCGTATTCAGCGGTGATTTGGATAAAGCGATTGCCAGCTTTATTATTGCAACGGGATCTGCTGCAATGGGAAACCAAGTGACCATGTTTTTTACCTTTTGGGGATTGAACATTCTTCGTAAAGAGCAATATGTACCTGTACAAAAATCCTTTATGGACAAGCTGTTTGCCAAGATGTTGCCAAGAGGGCCTGAAAAGTTGGGGATTTCCAAGATGAACTTCGGTGGCTTGGGAGCCAAATTGATGAAATACACCATGAAAAAGAAAAACATTACGACTTTAAAAGAGCTCATCGAAATGGCAAAAGAACTGGATATTAAAATGGTAGCCTGTACCATGTCGATGGACGTGCTGGGAATTAAGAAAGAAGAACTGATTGATGGACTTGAGTATGCTGGCGTTGCATCTTATCTTGCAGAAGCAAACGAGGCAAAAATTAACTTGTTTATCTAAGAAAGAAGTGTCCGGATATGGATATAGGATTAATGATACTCATTTTTTTCATCGGATTTATTGGTTCTTTTACCTCCGGAATGCTGGGGATTGGAGGATCCATTATTAACTATCCGATGCTGCTCTATGTTCCTCCTTTACTGGGCTTTACTGCATTCACTGCTCATGAAGTAACGGGAATTGGGGCGGTTCAAGTATTCTTTGCGACCCTCACAGCAGTGCTTGCTTACCGGAAAGAAGGCTACCTGAATAAGTCTCTCGTTCTTTACATGGGGATCAGCATTTTAATCGGGAGCTTTATCGGTGGATACGGGTCCAAATTGCTTAGTGAAGGACAAATTAATTTGATTTATGCCATTTTGGCAACGATTGCGGCATTGATGATGTTTGTTCCCAAAAAAGGACTGGATGATATTCCGGTGAATCAAGTGAAATTTCATGTTCCTTTAGCTATAATATCTGCATTTATCATCGGGATTGCATCTGGGATCATTGGTGCAGCCGGGGCCTTTATCCTGGTTCCTGTTATGTTGGTCGTTTTGAAAATCCCTACTCGAATGACGATTGCCACTTCGCTGGCTATCACCTTTATTTCTTCCGTTGGATCCGCCTCGGCTAAAATTGTCACAGGGCAGATTGATCTGATCCCGGCCATCGTTCTGGTCATTGCCAGTATCGTTGCTTCACCATTGGGAGCCACGGTCGGAAAAAAGGTAAATCCCAAAACGTTGCAAGTGATTTTGTCAATCGTCATCGTTGCGACATCGGTGAAAATTTGGTTCGATTTTCTTTAATTCCTCCATTCATGGGGGGATTTTTTCTCTAAGACAGGAGGAAACTATATATGAATAGTATTTTTATTGGTATTATCGTATTATTAGGTGGGATTCTTTATTTTTATCTTATGAATCGGGGCATACAAACAATCAGCCCGAGTGAATTATTGAAGCTCATTGAAAACAAAAAAATTCATTTGCTTGATGTCCGGGAAAAACATGAATTTCAATCCGGTCATATACCCGGGGCTATAAATACCCCACTAAGCCAAATCGATTCACTAAAGAAAAGGGTTGCTGCCTGGGACAAAGGCGAAAACATTTATCTGTACTGCAGAAGCAGTTCTCGAAGTGCGATCGCCGCCCGGCAATTGCGTAAGCTCGGGTTCCAGCAAGTGATTCACCTTAAAGGCGGACTCATGAATTGGAAAGGGCCGATCAAAAAAGTAAGTAAGGGGGGGAAAGACGATGCTGTATGATGACAGTGTGAAAAAACGGTTGCGCCGTATAGAAGGACAAGTTCGCGGGGTTTTGCGCATGATGGAGGAAGAGAAAGACTGTAAAGAGGTCGTGTCGCAATTATCCGCGATTCGTTCAGCTGTGGACCGGTCGATCGCGTATATTCTCACTCATAATTTGGAGCAATGTTTGAGAGAAGAGATGGAAAAAGGAGAAAATGCAAATACCAAAAAACTTCTAGAGGAAGCAATCAATTTAATGGTACGCAGTAAATGAGTGTTGTAGTTGATTGTTCCATCAAGTTAAGAAAACCCAAACCCCCAAAATGAAAGACGCTATTCTTTCTATTGGGAATTGAATAAAAAAAGACCGCAAGCCTCATCTTTATGCAAAGTGTTTGTGGATCAAGGTTGAGTGCGGCGAGATCTTGAAGGAGTATATTCGCTATATGGAATAGAGCTTACCCAATGGGTAGGCTTTTTTGATATAAAAAACCGCCTCACATCTGGGCGGTTTGTTTTTTATCGTTTTGTCCAAAAACCACGGATTGATAATGTTAACCCTCTCCCCTCTCTCTTCCTCTGTGTTGCAGCCATTTCTGACAAAACCGTGAATAGGGTTAGAAACATTTGTTTCTCTCCGAATGTATCGATAGTGATGAAAAAGGAGAGGAAGTTTGTATGTTCAACATCAAAATTGGACGGTGGGATGCAAATCCTTTTTGTTGGCATCCAAAAAATCAGCAATGAATTTAGCCGCGTAACGAATATAGCCTGAAAACCCATATGGACTTTGCGGTCAGACTAATCCTACAATACTATACACTTTTGAGATAATATAATAAAAACTATATTCAAAGTGGTGATATTATTGAGACGTGGATAATTTTAAAATCGGGATGGTTTTGGTTTTTCCTAGGAATTAGACTATCTTTCCTGTATTAACTAATCTACTTATGCTTTTAGTTTTAACTTTTTAGACAATTTTTTCTGTACAGGGTGATATTCCTACATGGATACAATTTTTTGGTGGTTATTGGGGATCTGTGGTTGGTGGAACAAGATCGTGCCATTCAGGCAGCACAAAACCACTATCGGCATCAGCTTAAGGATTTGTATGGAAAAATGGGGATCATGGCGTTTATTGACTATGAGGAGGAGAGTGGACAGATGGGGAAAAGCGGCTTCAGTGAGCGAGATATCTGCACGAAATTTATTACTCCGGCTATTGAACGTGCAGGTTGGGACATCATGACACAGGTTTGGGAAGAAGTCACTTTTACCAAGGGACAAATTGTTGTTCATGGAAACAAGGTGAGACGAAAAAAACAGAAACGGGCCGATTATCTACTTTATCCTAAAGGCCATCCCAATCTCCCCATTGCGATCATTGAAGCTAAAAAAGACACCCTGCCTTTGGGTGGAGGGATGCAGCAAGTGTTGGAGTATGCTGAGATGTTGGATATTCCCTTTGCGTATACCTCCAACGGCACTGGTTTTATTGAACATGACAGGACAGTTGTAGAAGGGAAAAGAGAAAGGGTTCTCACCCTGGATGAGTTCCCTTCTCCTGAAGAACTTTGGGAACGCTTTAAAAAGTGGAAAGGGATCGACTCTGTAAAAGAAAAAATTATCGCTCAACCGTATTTTATTGATTCAAGGGGAAAGGAACCACGTTACTATCAACGAATCGCCATTAATCGAACCATAGAAGCTGTAGCGAATGGAAAAAAGCGGCTTCTACTCGTAATGGCGACGGGGACCGGAAAAACCTATACAGCGTTTCAGATTATTTGGCGGCTTTGGAAATCAGGAGTCAAAAAACGGATTTTGTTCCTGGCGGACAGAAATATTCTGGTAGATCAAACCATGACCAATGATTTCAGTCCGTTTGGGGATAAGATGACAAAGATTCGCAATCGCCGGGTTGATAAATCTTATGAGATCTATTTATCATTGTACCAGGGCATTTCAGGAGAAGAGGACTGGAAGAATATCTATAAGGAATTTTCTCCGGATTTCTTTGATTTGGTCATTGTGGATGAGTGCCATCGCGGGAGCGCCAAAGCAGATTCGGCATGGCGGGAGATTCTGGAGTATTTCTCTTCAGCCACTCAGATCGGCTTAACAGCAACTCCAAAAGAAACAAAAGATGTGTCCAATATCCATTATTTTGGTGAACCGATCTATACATATTCCCTGAAACAAGGGATTCATGACGGGTTCTTGGCCCCCTATCGCGTGATTCGTATTAGCTTGGATCGGGATTTGGAGGGCTGGCGACCGGAAAAAGGGAAAAAGGATAAGTTTGGTAGGGAAATCGAAGATCGCGTTTATACCCAACGTGATTTTGATAAGAAACTGGTTCTGGAAAAGCGAACCGAATTAGTAGCCAAAAAAGTGACGGAATACCTGAAAAAGACAGATCGCTTCCAGAAGACTATTGTATTTTGTGTCGATGTAGATCATGCAGAACGGATGCGCAGTGCTTTAATTAATGAAAATGGGGACCTGTTCAACAAAAATCATAAGTACATCATGCGAATTACTGGAGATAACAATGAGGGGAAAGCTGCGCTAGATGACTTTATCAATCCAGATAGTGATTACCCTGTCATTGCTACTACTTCCAAATTGATGACAACAGGAGTCGATGCCCAAACTTGCAAGCTGATTGTGCTTGACGCGAATATCAATTCTATGACAGAGTTTAAACAGATCATAGGCCGCGGAACCCGAGTGAACGAAGAGTACGATAAATATTATTTCACCATTATGGATTTCCGGAATGTGACCAATTTGTTTGCCGATCCCGAGTTTGACGGGGACCCTGTCAAGGTGTATGAACCTGGAAATCATGATCCTATCATTCCACCAGAGGATGTGGAAACGGAACCAGACGAAAGGGAACCTGGAGAAAGAGGGCCAAACTATAAACCCTATGTTGATGATGTAGAAGTCAAGGTGTCTGTTGAACGTACGCAGTTTTACGGACCTGATGGTAAACTGATTACGGAGTCTTTAAAGGATTATACGAAGAAAACCATTAAAAAAGAGTATCGGTCTTTAGATCATTTTATTCAAAAGTGGAATGAAGCGGAGAAAAAACAAATCATTATTAAGGAGTTGTTGGAACAAGGAGTACATTTGGATGCGCTTCAAGAAGAAGTGGGCAAAGAATATGATGTTTTTGACTTAATCTGCCATGTGGCTTTTGATCAAAAACCCTTGACTCGAAGTGAACGGGCTAGGAAGGCCAGACAGGACAGCTACTTTGATAAATATGAGGCGAAGGCCAGACGTGTGATTGATGCCTTGTTAGACCGTTATGCTGAAGGTGGCATCGAAGATATTGAGTCGATGGAGATCCTTCGGATTGCTCCTTTTACCGAGATCGGGTCTCCGGTTGAAATTATTAAACTCTTTAAAGGCAAAGACAAATACCTTGAAACGATTCAGCAGTTGAAGAAGCGATTGTACAGCGCATAGAGGAAGGGAAGACAGGATATGACAATCACCAATGTAATTAAGTCGATTCAGGATATCATGCGTCAAGACTCTGGGGTGGATGGCGATGCACAGCGCATCGCCCAGCTAGTCTGGATGCTGTTCCTGAAAATCTTGGATGATAAAGACCAAGAGATGGAGCTGCTGTCGGACAACTATCAATCTCCCATCCCAGAAGATTTCCGGTGGCGTGATTGGGCAGCGGATGATGAAGGGATGACGGGGGATGAACTTTTGGACTTCGTCAACAACAAGCTGTTCCCTACATTGAAGAATCTTCCGTACACTCCGCAAGATAACCCTCGTGGTTTCATGGTAAAGGAAGTCTTTGCAGATGCCTTTAACTATATGAAGTCTGGAACGTTGTTGCGTCAGGTGATTAATAAACTGAACGAGGTCGACTTTAACAGTTCGGAAGATCGGCACCTCTTTAACGATATCTACGAAAGCTTCCTGAAAGATCTGCAATCTGCCGGCAATGCAGGGGAGTTCTATACCCCTCGTGCCGTTACGCAGTTTATGGTGGACATGGTCAATCCTCAAATCGGGGAAGTAGTGTTGGACCCGGCATGTGGCACTGGAGGCTTCTTGACCAACACGGTAGATCACTTGAAAAAACAAGTGAAATCGGTGGAAGAACATGAACTCATCGCGAAAACAGTCAGAGGGATCGAGAAAAAACCGCTTCCGCATATTCTGGCTACAACCAACATGATCCTTCATGGAGTGGATATTCCTAGCATCGTTCATTCAAACTCTTTGGCTCGCCCACTCCGGGATTACAGCAAGGCCGAACGGGTGAACGTGGTTCTCACCAATCCTCCGTTTGGCGGGGTCGAAGAAGATGGCATTCAAGCCAACTTCCCAAGTTCATTTAGAACAAAGGAAACAGCCGACTTGTTCATGGTCTTGATCATGCATTTTCTTAAAGACAATGGCCGTGCTGCGGTTGTTTTGCCTGACGGATTCCTGTTTGGAGAGGGTGTAAAGACACGAATCAAAGAGAAACTCTTGCAGGAATTCAACTTACATACTATTGTCCGACTTCCAAATGGGGTCTTTGCTCCGTATACGGGGATTAAGACCAACCTCTTGTTCTTTGAGAAAGGAAAGCCTACCAAAGAAATTTGGTACTTTGAGCATCCTTATCCTGAAGGCATGAAGTCTTATTCCAAGACAAAACCAATTCGAATTGAAGAATTTGACAGGGAAAAAGCGTGGTGGAACAATCGGGTTGAGAATGAGTATGCCTGGAAGGTAACGGTGGAGGATATTATTAAACAGGGATACAACTTGGATCAGAAGAATCCTCACACCGAGGAAGAAGAATTGTTAAGCCCAGAAGAAGCACTTAAGAAATATGAAGAAGCTGTGGCTCAGGTTCAACAAGTGAAAGACCAGTTGAAAGAGGAACTGGCCAAGATATTGGAAGGGTCGAAATAAGATGCTGATAGAGAAATTTGAGACGTTGTTCGATACACCGGAAGCTGTGGAGGAATTAAGGAAGCTAATTTTGGATGCGGCGATACGGGGGAAGTTGGTGCCGCAGGACCAGAATGATGAACCGGCTTCCGTGTTGTTGGAGAGGATTGATGAAGAGAAAAATAGGTTGGTAAAAGAGGGGAAGGTTCGAAAGCAGAAGGCGTTGCCACCGATTGAGCAAGAAAAGATTCCTTATGAGATTCCGCAGGGATGGGAGTGGGTGAGATTAGGTGAGATAGGAGATTGGGGAGCTGGGGCTACACCTAATCGGACAAACCCTCAATATTATAATGGTACAATTCATTGGTTAAAAACAGGAGAACTTAATGATGGCTACATATTGGATTCTCAAGAGAAAATTACGGAGCTGGCTTTAAAAGAGTGTTCATTACGGGTCAATAAACCAGGTTCAGTACTTATAGCAATGTATGGTGCTACGATTGGAAAGGTAGGTATTTTAGAGATTGAAGCTACTACCAATCAGGCTTGTTGCGCATGCTCTCCTTTTTTGATTTCAAATAAGTACTTATTTTACTTTTTAAAAGCATCTCGATCCAGTCTAATTAGACTAGGTATGGGCGGTGCTCAGCCAAATATCTCTAAGCAGAAGATCGTGAACTTCCCGTTTCCGTTACCACCCCTAAACGAACAAAAACGGATCGTCGCCAAAGTTGATCAACTCATGACCTTTTGTGACCGTCTGAAAGAAACCATCATTCAACGTCAAAAAGCGGCAGAACAATTGCTCCAATCGGTTTTGAAGCAGTCTTTTTCAAGTGAATAACCGGACATTGAATACCCTGTTATTATCAATAGAGCTGCCCAAAATACCAGGGCAGCTTCTTTCATCCAAACACTTTTGATACCGCCTCTTCCAATTCCCTCTCCGTTGGCTTTGCATATCGTCGGGTTACATTAATATCCGAATGCCCCATCAGTTCCGCAACCGTGGCAATATCGATTCCATTAGCCACCAGCTCCCTGCCGTAGGTATGCCGTAACATGTGGGGGTGGATGTTGAACTTTTTGGCTAGCATGTCCTGGACACTTCTCTCGCTGATCCGTTTCTGATAATTGGAGAGAAACAGGGGCGGTAAATCGAGTGTCCCTTTCTCTCTTCGTTCCTCCAGATACCGTCTAAGATGAAAACGAGCCTCAACCGGCAACGGGACCCGACGGGAGACACTTCCTTTCCCTTCTCTCACCAGCACACTCCCTGATCGCTCTCCCATGGTGACATCCTCTTGGTTCAAGGCAACCAATTCGGATACCCTCAATCCGGTATAGAGCAGCATGTAAACGATGGCGATATTTCTTCGCTTCCCCTCTCTCTCCACTTCCCGCAGAATTCGGTTTCGCTCATTGCGATCCAGCGACTTGGGCGCGATATTCTGGGTTCTGCGAACTTCTGGTCGACGAATTCCTTCCATTATATAGGTTTTTTTCTGGAACCGAGCAAAAGAGGATAAACAAGCAAAATGGTTGTTGATCGTGGATGGCTTTTTGCCTTCCTGTTCCATGTCATTCATATAACTTTGGATATCGACCCGAGTGAGGTTATTCAAGTCGCCACCATTTTTCGTGACGAATTTTTCGAATTGCGAAAGGATGTTTCGATACGTTCGAATCGTTTTTGGACTCATTCCTTCCTCTTCGAGATGGGTTAAAAACGCATCAATGAGTTTTACGCAACTTTTTTTCACGCTTAGCACCTCCGTGAGACTCGATTTTTTCGTTCGCGATTTATGTAGAGGTTGCGGAAAAGGTATGTTTTACGCAACTTTTGATTTTAAGAAAAAGAAGCGAAATTTGCTTCGATCTACTTGACATTTTATCATAGGATGGTCAAAAAATGAATCAAAATCCCGAATAAAAGAAATGAAGCGTCAGAATCCAAATCACCCCGAAACCTAAGGCTACCCTCGATGGGGCAGCCTCTTTTTTTTGGGGGTTCTCTGAACAATCGGCGGCTTCCCTCTATCTCTTCAACAGTTCAATCAGAATCTGGGCTAGTCCGATCATTACCATCACTTGCTCCCAGGTGATATATTTGTTTCCCATGGTGTGGCCCCCTTAGTTTTGTCGTTCAATATACATTACCGACGCGAAAACCCAATTGCACACACGGGAGTGAATTTTTTTCCTCCCATCCATGGATTCTCGCTCACATCGATTTAAAGTAGCTGCCCAGGTATTCCGGGCAGCTTATTTCATCAACTCCACAACAAGAGAGATGATGGCCAAGATGATACCTAACTGCTCCCAAGTCACCGGTTGTCTCATCAAATCCCTCCTTTGGATCAAAAAAAGGACGCCCAGAGTTGGACGTCCTCATTCCTTATATACGAGGCAAATCAGCTTCTGTCACATAAACGGGGATATTTTTATCCCCTCATTTCTAATATACGAGCCCAACAGGGGTGCTCGCGCAAAAATCATGAAAAAAATTCCCCCTCACTATTAATACGCACAGTGAATAAATGAAAAAGGACATAATGAGCAAAAAAACCCCCTCACTGTAGAAGACCCCAGTCCCTTAATGGATCCTAATCAGTTTCTTTGAAAGATCTGTTCGCCAAAATCTCTTTTTCATTACCCCTCGTTGTGGTAAAATGAATGTCGATCCATCGTTGAAATACAGTTCTCACCGCTCCGTTTTTATGGCGGAGCGGTCATTTTATTTTATCAGGAGTGTCGAGCGTCTCTTTTAGGCCCAGAATCGTTCCTTCTACTCCTTACTAAAGAAAAAATAAAGCCTGTCCCAAAAAAGGGGCAAGCTTTTTAAGAAATCAAAGGAAGCGATAGTCAAGTTTTTTATTGAAGAGCGATAGCGAAGTCGCTTTTTTTATTTGTTATCTTAGAAGACGAAGACCGTACCCTGTTTCAATCCTCCTACCCGAGGTGTATTTATTGATCCTTTTTATGAGGCTTATCTGCGTCTGTATTGATCCAGTTTCAATCCTCTCTCCTGAGGTGTATTTATTGATCCCGCCCACTAGCATCGATCATGGATTCAAGAGCCGTTTCAATCCTCTCTCCTGAGGTGTATTTATTGATCCAGCGTTCACTGTACTCCTTAATGTTATTGAGTTTATCCGTGATTTTCCGAACACCTCCTCGATTTGCCCAAGTTTCGGGATTTTTTAACTGGATCACCTCCATCCCAAAAGCCTGATTCCCCTTTATTTTTGCGGGCTTTGGCGTTTCCGAACAACCCTTGGGTTCTTTTCGAAGCTTCCGGTGTTCGCCAATCCAATACCGAAATACCAATTTACTTTCCTTTTTCCAGTTTCTCTACCCGTTTCTTCAATGCCAGTACCGATTTGTCAATCCGAAACGTGGTAGCTTCCAATGCTTGAATTTTGTCCTCATGAAGATTGTGGCGAGCCACTTCCTCCACTTGATTTTCGAGAATATCCTCTGCAGATTCTCTGACCACCCGCTCCACATCACCAAGTCGCATCTTGATCGCGGCCAACTCCTGGTCGATATTCTCAAAACGCTGATCCATCTTCTCGTGGATCTTCGCGAATTCCTCCTGCAAAAACTTAATCAAGTCATCCATCCGAATGCCTCCTTACTGTGATTATATCATGGAAAAATGATGAAATCGTTAATCTTGTTTAATTCAGATTCACTTTTTTCTGATCTTTCGACTTTCTCTCTATGTGGACGAACTGGCGTTTTCGTTTAAAAAGGAAGATGTAAAAACGGCGGAAAATCAAAAAGTCATCTGCACTATGATAGACCACAAGAGGCGATTAGAAGCCTTTTTCTGCTAAAGTGCACCCATTGGGTAGGTTTTTACTAATTATCAGAGTATAATCAAATTAACCACAACAAGGAGATGAGAAAATGAAAATCAAAAATTATGACCACATGATTATCATTCAAGAGAATCTGTTTGCACCACTGGGCAATCTCATCCCGATCATCACAAATTGGAACTCAGTCTGCGGTTTCATGTAGTAGGGGATCGTGAATCACAGTACGCATCACCAAATTGGTGGATTACGGCGCCTTTTGCGATTAGGAGTATGAGAACCCTTTTGTTATAATAGAATCGGGTCATGGTGGGTGGCAGCGCCCAAGCCGCTTTCACGGTTCCAAGAAACAGCGGCAAAATACCGCTGTCTTGGCGATCGCTTCTATCTTGCTTCCAGACAAGCCTACCAAACTTCCATACAAAATGACGGGTGAAGTGGAACCGAACCGGGTTAAAGACCGTCCCATGTAGTACCGGCTTTGCAAGTAATACAATCCGGTTTCCTTATCGTAGCGGTAGCCTGCGTAGGTATAGGGGTTGACGACGGTACCCGTTTGGCTGACGAGTTTGCCGAAGGCATCGTAGGTATACGTATTTACCACGGCACCGGTGCTATCGGTGAGTGCGACGACATCGCCATGACCATTTAATTGGTAGAAATACGTTTTCCCGCCCCGGGTCATGCTCACAGGCAGATTGTTGTCATCATCGGCCGGGGCTTCCGCTCCGGAAGCCCCTGAGTGCGGAGATACCGCCGAACGGTATTTCGGGCATATCCCGCTTCTCTCGAAATCTCCCGAATACTCTTGCCAGTCGCCTTCAATTCGTGTAATTTAATCACAGTCCCACTCCCTAACATAAGTCCCCCTCCGAAGAAAATTGGCGTTTTCGTTTCGAAGGGGATTTATTCGACGGGAGTGGGTCAATTCTTTTTCGGCGATCCTAGGTCAATTATAAGACGGCTGTAACAATTTTGGTGGGCTTAAATTAACTATACGAGGAGGGGTTAAACCGTGAAATTAAAATCAAGATATTTCGTTTTGTCTGTTGATCCAATATTGAAGATAAAACTCTTGAAAAAGAAAAGTAAAGAACCCACTTATTCTTCCTGAAATCACCTGTAGATTTAAGATGGCCCTGTATCGAAAAGCAACAATGATTGAAGCGATTATGGTAAATGGGGGTAAGCCATTTATCATAAATATATCTTTATGTTTTATCCAAATCCCAACCAACATCAAAGGGTTTTTATCTATCATAAACACCTCAATAAGAATTAATAACAAATTTAAAGTGTTAACGATCAACAAAAAATAAGGTTCCCAAGTTATTTCCCTTTCGGAAAAATCGGACTTAAGCATTTTCCTTCTAGAAAAATACCAATAACAAGAATAGAAATTATATGTAATGACATCTAAAATAATCATGAGTAAAATTGAAGTGCGTTTATAAAGGTAGACTGCCATCACAAATCCCCCAATATTTTGGTTTTTAATAATAACAATTTCTTAGAAAAAGGCTGATGACATTGGTCAACAGCCTTCTAAATATCACCATCTATTCACCAATCGGTGAAGATATCTTTCTATTACTGTTAATTTATTGTCAATATATCTACCAATTCTCGTATGATCAAACCAAGTTTCATATGCAAACAACTTATTACCAACTGAAGAAACATAACTTACAATATTTGCTACCTTGCCTAATGCATATCCACCTATCGCTCCACGTATGAAGGAGAAGATTGACCTTCTAAATACTAACCTTCCAAAATGAACATCGAAAAAATGAAGCTCTCTCGATAAAGCCCTAATTCCCATAAAAGATCTAATCGCTGAGCCAAACCCACCGGTAAAGAAAAATGCCAAATCAGTTAAAGTATTTGCGCGAAGGTCACTAAAAATAGCACTAACAATCGAATTTAGCAATCTTTTTAAATAGGATTTCCATCCCCAAGACCATTGACCAGATGGGTCTACATTGGAAATAGGATTATTTTCCGCATAAACATATTTATTCAAACTCAACGGCTCGTTTACAAATCCATCAAACGTATCCCTCGTCAAAAACCTCCCCGTCTCTGGATTATAGTACCGGCTTTGCAAGTAATACAATCCGGTTTCCTTGTCATAGCGGTACCCTGCATAGGTATAGGGGTTTTCCACCGTTCCGGTTCGGCCGACGAGGTTGCCGAAGGCATCGTAGGTATACGTATTTACCACGGCATCGGTGCTATCTGTGAGTGCCACTACATCCCCATGACCGTTCAATTGGTAGAAGTATGTTTTTCCGCCCCGGGTCATGCTGACGGGAAGATTGTTATCATCGTAGGTGTAGCTGGCGACAACCGCCCCACTTTGATCGGTTTCATAAGACACATTATTTCTTTGGTCATAGTGGAACGTGATCGTGCCGGAAGCGGTGGTCATGGTTTTGCGCATGCCATCAGCCCGGTAGGTGAACGAGGCGATGGTGTTGCCGCTGCTGTCTTTCACCTGAATCAGGTGGTTGGCCGCGTCGTAGACATAGGTTTTGCTGCCATCGCTGGTCAGGTTGCCGTTGGCGTCGTAGGTATAGTTCGTGCCGTTGACCGAAGTGAGTTGGTCAGCATCATCGTATGTGTACGTTGTGGTGGTGCTGTTTCCGCCTTGGGTGACTTTCTTGGTGAGACGGTTGCCCGTTTCGTCATAGGTGTATTCGATCACCGTTCCGTCTGGCCGGGTTTCTTTGGTCAATTGGTCCAGTGCGTCATACTGGTAAGACGTCGTTTTTGGCGGGTTGGTGCCATCCGTTTCGGTCACGGAGGTGATCCGCCCCTTGTTGTCATACGCGTAGACAAAGCTGTAGAGCAGGTTGCCGTATTTGTCGAAGATGTCCCGTTCCACCAAGTCCTCGGCGCCGTTGTAGCGGTTAAAGGTCATGTTGCCGTCGGCTGTTTTGCGGCGGGCCACCTGGTCTTGCTCGTTGTAGTTAAACCAGGCCTGGTTTGCCCCGTTGGACGTGATTTTGGTCAATTGGTTATTACTGTTGTAGGCAAATCCTTGCGTGATCACCGTGCTGCCGGCGGTCAGCTTTTGCTGGGTGACGTTGCCGTTCGCATCATAAGTGTAATCGGTCTGGTTGCTGTTCGGCTCCTGAACGGAAGTCAGGCGATTGTCGGCGTCATAGCTGTAGTTGGTCGATGTGCCCGTCGTTTCGTCCGTTTCCTTGGTGAGATTGTTGTTCGCGTCATATTGGAAGCTGTAGACTTGCGTTCCATTGTAGGAAACCGAATTTTGCCGGTTCACGCTGTCATAGCCGTATTCGACCGTGTTGCCGTTCGGCTGGCTGACCTTGGTAGTGAGTTGGGCGGCATCATCATAGGTATACGTTGTGGTGGTGCTGTTTCCGCCCTGGGTGACCTTCTTGGTGAGACGGTTGTCACCGTCAAAGCTGTACTTGGCTGAACTATTTTTAGCTATTTTGCGGGACGAGTCCACGATCGAGGCCAGTTTTTTCGATGAATTAAAGTTGTACCTGGTCTGATCCGGCGTGATGATGGTAAAGGTGTTGTCCCCGTTTTTCACCAGAGTGAGGTTGACTCCTCCGGAAGCCTTATACGTCCCTGTGGGAGTTCCCTCCGATCCGTACTCCGGTGCAAAGGTATGGGTGGTGCCATCCGCATCCGTATAGACGATCGGCCCGCTATAGCTCATCCTCAGGCTTTGTTCCAGGTTGGACGTCCAGCCGTACCCGAAAATCCCGCTGGACTTGGACCGACTGTTGTAGGAACGGTCGATGGAGAGCCCGGTGCCGCGCCCATCAATGCTGACATCGGAATCTTCCAGGTAAAAGTTGCCGTTATAGGTGTTGACATTGGTGACGGCGGAAGTCCAGAAGCTTTCCACCCCGATCGGGTCGATGGTGTAAGTGACGGTCAGCATCGGCTTTTGCGAAGGATAGGTCGCATAATCGCTGGAGCGGAATGACTTGCGGTTGTCGCTTTCTTTATTCAGGCGCAACATCACCCCATAGTTGGAAGTGGTCCCACCATACCACTGTTTGACCAAAGAGGTAATGTCAAAATCATAGAAACCCACATCAGAAACGTTGGTGCTGGTGATCAGAGTCCCTGTTGCAGGCACTTGGGTCCATTTGATCCCGGTCGATGTCCAATCGCTTGCCACAGAGTAGAGGTCAACTTGTTCCGGCTGGGTTGTTGAATATTGATACAATGTAAGCTTGGCGGAAGTAATATTAGCCGAGCTCAATAAGGGAGCAAGTCCAAATTTGATGTAAGAGCGGTATACTCCTGTGCCATAGATGGAATCGGTGTAGGTTCCGGTGATGAGATACGGATCGCCGGCAAAATTGACATTTTGCGCAGCGGTTGCGCTGCTGATGCTGGCGTCAAAGGTCTTGTCCGATCCCTGTACCGAAATGGACGGGTCGATGGTAACCGGGTAAGCACGGCTGGAGTCTTTGAGCCAGTCATCGTCCGGTTTCAGATCGATATAGGTGTTCTTTCCCTCGGTTCGCAAGGAAAACTGCACCTTGTCGGAGGTGGCGTTTTTCGCATCGACCGCGGGATGGTGAACAGCGTTTTTCCCTTGGCATCCACAAATGCCACCGAGCCGTTAGCCTGTTCTTTTGGTTGCACGTTTTTTGTCTTCAAGGAAAGGGTATATACAGATTGTCCCGTGTATTTGTGCAGTACCCATCCTTCTTTGACACCGGTGTTGGTGACAGTGTAGGTGAGATCGGTGTCCGGGTACACATCGGGATAGGTAACCATGTTCTCTTTTTTCTGTGCTGTGGTGTTTGCTCCGCCGGTCAGGCCGAAATCCGCTTCGGCTTGTCCGAGTCGGAAGCGCACCACTTTTTTTCCGCGGCTGTGGTTTGCAAAGCCGACCCGGAATTTATTGCCGCGGTTGATATAGGGGAGATCCGAGTCCAGGGCGCTCTTTCCCGCCGATTCGACATGGTTGTCGATATCTGCCCATTTGCCGTTTTGCTTATAGTGGATCGGTTCCGAATATTCCTTCAATACATAGGTCTTTTGGTCCGGATTGAGGAACGTTTTGGAGTTTTCCGTGCGCAAGGCTTCGATTTCCACCGGTTTGGGATCCGGTGCAGCCAGGGCCTGATAAACCCAGTCTGGCCACAAGGTGAATATCAGGGTGAGAATGACGGCCAGAAAGATCATTCTGCGGTAAGGCAAGTAATGCCTGGAGTAGAAGAACTGCAAACGCATCCCTCGCTTTTCATAGAATTGTCTTTTTTTGTAATAACATTTTCAGATTTACGAAATAAATTTACCTCCGTCCTTTTCGCTTTGCAAGATAGTTTTAATTACATTTAGATTACAAATTTTAAATTTTAAATTTTAAATAAAAATTGTTTATTAATGGATAATTTTATTTCTTATGCAAGATACTTCATTCTTTTTGCTGGATCGATTGAATGATTTTGGGAGTCTTTTTCTGTGAAGGTGTCGTAAGGGGAGAATGTGGGGGCGCCCCCTTTGATTCCCGTTCCTGGCCGGTCAGTTGCGCCAAAAAGACATGGATGTATTCCATTGTTTGCGAAAACGGGAATGAATTCGGTTAGTTTCGGAAGCAACTATTCAAATGCAGTGAACTCATGGACAAATGGGAAACTTCTGTGATAATGATATAAAAATAGAGGGATGAACGAATAAAGTTGTGAAATAAATAGAGAGGATTTGCGTTGCTTTCTCCGATCCGGGAAAAGATCGAAAGGGAATAAAGGAGATTTTTGTATGGCCTATCATATTGGCATAGAGTTATCGCCCTCTTATTTCAAGCTGGCGGAAGTGAAAAGGAATCGTCGGGGAATCACGCTTCAGCAGTATGTCGTCCATCCCTTTCCGGGGATCTGGTCCAAGGATGCGGCATTTTTGGAGCGGGAAGAGCTGGTTCAGACGATTCAGGAGGCGCTGCTGGGGCGTGAATTGCATACGGAGCGGGTTCATGTCGGGATCAGTTGTCATGAAGTGGTGTTCAAACACGTGACCGTCCCGGAGATGCCCAAGCGGAAATACCGCAGGTGGATTGAGGAGCACCTGCTTTCTGTGTTGGATTTGCCTTTTCCCGATCCGGCGTTTGACTACCAGCTGGTCGATCATGTCTGGGCCGATGGGGACGAGCAGAAAATCTTGCTGGCCCTGATTTCCAAGTCGTATATCGACACCTTGACCAGGGTGCTTCGCTATTGCGGTCTGGATCCGACTCATATCGATCTGTCTCCTTTTTCGCTATTTCGTTGGATCAATGCCAGCAGAGAGATCGCTTCGGCTCATACGGTGATTGTGCAAATTTCCAAGACGGAAGTGGAGGTCAGTTTTTTTGTCGATGGAAAATTCACCGATATCCGTCCGTTTCACTTGCCGCTTACCTTCTTTCTCGACGGGGCAGACCGTCCGTATCCGGATCCGTTAAAGCCGGTTCTGCAGGAGGAATCGGAGGTGGCGCGCTATGGGAGGGCGCTTTTTTCGCGGTTGACAGAGTGGATGGATCAAACAGGGAAAAGACGTTTTCTTAAGCCGGGAGCACAGTGGATTCTCACAGGAGAAGGATTGGATCTGTATCTGCTGGAACATTGGCTGAACCAACAGACTGAAGCAGCCGTCAGTGTTGCCCCGCCCGCGGAATTGGTCATGACCGAACGCTTGAGAGAAAAGGCCTCCCGTTGGGTCGGCACCTCCCTTTCCGTTCCGCTGGGCTTGGTTTTGCGCGAGGGGGAGGTGCTGCAACCATGAATTTTCTGCCAAGGCAACCGCTGGTTAAACGCTGGTTTTATCTATGGCTCTCTTTGATTCTTGTCATTTTCGTGTCAGGAGTGGCGGGCATCGAACTGGTGAATGACAAGTTGAAGGAAAGAGTGGAACAAATGGAGCAGCGGGTGGAGTCCAAGCGGAAAACGGTAAACGATGCGATGGAAAAGGAACGGGCCGAAAAGAAGTTTTTCAAGGAACACGGCGCTGAGTTTGCCTACCGGGATACGGTAAGGAAAGCGGATCAGCAGCGCATTGAGTGGCAGCAGGGAGTCGAGGCGCTGATGGGCTCGTTGCCGCCACAGACGAAACTGTTTGAACTGAGCGGCGTGGGCAACCGGCTGTATGGCTGGGGCTTGTTTTCCGATGCAGCCGTTGCATCCGATTTTGTCAATAAAACGGTAAACGGGAACCGTGACAAGGTTCAACAGGGATGGATTGATTGCATCGGCGATTCCTGTACGGATCTGTCGGTGAAGACCAATGACAATAAAAATGGGGTGATCGTCCGCTTTCATTTTGATCTGAAAGAGACAGATCCCGATGAAGCCGAAGACGAGCAAAATGCGAAACAAAGGGGGGAACTGCCATTCGAAAGCCTGTTTCCCCAAGGAGATGGAAGTCAGGGACAACTCTTTTGAGTGCGGTCGCGATCGGACTTATTCTGTGGCTTATCCTCTATTATTTTGAGATCAGGCCGGTTTATCTGAAGTTTGAGATGCTGCGGCAGGAAGAAACGGCGCTGAATGCCAATCTGAAGCGCTATGAAAAATATATGAGCATCACCTGGTCTCTGCCGCTCGGACTTTCCGATTTTGAACGGGAGCAACTGGGCAAACAAGTGCCGGCAGGTGAGAACCACCCCGAATTCATGGTGCAATTGGAGCAGGACATCACCAAGGCCGGGGCCGTCCCCCTGCATCTGGAGCTGGTCGGCGACATAAGTGAAGCGCTCCGGGTACAGAAGAGCGGGGCTGACACCATAACAGACGATTCGTACAGTACGGAGCAGCTGGCGAAGGAACTGAACCTGGTTCAGTCTCCCGATCTCAAGCCGATTTGGGTGAAACTGGAGGTAAAGGCAACGAGAAGCCAGTTTACCGATCTGTTGCAGAACCTTTACAACAATGAACGCCTCGTCACTGTCGTCAGCTGGGATTATCGCTATACAGATGAGACCAAGCCGGAAACGGGAACGATTTATGCCGGTGTCTATTACTATACCGGCAAGGTGCAGGCACAGGATCAACCGGAATAAACAAGAAGAAAACGGCCTGCATCAAGAGCAAAGAAATTGCCTTGGACGGCATCAGAAAAGATCCGATTGCGGTGCTTCAGACTTCACGGTGGACGACGGGGATGGATGCTTTTCTTTGCTCCCGGTTTCTACGTCGCAAAGGCCGCTGCAGAAAAACTTCCACCTCTATGTGTGAAAAATTTTCCAAAAAAACTCAAGACCCTTTGGGGTCTTTTTTCATTTATGGACGAGTCGCAGACCCGTGGTCGGTTGCAACGATTCCGGCTGCATGATTTGAACCGTGTGGACCATGCGCGTCAGTAAAATAATGGATTCGTATTGAACAAAAATTGAACAATCCCTTTTCCTGCAACCAACCGGAAAAGGGATTCGTCCCTTAGTATGAAAGCGATTTTGAGGTGTTTGAATATATTTTTAACATTGGCAATATTACCTTTTTATTTCTATCTTTTTCTTGTAAACTAGTGAATGTATTAACGCACTACATAAAGAAAGGAGCTGATCTGTTTGGAACCCAAAAGGGGAATGGCTTGCTCACTGGCTGCAACGGTGTTTATTGCTGGGGGAGCATTTTCCGGAACGGTTCATGCGCAAAGTTTGCATGCGAATCACATTCCGGCAAAACCTCCGGTAAATCAGGTCAAACCGGCAGCGATTGAAAAAGTGAACCGGATTGAAACAGCAAAGGAGCCGGTATCTCCCGAAGCTCCGGCATCCGTTTCAGGAAGCAATGAAGAAGTTGCCTCCGGGTTTGGTGTGATCAAGGATAAGCTGTTGTCTGACTTTACCGGTCAAACAGAACAAATGACTGCCAAAGGACAAGCTGTTCCCTTCTTGGCCAAACAAAAAGTTTCCGCGAACAATGATCGGGCCGAAACGCTCGCAAATCAAGCAAAAGACAGCACAGGCAGCAAGACGAAGCTTGAAAAGCAAACAAAAAAAGCGCCAACGCCATCACAGCGCAAGCGCAAACGGTTGTGAAACAAGCGAATGATCGTGCCCTTAACGGGAAAACCAATGCACAGTCCCTCATTTCACAGACGTCACAGGATATAAATGATAAAGTTTCCTCGCAACCTTATGATAGCAAAGTGAAAACGTCTGTGCCAGTAAAAAAGGCACCGGGATCCCCGGTGGTTGACAAAGTGGCAGATCATGTTTTGCCGTATCATACGGAAGTTGAGTAAGACTTGGCTGAAACGACGTAACAAATTTAAACGATCTCTCTTTTGCCTTCTTTCCTCCCCGAACCATATTGGCTGGTGGGTAATCCCGCCGGCTTTTTTTGATCAAACCGTCAAACCCGGGAAACGATCAAGGTCAGTTTCCCGCTGATGTTAAAGGGACCGTATCCGGCCGGAAGGATGAAATGGTCTCCTTTGGTCAGCGGAACGATTTCATTTTCCCGGCTCAATTCCCCTGAACCGCTGATGACACTGGTCAAAAGAAAAGTTGAAGTGACAGGGTGGGGAAAGACCCCGTCCAACTCCCATTTTTGCACGGTGAAATACGGGGACTGAACCAGGGTGGTGATGGTTCCGCCTTTCTGTACGTTTACATGCGGTTCCACTTTCGCCTCTTCATGGGGGACATTGATCACCTCAATCGCCTGTTTGAGGTGCAATTCCCGTTTGTTTCCGTTTGCATCGGTCCGGTCATAGTCATAAAGGCGGTACGTGGTGTCCGAGTTTTGTTGCGTTTCCAGGATCAGGGTGCCGGCGCCCAGGGCATGCACGGTGCCGCTGGGAACATAGAAAAAATCCCCCGGTTTTACCTTGACCCGTTTCAGGAGTGTTTTCCAGTCGCCCTGTTTGATGCGGGAGATCAGTTCTTCTTTGCTATGAGCCGTATGTCCGTAGATAATTTCCGCTCCCTCGTCGCAATCGATCACATACCAGCATTCTGTTTTGCCCCGTTCGCCATTTTCATGGAGATTGGCATAGGCATCGTCCGGATGAACCTGAACGGACAGATCGCTGGAAGCGTGAAGGATTTTGGTCAGCAGCGGGAAGGTGTCCGCTTTGTCGCTGATGCCGAAAAATTCGGGTTTCTCTGACCAGAGCTCGCCGAGCGTCATTCCGGCATAAGGGCCGTTTTTCACGATGCTCTGGCCGTGGGGATGAGCGGAGATCGCCCAGCATTCGCCGGTTTGCCCGGAGGGAATATCATAGCCGAATTCCTCTTTCAGCCTTGTTCCTCCCCAGATCCGCTCTTTAAATACCGGCTTTAAAAAAATGGGATAGCGATGCAATGGACTCGCTCCTTTCGTTGGAAAATACCGAGGTCTTGGAGGATGAGAACGGGGATGACCGGGAGCGTTGGATCACGGGCTCCCGGTTTGGTCAGAACGATGTGTCACTATTCCTCAGTCAAGAGGGCATACACGCCTTCTTTGCTGGTTGCGGAGAGAAGTTTCGCCCGGAAGGAGTCATCGATCAATTTGACCGCAAGCATTTGCAGGATTTTCAGATGCTCATTTCCCGCCTGCGATTCCGGCACGGCGATCATGAAGATCAACTGTGCCCGTTCGCCGCTCTGTTCATCCCAGGTCACATCCGAAACCGTCCGGGCAAAGGCGACTCTGGGAGTGCTGACTGCGTCCGATTTTCCGTGCGGGATGGCGACACCGAAGCCAATGCCGGTATGTCCTTGATTTTCCCTGGCGAAGATCGCTTCTTTAAACGCCTCGATATCGTGCAAGGCGCCGGTTTGCTTCAATTGTGCCGCCAGCGTTTCGATCACACTGTCTTTCGTGTCCGCGGTTACGTCGAGCAAAATGAGATCATGGTTGATCAGTTGGGACAAGTTCACTGTAATTCACTCCTATTGTTGATCTGAGACTGGTTTTTTCAGGGCGTTTACCATAAAGGCGGTGACCAGAACGCCTGCGATAATGCCGATGATAAACATCGGGATGTTGTGAATGGCGCTGAACAGCATCACGATTGGCCCGCCGTGCGGAACACTGTCACCCACATGCCCGAGCATGGAGATGACGGAGCCGACCATTCCTCCTGCCATGATGCTCGGAATGACGCGCAGCGGGTCCCGTGAAGCGAACGGAATCGCCCCTTCGGTAATTCCGACCAGCCCCATGGCCAGGGCAGCCTTCCCCGCTTCCTGCTCTTCGGGGTAGTATTTTCGTTTATTCAGCAAGGTGGCCAGTCCCATTCCCAATGGGGGAATACAGATGGCGGTGGCAATCGGGCCCATGATGTAGGGGTTGCCCTGCCCGATCATCGCCGCCCCAAACAGGAAGGCCACTTTGTTGATCGGTCCGCCCATGTCAAAGGTGATCATCGCTCCCAGGATTAACGCCAACACGATTTTGGAAGCTCCCTGCATCGTGTTGAGGAAGTGTGTCAGTGCTTCCATCAGCGCAGAAATCGGGGCGCCGATAATATAAATGAAGATCAGCGAAACCGCTAAAGACGTGAGCAGGGGGATCACCAGGATGGGCATGATCGGCTGAATCATTTTTGGCGCTTTCAGCGCTTTGAGCCCTTTGGCGATATAACCGGCGATAAATCCGGCCACAATCCCGCCGATAAACCCGGCTCCGGCCGCACTGCCGTAAAAGCTGCCGTTTGCCGCGATGTAGCCGCCGATCATCCCCGGGGCCAGTCCGGGACGGTCCGCGATGCTCATGGCGATAAATCCGGCCAGAATCGGCACCATGAACTGGAAGCCGACTGTGCCGATATCATTGATGGTTTTCCAGAGCGAGTGCTCCGGAATCACAAAGCCTTTGTCAGTCGGCACCCCGCCCAGCCCGATGGAAATGGCGATCAGCAGGCCGCCGATCACCACAAAGGGGATCATGAAGGAAACGCCGTTCATCAGGTCGCGGTAGAGATAGCGTTTTACTTTTGACTCCTGCTTCAGCTCTTTGCCTTCAGCCGGAATTGCCGTATCAGCTTTTTCCGTTTTGTCTTTATAAACGGGCACTTCTCCATCTTGAAAACGTTTGATCAGACTTTCCGTCTTGTGGATGGCATCGGCGACGGAACACTCCAGTACCCGCTTGCCACGGAAGCGCTCTTTTTCGACGTCTTTGTCTGCGGCGATGATGACCCCATCCGCTTCCATGATTTCTTCCGGGGTAATTTCGTTCTCCACTCCGATTGAACCCCTTGTCTCCACTTTGATCGTTATGCCCAGATCCGCAGCGGTTTTTTTCAGCTTCTCCGCAGCGATATAGGTATGGGCGATCCCTGTCGGACAAGCGGTGACAGCTAAAAGTTTCATCGTTCAACCTCCTGATGTTTACAGATGCTCTAAAAATTGCCCGACTGAATCTGCCTTGCGCAAACGGTTTAAAAGAGGCGGGTTTTCGACCAGCTCGGCCAGCTCGGCAAACATGCGCTCCGCCTTTTCTTTCTCCGCCCATTTCAATGCCGGCATAAAGATGAGAAAAACATGATTGCCATTCCAATCGATGGGCTCCTTTAACCGGGCGACGGCCACTGCCGGTTTTTGGATATAGTCGCACAAACCATGGGGGATCGACACACCCCCGCCGATACAGGTGCTGGAGAGTTGTTCCCGTGCCAGGGCGCTTTCTGCATAACCCTGATGCACATACCCTTGTTTTTGCAGTTCGTCGGCCAACAGTTCAATCACCTGATTTGGCGTGTTTGCTTCCAGATCGAGCCGGATCAGTTCAGGCTTGAGGAGCTTGCGCAAAACCGGATAGCGGCGCTGATCGTTTTCCTGATCGGACAGTTTTTTCAGCTCTGTTTCCAGGATTGCGCGGTCGTATTCGGTAAATAAGGGTGTCACGCAAACCGTCGGCAGGAGCGCATTTGTCAGCGGCACGGTGCTGATCAGCAGATCGGGGCCGTGTTCTGCGATCGCTTTTGGCAATCCCTTGATGGAAACGGTATCAAGAAGATGCAAATCCGGAAAGATGCGCCTGATTTTTGCCGCCAGAAGCTGGGAGGTGCCGATGCCGGTTGTGCAGATAAGAAGCGCTTTCATTATTTTCGTTCGCTTTTGTTTCCCTTTAAAGCGTTCGAGCGCTGCCTGAAAATGCAGAGTGAGATATCCGATTTCATCTTCGGGGATGGATTTCCCGAATTCAGCGGCCAGTGGGTTGGCGGCAAAGACAAGCGTTTCAAACATATAACGGTACGTGCGTTTGATTTCATCCAGAATCGGATTGGTCAGGCTCAGGCGATGCCGAATCCGGTGAAGGGCGGCATGCATATGGATGGCCAAACCAATCCACAGATCCTGATCGGCTGAGAGGGGCAGTTGGACGAGCTCCTCTACTTTGCGGATCAGTTTCCCGGCCATTTCCATCGTTTCCGGGCCCAGCTTGGCCAAGGTGTTTTCGAAAGAGTCGCCTTTTTCCAATGAAGTGTAGTGGAGTTTGGCTCCGAGCAGATGTAACGCCATGTAGCCGATCTCCGCTTCCGGGATGCGAACGGCCAACTTCTGTTCAATGGCCTTCGCCAGCCGGACCGCGAGCGGATATTCATTGCGCTGTTTCAAATCGGTCAATTCTTCCGCCGATAATTGGACGATTTTGCCGAGTTTGATCCGTTTGACGGCGATGGCCAGATGGGCGGCCAAACGGGCGACAGCTTCATCTGTAAAGGAGAAATCTGCGGAACGCTCCAGGGTGCGGATCATCTCTGTGATCAGGGCTTCATCGTAGCCCCTGCCCTGCCCGTGCGGAAATCCTCGCAGTTCCTCCGCATCCAATTTGGCCATTGCTGTACGGCGACTCCGCTCATCCCCTTCCACTTTTAACCCGCAGTTGGGTTTGCGGATCAATTGCAGCCGGAAAGATGACAAGTATTTTTCCACCTCGGCAAGGTCATGGCTGATCGTCGCTTTGCTCACATAAAACAGGTCGGCCAGTTGTGCGGCGGTGACATAGCCGTCACTCTCCAGCAACGTTTGAAGGATCAGGATTTTGCGATTTTGCGGGTTGAAAGAAGAGGATGGGAAAGATCCTTCCGCATTCTCGGATAGCGCTTTCAAAATTGCCTGCCGCCGGTGTGAAGGGGCTTCCAGCAAAATCCCCATTCCGGGCTGCCGGATGAGGCGGACATCAGAGAAGGATTGCAGCCATTCATCCAGCCATTTGAGATCAGTGCGAACTGTTTTTTCCGAGACGCCCAGTTCACCGGCAAATTGTTCGGTTGTAGCAAATGTTTCAGTTGCGAGCAAAGATAAGAGTAATCTTTTTTTTCGTTCTTCCATTCATTTCACCACCGGTAGGGAAGGACGGTCACGACGTTCTGTAATTCTGATTATAAATGGTTGTTTCTGTTTAAAGAGCAAATTTATTTCCGGAAGCTTGCGGAAACGTGTAAACAATGGCTGCACTGAAAGAATACGAAGAGACTGCCAAGTCCATGTTGAAGCAGAATTGAGTTTCCAAAAGAAGTGAAAAGCGGAACCGGGGGTCTTTTTCCTCTGCCGGGGCTGGGAGCGGGAATCGCGCATGGATTTGATGCCGGTTGTATGGGGCGTCAACGCAAGTGAGTGGGTCTGGCAAAGGAGTACGGAAACAATGGGACCTGATCTTGGGGTTTGCCGTGGATGGCATGTTGACCAGTTTGTTACAAAAGCCGGAACCTGCGCCATACCAGGGTGCAAGCCGGTTGACGGAAGCAAACGACCTTTTGTATGATAGGTTAGAACATGACAAGCGGATAAATCGTACCCACTCAAGCTAAAGGGGAGTAGCTGTTACAGCAAAGTCGTCATTACGGGCGGAAGGCCCCGGCTTTGTTGGCAACGCGACGTTGTTGGCAAGACCTTTACTTTTTCGGTAAAAGTAAAGGTCTTTTCTATTTTTTGGGACTGAAAACGAAGGGGAGGATTCCGGTGGAATGGTTATCAATGGAATTTTTTACTGCGTTGTTGTCGATTGTGGTGATTGACCTCGTTCTGGCGGGGGATAACGCGATTGTGATTGGCCTGGCGGCGCGCAATCTTCCGCGGGAACAGCAAAAGCGCGTGATTTTTCTCGGGACGGCCGGAGCTGTGGTCGTGCGCATTTTGTTCACATTGGCGGTTGTATGGTTGTTGAAGGTTCCCGGGCTGCTGCTCGCGGGCGGTTTGATCCTGTTGTGGATTTCCCTCAAACTGCTGTATGAGGAAAAAGATCATGGCGAAGTCAAAGCAGCCAAGAACATGTGGGCGGCCGTGGGGACGATTGTCGTCGCTGATACCGTGATGGGCTTGGATAATGTATTGGGCGTGGCCGGTGCGGCCCATGACAGTTTTCTGCTGGTCATTTTGGGATTACTGATCAGCGTGCCGATTGTTGTCTGGGGAAGCACTCTGTTTTTAAAAGTGATCGAGCGCTTCCCGTGGATCATTTATCTGGGGTCGGCCGTTCTCGCTTACACGGCTGCCCGCATGATTACTGATGAGAAGTTTATCGCTCCCCTGTTTGAAGACAATCCTCTTGTAAAAATTCTGCTGGAAGGGTTGATTGTCGTCGTGATCCTGATAGTCGGAAAAATACTGAAAGGGGAGCGCAAGAAGGCTGCTGATGCATCATAGCCGATCATGCGGTTTCATCCAGCCCAAAGCAACGGCGGTAAATCCATTTGTATGCATCCAAATCCAAGTCGCGTGGATTGCCGAAGGTTTGTGGATCTTCAAATGCAGCCTTTGCGTAGCGATCGATTTGTTCCGGATCTGCCCCTTGTTGGCGAAGGGTGGGGATATTCAGGTCTCTTACCAGTTTTTCCACTTCGATCACGGCCGCTTTAGCTGCGTCTTCCGTACTCATTCCTTCAACAGTAACGCCGAGTGCCCGGGCGATTCGGGCGTATTTTTCCGGTGCTCCCATCCAGTTGTACTCCATCACGGCGGGCAAGATCGCCGAAACGCATTCTCCGTGCATGACCGGGATCATCCCGCCCAGCGTTTGCGCCATCGCATGGGCAGCACCGGCTGAATCGCTTCCATAGGAAAGACCGGCCAGCATTGCTGCCTGAGCCATGTGATAGCGCGCTTCAAGATCCTGTCCGTTTGCATAAGCGCGGCGAATGTATTTGCCGACATATTCGATCGCCAGCAAGGCGACAGCATCCGTCAATGGTTGGGACTGATTCATCGTATAACATTCAATGGCATGAGATAACGCATCAATCCCGGTGGCTGCGGTAATTCGTTTGGGCATGGACAGATGAAGTTCGGGATCGATCACCGCGAGATGGGCAGGGAGCAAAGGTCCGCCAACATTGAATTTAATCTCACGAACGGGATCTTTGATTACCGCCCATTGGGTCACTTCGCTGCCGGTTCCCGCAGTTGTCGGGATTGTTACCAATGGAGGGATTCGCTTTGTCAGCGATTTTCCTCTTTCCGATGCCTCAAAGTGGATGACCGGTTCACCGTGAACCGCTTCAACTCCGATCGCTTTGGCGGTATCCATCGAACTCCCGCCGCCGACGGCAATCAATCCGTCACATTTTTGCTCAGCAAATGTTTTCGACCCCATGGCGACCAACTCGGTATCCGGTTCCCCGGTGATTTCGTGGAAGACATAAACATCGATTCCGTTCTGTTTTAAATGGGTCTCAATCGGCTTGATGATCCCGGATTGATAGAGGGCGCGATCGGTGACAATCATGGCCTTTTTAATGTTCAGCTGTTTAACTTCTTCCCCGATGTTTTTTGACACACCGATGCCAGAAATCACTTTTGTCGGCATCACAAACGCTTTTTGTTCGAGCATTTGTTCAATTCTCATCATAAAGATCCCCTCCTGAAGAATGTTTGATTAACCAAACCAACGCAGCGGTTGAGGTTGCAAGTTCTTATAGACGTGTTTTTGCTCTGTATATTCTTCCAATCCGGTTTTTCCAAGTTCTCTCCCGATGCCGGACTGTTTGTAGCCGCCCCAGGGAGCCTGAGGGAAATAGGGATGATAATCGTTGATCCAGACCGTCCCCATTCTCAAGGCGCGGCTCACGCGCTCAGCCCGGTTCATGTCTTGTGTCCAAACGGCACCCGCCAGACCGTAAATGGTGTCATTCGCCAGGGAAATCGCCTCTTCTTCGGTTTGAAAGGTTTCAACCGTCAAAATGGGCCCGAACGTTTCTTCTTTCACGATCCGCATATCGCTTGTACAATGGTCAAAAATCGTCGGTTCAATAAAAAATCCACGGGCGAATTCGGGGCCGTCGGGACGTTTCCCGCCTGTAAGCAGCTTGGCGCCTTCCCGGATTCCGATGGCGATGTACTTTTCCACTTTGTCCCGATGTTCAGCTGAGATGAGCGGACCCATTTGCGTATCCGGGTTCAGCCCGCTTCCCAGCCGAATGCGTTTGGCTCGTTCCACCACTGCTTTAACGAACCGGTCATGCCATTTTTCTTCAATCAAAAGCCTGGCGCCCGCAGAGCAAACTTGTCCTGCATGAAAAAAAACGGCATTTAACGCGTAATCGACCGCTGTCTCAAAATCACTGTCGGCAAAGATGATATTGGGATTTTTTCCTCCCAGTTCAAGTGCGATTTTTTTCATGTTCCGCGATGCATCCTTCATGATTTTCCGGCCTGTTTCGATTCCTCCGGTAAAGGAAATCAGATCAACATCTGCTGATTCGGACAGTTCAGCCCCCACGGTTTCACCGGGACCGGTCACAATATTGACCACCCCTTTGGGAATTCCGGCTTTTTCGAGCAACCCGGCCAGTTTCAGCGTGGTTAAAGGGGTGATCTCGCTCGGCTTCAACACCATTGTGCAGCCTGCCGCAAGTGCCGGAGCCAGTTTCCATGATGCCTGCAAGAGCGGATAATTCCAGGGGGTAATCATCCCGCATACCCCGACTGGCTCCCGGACAACCTTGCTTTCGCTGTTTTTCAGGGGGGAATGAAGCATTTCGCCGCCGTCCTTGTCGGCAAGACCGGCATAGTAGTCGAACACGGAGGCGATATCATCCATATCCGCTTCGCTTTCCGCAAGTGTCTTGCCGGTATTTAATGTTTCCAGACGGGCGAATTCATGTTTCTCCTCTCTGATCAGACTGGCAATCCGGCGCAGTTTTTCACCGCGTTCCGGGGCGGGCAGCCGGGGCCATTCTCCTTCGTCAAACGCTTTGCGCGCAGCTTTGATTGCATTTTGCGCATCCGTCCGGTTTCCTTCCGCCACGACGGAAATCACTTCCTGATTGCAGGGGTTGATGATGGACCGGGTTTGGCCGTCTTCTGCATAAACCCACTCGCCGTTAATCCACATCGGTTTCGTTTGCAAAGCATTTCCCTCCTCTCTTAATACAGTTCGTACAGTTTTTTCTGTACAAACTGTACGCTTTTACGATATCATGACTGGTGACCGGCTGCAACCCAGCCCGCTTTCCGTAGAGAAAACATCCATCTTTTGATCGGCAAAACTTTGGGATTAAAGTATGAAAACTCGAAAGGGAAGCCGGGTGCCCCTGACCGGCCATGCCCTTTCACATATTTGACAAACATTTTTCTTGTGGTTAAGATTTGTGAAGTACTTTGCAAGGAAAACCAGGTCGTTCATCAGATGTGTTGATTAACCAAATCGTGAATGCAAACGCGGCTGATTCTGAATAAAACGCAAGAAATTTGATAGAGAAGGAGTGACATATGTGGCGCCGCATTATGAAAAATTGGAAGAAGCCCGCCGCGACTATATCGAATCGCTGGCGGAAACGATGGAAATGTATGGATTGAGCCCCTCGATGGGACGTCTTTTTGGCATCATGTTTTTTCACGAAGAACCGATGACTTTGGATGAGATGCGTCAACTGACAGGGATGAGCAAGACGAGCATGAGCACGGGTGTCCGGGCATTATCCCGGTTAAAACTGGTTCAGAAAAAATGGCAAAAAGGGGTCCGCAAGGATTTGTATCAGGCAGAACAGGACCAGTTTCACTCATTTATTGAATTTTTTGTTTATTTATGGGAGAAGGAGATCGAAATCAATGAAAAAGCGCTGAACTCAACGGAGCAAAAGCTGCGTGATCTGTTGACCGATCCGAAATTGTCTCCGGATGAGGCAGCCCTGGTGGAAAGGGACTTGCAAAAATTGGCCAAATCCAAACAGTATTATGCCTGGCTCCGTGCGTTGGTTCAGGCGTTTAAAAATGGAGACATCTTCGATCTTGTTCCAATCCCGGATGATTCGGCAAAGTGATTATCGGCACAGCCTCAGGATGAAAGAGAAGAAAAACAGGAGGGGAAGGTCTTCACACCCCGGACTGCATCACTTTCATATAAAAAAGCGGTTCCCGTAATTTGAACCGCTTTTCGGATTTGTCACGGCCGTCCACGTCTGGGATGGCCGTTTGTTTTTGGCATTTCGCTAATGTAAATAGTCTTCCAGTTTCACAAAGCGGAAGCCTTTTTTCTTGAGAAGCGGAATGCTTTTGATCACGCCTTCTGCCGTGTCGTGGCTTGGTTGGTTCATGTGCATGATCACGATCGAACCGGGTTTTGCGGTGAGCAGGGCTTGTTCGACCTGACGGGTGTTGTAGGTTGCTCCGGCGTCACCCAGAATATCGTAGTTAACAGGCTTTTCACCCAATCCGTATACCAGTTTGACGGCTACATCGTCATAAAAAGCGGTTCCGGTACGGAAAAATTTCGGCTTGCGCCCGGTAAGTCTGGTGATCAGCTGGTCATTTCCCAAAACTTCGTTGATCACCGCCGCGGCATTTTTGGTTCCCCCGATTCCGTAAGCGCTTCGGCCAGTGACGGATAACGGGCGATGCTCCGTCCCGTGGTTTTCAATTTCAAAGAGAGGGTTATGCGCCAGTTTCATAAAGGTTTGGGGATTTGCCTCAATCCAGCGGCTGTTGATGAACAATGTCGCCGGAATCCGTTCCTTGTTCAGATAATCGATCAGCTCCCGGTCATATCCGTTCCCGTGTTTGCCGCCGCATGCATCAAAGGTGAGGGCGATGACTTTCTCCTTTGTCGGGAGACGGTCGATAATCCCGGGAAAGTGTTCTCCCCACCGATGGGGCGACTCACTCCCGTATCGCTCCAGGAGCGTTTGTTCCAATTGTTCCATCTGTGCGGCAGGTGAGGGTTTTGTGGCGGAAGCCTTTGTTTCATGGGAATGGGTGGGGTCCGTCTTGGCGGCCTCGATGTGGGTCACCGGACCGGAGCAAGCGGTCAGAAGGGTGAGACAAAGTGCGCTTCCCAGACAAATGATGTTTCTCCACATAAGTTGCGTCTCCTCTGGATTCTCTCTAGTCTTCGTTAAACCAGCCTTTTTTCTTAAACCAGATGTACATCAACAAGGCGATCAGCGCCATCAATCCGAGTACGGCGAAATAGCCGTAGTGCCAGTGCAATTCGGGCATATAGTCAAAGTTCATGCCGTAGATGCCGGCGATAAAGGTGAGCGGCATGAAGATGACCGTAATCACGGTCAAAACCATCATGATCGAATTGGTGCGGTATGCATTGAGCGAGAGATAGTTGTCGCGGATGTCCGCCGTCAGTTCCCGGCTCGATTCAATCATGGCGGCCAATTTTTCCAAATGGGCGTAAACGTTTCGGTAATAGGGCCTGTCCTTTGCCGTCAGCGAAACCCGTTCTGAATTGAGAATCCGGTAGAGCAAGTCGCGCATCGGCCAGACTATATGGCGCAGGGACAGCAACTGTCCGCGAATGGTAAATACTTCGTTCATCAGGAAATGGATTTTGGCCGAATGCCGTCTCGTCTTTGCTTCCAATTCATCAATGCGCTCTTCCAACTTTTGCGCAACCGGGAAATACTGGTCGACAACCTTGTCCATCACCTTATATAAGAAGAACGAGATTCCCTTTTTCCTCGTTTCATCGTCGGAGAGCAGGCGCTCCCACAGTTCGTTCAATTCCTCGTGCTCCTGATAGTGAAATGAGACAAGAAAGTTTTCGCCGGTAAACAGAGCAATCTCTTCTGCTGTCCATGTATGGGGGTTTAATTTGTGTATGGTATAAAACATGTAGTTTTCATAGTATTCCAGCTTCGGCCGGGAGAGGCCGTGCAAACACTCTTTCACCGACAGCGGATGGAACGGGAATCGGCTCAGTTGGTGCGCTTCCTCCATCGTCGGGGTGTTAAAATCGACCCAATACCACTGAAAGGAAAGGGATTGGATTTCTTCCGGCGGTATATTTTCCAGCAGTTTCCCGTCCGTGGTATAGACGAGCGTGCGTATCACTTGAATCCCCCCTGGATCCGTGTAATCGAACCTGTTTTCCGTGGAAGTTTGCTGAATGTCGGGCGCAGGAGCACCAATCCCTTTACGGCGTGTCTAACTTCCACTCACGGATGATGGCGACAAATTCCGATCGTTTTTATTATAACCCGCCACCGGGAAAACCCCCTGTTGCAACATTATGAAGGGATATCTAAAATTATCTATTTTTGACATAATTGAAACATACAGAAACATCTATTTATGATATTATCGTACATAGATTATATTTTTATTAATAAAGGAGATAAATGATGAGCAATTTATGGTTACGTGTTTCTAGTATCCTGGTTGCCGGTGCACTCATGGTTAGTGGTTGTTCTGCTTCGGATTCCCCTGATAAACCAAAAGAGCTGACTCCGACTGAAGTCATCGAAAAATCAGTGGAAGCCATGAGTGAAAAAGGCTATACTTACGAAATGAAATTGAAACAAAATACGCAGACCAAAGTGTTTGGGCAACAACAAACGGTCAATATGAATATGGATACCAATGTCGATGTGACCACGCACCCGGTGGCCATGCACACCAAAGGAACGGTGAATGCGAACGGAAGCCCGATTCCGGTTGAAATCTATGTCGCTGATAATGCGATGTATAACCATACACCCCAGGGGTGGACGACGGTTGCCGTTGACACCTCTTCGCTCGATTCTTCCGATGACCCGGCTTCGGGGTTGAAGCAACTGGATAAATGGATTGAACAGTTGGGAGGCAATGTATTGCCCAAGGGCGTATCCGTGAAAAAAGTGGGCGGTTCCTATCTGATGGAGGTTGATTATGCCGCTCTGAAAAGCGATCCCTCTTTTGACAAGATGTTGAAGGATCAGATTGCCGCGGGGATTCAAAGCGGAGGAGGCTTCATCACGATCGACCCGAACCAGATTAAAATTGAAAACTACAAGCAACAAATCTGGATTGATGCAAAAACATTCAAGCAGACGAAACAAGTGGTGGACACAAAAATATCCGCTTCTGATCTGGCGGTCGACCAGCACCTGGAAATGATCCTCAAAGGGGAATTTAACGGGAAAATTACCGTACCGGCCGAAGTGAAGAACAGTGCGAAATCAATGTAAGGAAAAGAAAGACTCCTTTGGTTGAAAGAGGAGTCTTTTTTTGTTGCGGGAACTTCCTCTTCGCATTCGATGGCCAGTTGGTGGAATCCCCGCGCTTTTTTAGGAATGGGAAATATTCGAGATTTTACACTGCCAAAAAACATGAATGTTATCTTTTGCAATTGGGGGTGGATTTTTTGCGCAAGGAATGTATAATAATTCATGAAGATGAATTTTTATTAAGAGGGGATTCGAATGGGAAAACAAAAAGTTGTATTGGCCTATTCGGGCGGTTTAGATACATCGGTTGCGATAAAGTGGCTCTCGGAAAATTACGGATTTGATGTAATTGCGGTCGCGCTGGATGTAGGAGAGGGGAAGGATCTTGATTTTGTCAAACAAAAAGCGCTGAAAGTCGGTGCGGTCAAATCAATCGTTGTCGACGCCAAGGATTTATTCGCCCGGAATTTTCTGATTCCGGCTCTGCAGGCCAATGCCATGTATGAAGGAAAATATCCTTTGGTTTCGGCATTGTCCCGTCCTTTGATCTCCCAGGTGCTGGTGCAGGTGGCCAAGGAGGAAGGGGCGGTTGCCGTGGCGCACGGTTGCACGGGGAAAGGAAATGACCAGGTGCGTTTTGACGTCTCCGTCTCCGCGCTCGCTCCCGAACTGGAAGTGATTGCTCCGGTGCGCGAGTGGGGGATGTCGCGGGAACAGGAAATCGCTTATGCGGAAAAACACGGGATTCCCATCCCGATCGATCTCGATAACCCGTTCAGTATCGACCAAAATCTGTGGGGCAGAAGCTGTGAGTGCGGAGAATTGGAAAACCCGTGGACTGCTCCTCCGGAAGCGGCTTACGAGTGGACCCATCCGCTCGGCAAAACGCCGGATGAGCCGGATGTGATCGAGCTCTCGTTTGAACAAGGGGTTCCGGTGAAACTGGATGGGAAGAGCATGCCTTTCCACGAACTGCTTGCCGTGTTGAACAAGCTGGCCGGAAAACATGGAATCGGGCGGATTGACCATGTGGAAAACCGTTTGGTGGGAATCAAGTCGCGGGAGGTTTACGAAACGCCGGGTGCGACGGTCTTGATCAATGCTCACCGCGAATTGGAACATCTGACGCAAACACGGGACGTGGCGCGGTTTAAGCCAGCCGTTGAGCAAAAATGGGCGGAGTTGGTCTATGACGGCCTCTGGTTCTCCCCTCTGAAAAAAGCGCTGGACGCCTTCATCAAGGAAACGCAGGCGCCTGTTACAGGAACTGTCCGGGTGGTGCTGTTTAAAGGGCAGGCGACTGTGACGGGCAGAACGTCGCCGTATTCCCTCTATAATGAAAAGCTGGCTACTTATACGGATGAGGACTCGTTTGATCACAAAGCAGCCGTTGGTTTTATTAAATTGTGGGGACTGCCTACGCATATTTATGCAAGCGTGCATAAAGAGGAGGGGGAGAATGAAACTCTGGGGCGGACGCTTTACCAAGCCAACCCATCGGTGGGTGGAGGAGTTTAATGCTTCGATCTCGTTTGATCAGGAACTGGCCGAGGAAGATATCCAGGGGAGCATCGCTCATGTGACCATGCTCGGCGCGTGCGGGATTTTGTCCCCGGAAGAGGCGGGGCAAATCATCAAAGGGCTGGAATCGATTTTGGCCAGAGTGCGTTCGGGAGAAGTTGCTTTTTCCGTCGAGCATGAAGATATCCATATGAATATCGAAAAAATCCTGACAGACGAGATCGGTCCTGTCGGGGGCAAGCTGCATACCGGACGGAGCCGCAATGACCAGGTGGCGCTCGATCTGCATCTGTATGTGCGCAAACAGACGATCGAACTGGTGCGCCTGCTGGTGCAGCTGGAGCAGGTGCTGCTGGAGAAGGCGGAACAGCACATCGATACGATTCTCCCCGGGTACACCCACCTGCAGCGGGCTCAACCCGTCAGGCTGGCGCATCATTTGCTCGCCTATGTCAGCATGTTTGAGCGTGACATCGACCGGCTGAAAGACAGCTTCAAACGGGTGAATCTCTGTCCGCTCGGCGCAGGGGCCATCGCCGGCACCACTTTCCCGATCGACCGGAAGATGGTGGCCAATCAGCTCGGATTTGACGGCATTTATGACAACAGTATGGATGCAGTGAGCGATCGCGATTTCCTGGTCGAGTTTCATTCCATTTGTTCCTTGATTATGGTTCATCTGTCCCGGTTGTCCGAAGAGTTGATCTTGTGGGCGAGCGAAGAGTTTAACTATATTGCCTTGGACGATGCCTTTTGCACGGGCAGCAGCATGATGCCGCAAAAGAAAAACCCGGATATTCCCGAACTGGTGCGGGGGAAAACCGGACGTGTCTTTGGTCACTTGATGGCGATGCTGACGACATTGAAGGCCCTACCGCTCACTTACAACAAGGATTTGCAGGAAGACAAAGAGGGGCTGTTTGATACGGTACGGACGCTGACCGGCTCGCTCAGCCTGATGGTGCCCATGATCCAGTCGATGAAGGTAAACCAAAAAAAGATGCGGGAAAATGCCGAATTTGGTTTTGCCAACGCGACCGATCTGGCCGATTACTTGGTGAACAAAGGCATGCCGTTTCGTCAGGCCCATGAAGTGGTGGGAAAACTGGTTCTTTACTGCATTCGGGAAGACAAATATCTGACCGATCTTTCATTGTCGGAGTTTCGTTCCTTTGCCGGGCAGATCAATGAGGATATTTATGATAAAATCGCGTTGGAACAAGTGGTGGAAGCGCGGAAAAGTGAAGGCGGGACGGCAAAAGAACAAGTGATGGCCACGTTGAACAGCAAGAGAAGCGAAATTGCGAAAATAATGGATTGGCTATCCAGTGTTTTCCAATAGTTGCCATTGGGTGACCGCTTTCTTTATGAAACCCTGACTCCTGACAGTTGGGGTTTTTTGTATATTTGAATAAAATTTGATTTTGAAAAATGTATACCTGGGAAAATGAAAGAATGGTGTTATAATAGGGAAGTAGTTTCGGGAGAGGCCGAAAAAAGCGGGATTTTCAGGTTTTTTTAACTTTTGGTGTCCAGATGAAGGATCTGGCCTTTTTTGGTACTATTAAGTAATGTAGGAGAAAAATAGATTAAGAGTGAACGATCATTTATCATGTTTCCTGGGGTGAGTTTCGTGATTGAAATGCATGATGTCTGGAAAGTTTATCCGAATGGAGTGGAAGCTCTCCGTGGCGTTGATGTGCGTATCGACCAAGGGGAGTTCGTCTATATCGTCGGCCCTAGCGGAGCCGGGAAAAGTTCGTTTATCAAACTGATGTACCGTGAAGAAAAACCGACGCATGGCATCGTGCTGATCAACGGCGTGAATGTCAAACGCGTCCGCGACTGGAAAATCCCGCATGTTCGCCGCAAGATCGGCGTCGTTTTTCAGGACTTCAAGTTGCTTCCCAATATGACGGCTTACGAGAATGTCGCGTTTGCCATGGAAGCGGTGGAAACGCCAAAGCGTAAAATCAAGCCCCGTGTGCAGGAAGTGCTGGAACTGGTCGGTTTGAGCGACCGGATGCACGCGTTGCCTTCTCAGTTGTCAGGCGGTGAGCAGCAACGGGTTGCGATTGCGCGGGCGATTGTCAATAATCCCAGCTTTATTATTGCCGACGAGCCGACAGGAAACCTGGACCCGGAAAACTCCTGGGATATCATGTATCTGCTCGAGGAGATCAACAAGTTTGGCACGACCATTGTGATGGCCACCCACAACAAGGAAATTGTGAACACCATGCGCCAGCGGGTCATTGCCATCGAGCAGGGCGTGATCGTGCGCGACGAGTTGGGAGGTGAGTATGGGTATGAAGATTGAGACCATGATGCGACATTTTCGGGAAGCGTACCGCGGGGTGCGGCGAAATTCCTGGATGAGTTTTGCCGCAGTCAGCGCAGTGGCGGTAACGCTGTTCATCTTCGGGCTCTTTTTGATCACTGCCTTTAATGTCCGCTACATGGCAGGAGAACTGGAGAAGCAGGTTGCGATTCGCGCGGCACTCAGCCCGTCGATGACCGGAGCCCAGGAGCGGCAGCTCACAGAGCAGATTCAGCAGCTTCCGGGCGTTAAGAATGCGACGCTGATCCCCAAGAACGTCGGCCTGAGGCAGATGCGCGATGAATGGGGACCGGGAGGAGAACAGCTGTTCAAGGATTTGGACGGAGAAGGGCAAAACCCGCTCCCGGATATCATTACGGTTGAACCGACAGATCCGAAGAATGTCGAAAGCCTGAAGAAACAGATTGAGAATTTCGGCAGTGATAAAATTGAGCGCGTGGAAGCCGGTGAGGGCGTGACGGACAAGTTGCTCAATTTCTCCAGTATGCTGCGCAACATCGTCCTTATTTTCGGATTGGGATTGGCCGTGCTTGCGGCGTTCCTCATTTCCAATACGATTAAGCTGACGATTATCGCCCGCCAGCGGGAAATCGAGATCCAGCGCCTGGTGGGAGCGAGCAACTGGTTTATCCGATGGCCGTTTTTCATTGAGGGGGCCTTCATCGGATTGGTCGGGGCTATTTTCCCGGTTGTGATCGTACTTACCATTTATCAGGTTTTCTATAATGTCCTCGGAGCCGGTGAAGCAGCAGCGATTCTGAAACTGATGCCGGTCGTCTCCCTGGGGATTTATGTCACGATCAGTATTTTTGCACTGGGGGTTGCCATCGGAACGATCGGAAGTATCATTTCCGTTCGACGATTCCTGAAAGTGTAAAAATGATTGATTTGAGGAGGAGCAAGGTGAAGCAAAAACTTGTGGCTGGGATGTTTACTTTTGTGCTGGTTTTTTCTTTAATCCCCCATCCGAACACCTTTGCGAGCGCAAACTCCTCTGAGATCCAACAGAAAAAGGAAGTCATCAAAGAGCGAGATAAACAGATTTTACAGCTGGAAAAAAAGAAGAAACTGGCGCAGCAGGATCAGGCAGCGATTTTAAACCAAATTGAAACAACCAGAAAGCAACTGAACCAACTCGATTTGGAGGTCGCGCAGCTCGAACAGAGTGTGAATGAGGGTCAGGCGCAGGTGGCCAGGTTGAAGGAGCAAGTGGACAAGCGACGGCGGCTATATGTTGAACGGGTGCGCAATTACTACCTGCAAGGGCGCATGTTCTATTTTTCCTTGCTTTTAAATTCTTCGTCATTTGGTCAGTTTTTGGAGCGATATGATATGCTGTCGATGATGAACAGAGCTGACCAAGAGGCGATTGCCGGGCTTACGCGAAAAAAAGCCGAACTGGAAAAGGCGGAACAGAAGCAAAAGGCAATGCTTGCGCAAATGAAGGATAAACAAGAGCGGGCAGAGAATCTTTATGCCAAATTGCAGGCTGACTACCGGGAGCATAAAGAGTTGATTGCCAAGCTGAGCCAAAGTGTGGAGAATTTAGAGGACGTCAATGCAAAAGAGCAGGCAGAATTGAACCGGCTCGTGACCAAGGCGGAGCAGGATGCGGCACGCAAGGAGCAGCAGGGAGCGCGTTCTGCCCATCTCTCCGCCGGTGATGGAAAACTGTTGTGGCCGGTTGCCGGCGGTTTGATCACATCTCCGTACGGGATGCGCTATCACCCGATAAAACATACATACCGCATGCATGAAGGGATGGATATCGGTGCCGATTTGGGTGTGCCGATTCGTGCGGCGGAAGCAGGGGAAGTGATTGAAGCCCGGCCTTCCAACGGATATGGTTACATCATCGTCATCTATCACGGAGACGGTTTGGCCACTCTTTATGCCCACATGTACGAGCAAACGGTCAAGGTTAAAAAGGGAGATGTCGTCAAACGAGGCCAGGTGATCGCCGAAGTGGGAACCAATGGCGATTCCACCGCGCCACATCTCCACTTTGAGGTTCATGTGGATGGAAAAACCGTCAACCCTGCGCCGTATCTGAAATAGGTTCCAATGGGGGAAGGGCGAGGGACGATCCCGTTGCAGTTTTTCGCGGTGGGGTCGGCTCTTCATTTTTTTGGTTTAGTTGATGAGATGAAAGAAA
The DNA here is from genome assembly GCF_016055105.1 of Thermoactinomyces sp. CICC 10523. Taxonomy (NCBI): domain Bacteria; kingdom Bacillati; phylum Bacillota; class Bacilli; order Caryophanales; family Thermoactinomycetaceae; genus Thermoactinomyces; species Thermoactinomyces sp. CICC 10523. Next base: position 57,729 of record NZ_JAECVX010000008.1, read on the forward strand.
TCGTTGCTCCCTGATGCGGGATTTGTAGCTTTTCAGCGGTTTTTCGCGTTTGGTCTTTTGGGAAGGGACGACGGGGAACGCAGAAACCCTTTGCAGGAACAGCTCGATATGGGAGGCGCTTCAAACGATGAAGAGGAGATGGTTGGCATTTACGCTGGCGGCAGCGTTGGCGGTCACCGGCGTTCCGGTCTCTGAAACACACGCGGAAGTATCATCGGCAACGAGACAAAAAATTGACGAAATCCGAAAACAGAAGCAGTCCGTTTTGGAAGAGAAGAATCAAATTAATGAAAATATATCGAAGCAACAACAAATAATGGAAAACGCAAAGAAGAAAATCGAGGAAATCCAAAAAGAAGCGGACCCGATTGAGGAAAGATATCAGGAGAAATTAAAGGAAAAAGAGGAAGTTGACCAAAAATTTAAGGCTCGTATCCGCGTTTTGTATATGCAAGGGGAGACCAATTACCTGGCCCAGCTTCTCTCGGCCAATTCGTTTAACCAATTCTTAAAACGGTTTGAGGTAGTCCGGTTGATCGCCGAGCGTGATTATGAACTGGTGGCGGAGCGGCAGAAAGTGCTGAACGATGTGCTGCGCGAGAAAGCCAAATTGGATGAAAAGATCAAGGAGCAAAACAAATACATTGAACAGGCAAATAAAGCTTATCAATCGTTGATGGCGCAACTGAACAAGACGAACTCACAATTGTCCAAGGTTGAAGCGATGGAAGATGATTATGAAGATGAAATCATCAAAATCAACTTGGCGGATTGGAAGGCAGGAAAACTGCATTTCCCGTGGACAGGTCCGCTGAGAAAACCGGTCAACGGGCCGGTCACATCCACTTTCGGCTGGCGTGTTCACCCGATTTTCCATACGAAAAAGCTTCATGAAGGAATGGATTTTGGCGGGAGCCTGGGGACACCGATCTATGCCGCGGCCGATGGCGTGGTTGTATCAAGCCGCCCCTCTTACGGGTATGGATGGCTGATCACGATTTATCACGGGGATTATCACGGCAAGCCCTTCTTTACCCGTTACGCGCACAGCTACCCGTATCAGGTGAAAGTGAAAGTGGGTGAAGAGGTAAAAGCCGGACAACAGATCACCTCCATGGGCAGCAACGGGAACTCCACCGGACCCCATTTGCACTTTGAAGTGCGGATCGGTTACGGGGACAGACCACAACCGTATAATCCAATGGATTATATGAAGTAACACGGATGGAGCGGTCGGTCGGACTGCTCCATTCTGCCAAGGGGCAGTATTTTTGATGACTATTTTCACATGTCAAATCATAAGTTGGAAATGTACAAGGCTCCGGGCAAACTATCTGTCTCAAGAGCGGCCAAAAGGTGGTGTTTACAATATTCAGAGGTAGAACGGTTGCGATCATCGTCGTTGTCGCCATGATTTTCAGCAGTTTGGGAACCGTGCTCGTGGTAGGGGACGGCGGGCTGCTCGATCAATGGAAAGCAGGGGCTTTGTTCTCAAGCGACCTGGCTCGGCAGGAAGCGGCTTTTGATGCCCATTCCGACAAATTGAAACAAGCCTTTGCCTTCATCAAGGCCAACTATGTTCACAATGTCAGCGACCAGAAGCTAATCGACGGCGCGATCTCCGGAATGGTCAATTCGCTGGGAGATCCGTTTTCCACTTATATGAGCCCGGATCAGGCCTCTCAATTCCAGGAAGATCTGAAGTCCAAATTTACCGGGATCGGTGCAGAAGTCACGATGAAAAACGGGCGCCTGACCATTGTATCACCGATTAAGGGCTCACCTGCGGAAAAAGCGGGATTGCGCCCGGAAGATCAAGTGATCAAGGTGAACGGGCAAAGCCTGGAAGGAATGGACATCAACGAGGCGGTTGGCAAAATTCGCGGCCCCAAAGGAACCAAAGCGGTATTGGACATCATGCGGCCCGGTGTGCATGATCTTATTCACATCACGGTGGTACGCGATGAAATCGCCATGGAGACCGTAGAAGGCAAGATATTGCAAGACCGGATCGGGCGCATTACCATCAACCAGTTTTCCGAGGACACCGCAAAAGAGTTTCACAAAACCCTGGCCGGCCTGGAAAAACAGGGGATGAAAGGTTTGATCATCGATGTTCGCGGGAATCCTGGCGGAATTTTGCCGGTCGTGCTCGATATTCTGGATGAACTGGTTCCTCATCATTCGGTGGTGCTGATGACCGAAGACCGAAACGGGAACAAGACGAAATTCACTTCCAAGCTGGATCAGCCCAAACCGTACCCGATCGCTGTGCTCATCGACGGAGGGAGCGCCAGCGCTTCGGAGATTCTGGCTGCCGGATTGAAAGAATCGGCCGGTGCCACCCTGATCGGCGAGCGGTCCTATGGCAAAGGAACCGTGCAAACGACGCAGGATTTCAAGGACGGCAGCAACATTAAGATGACGATTGCCAAATGGTTGACACCAAAAGGGAACTGGATCGATCAACATGGCGGCAGTAAGGGGATCCAGCCGGACGTGCCGGTTTCGCTGCCGGATTATGCGCAGGCGATTCCGCCACAGCCGTCAAAGCCGTTAAAACGGGATGACAACTCCGGTGATGTGAAAAACATGCAGATGATCCTCGATGCACTGGGTTACAATCCGGGACGGCAGGATGGCTATTTTGACGGCCGTACCGAACAGGCGGTCAGGGAGTTCCAGGAGACGAAAAATCTTCCGGTCACCGGACAGTTTGACCGGAAAACCGCCGATCAGCTCCGTTCAGCGTTTATCGACTTCCTGCAGGACCCCAAAAATGACGTTCCGTTGCAAGTGGCGATTGAATGGATGAAGAAAAAAATGAAATAAAGGGATTTTCCCTCTGAATGTAGAAATAACCCCAATAATTTCCGTTGGGGTTATTTTTTATTTGAAGGCAGGCGTATTGAATTGCATGGTTGGAAAGCAGTAATCCCTCTGTTTAAGTCCAGTATTTGTGGCTGAGAAACATGCCTGATTTGGAGGAATGAAAGTTGGGTTTGTTGTGGAAGGCCCCACTTCCGTTCTTATGGGAGTGGTTTTCTGTGTTTTGGCATCCCGCCTATCTGTCGTCCGTCTGTTATTCGCTTGCTTATGCAGCCTGGCTGAAACATTATGAACAAAAGCGGTTTGGTTGTACTCTGAAGTCCCCAACATCCCTTTTTTTCCGGACTTTGTTCCTGGGGGCCGGTGCCGGTCTGTTCGTTTCGTTTTGTCTGCTTGTGTCTGACTGGGGAATTGGAGAGGAAGAATGGCTTTTCGTTCTCGGGTGTATGGCTTTGCTGGCGATTGCCGGATTTCGTTTCGTTTGCCTGGCTTATTCCGTCGGGCTGCTCTCCCTGGCCAGCCTTTTTTTGCGAATATTCCCTCTTCCGCCTGTCGGGGCTCCGTGGAATCAACTGATCGGCCATTTGCAGCATTTTTCCATCGGCTACTGGCTTTGGCTGGTCGGGATTCTCCATCTGTTGGAATGGTTCCTGATCCGGCTGGACGGGGCTTATGGTGCTTATCCGATCATTGCCGAACGAGCCGGCGGGCAAGAGGTGAACGGGCTGATGCTGCAACAGGGATGGCCGGTTCCCCTGCTTCTTTTTCATCAAGCCCATCCGTTTGCCCTGCCTGTTTTTCTGTCCTTCAGCAGCGTCACTCTCTCCAAACCGCTGAAACAGCAAAAACGGCTGGTTTCCACCTTGACTCTTCTTTATGGCCTCGGACTGTGCGCCATTTTGGGCCTGATGCGCGTTTGGGATGGAGCGGTCTGGATTGCCGCTGCCTTTGCGCTCATGGCCCATGAAATGATTTATCAATGGGGGAGGATGGCTGAAAAGCGAAGGGAACCGATATACGTTTCCGATCAGAAGGGGATGAAGGTGCTGGCAGTGGTTCCCGGGTCGCCGGCAGCTGAGATGGGATTGAAAAGAGGGGATATCATCCAGCGGTTTAATGGCAGCCGCATCCGGACAATGGAGGATTTGATCCGCTGTTCGGAAAATGCCACTTTTTGCAAACTGGAAGTGCTCGATGAGCGGAACGACCACCATATTATGCAGAAAGTTTTGTATGAAGACGATCCCCGGCACTTGGGCGTGGTCGGAGCCATTCCCGACCCGGAGGCGGAACCGATCGAAGAGTATAAAACGCTTTCCTCTCCCTGAAACTTCCCGAATTACATGCAAATCAGCACGCCTGTTTGAAAGTTTATCTTGAACCTCTGCTGCACGGGGTTCTTTTTTTTCGCAGAAGGGAATCCTTGAGGCAGGAACCTGAGGCGTATAACGGAGGAACAGCACAAGTCACAGAACTTACGTTCTCTTTATGTCAACCGATATGATATAATACGAAGAGTGGAAAAGAGGTGAATCGGATGGAAAGGAAATTTGAGATCGTTTCTGAGTTTCAGCCTCAAGGAGATCAGCCGCAGGCCATTGATCAATTGGTAAAAGGCATCCGGGAGGGAAAGAGGTTTCAAACCCTGCTGGGTGCGACGGGTACAGGAAAAACGTTTACGATTGCGCAGACCATTGCGCGTGTAAATAAACCGACTTTGGTGATTGCTCACAACAAGACGCTGGCGGCCCAGCTGTGCGGGGAGCTGAAGGAGTTTTTCCCGCATAACGCCGTTGAGTATTTTGTCAGCTATTATGATTATTATCAACCGGAAGCGTACGTTCCGGCGACGGACACGTATATCGAAAAAGATGCCTCGATTAACGATGAGATTGACAAGCTGCGCCACTCCGCTACCAGCGCGCTGTTTGAGCGTCGCGATGTGATTATCGTTTCGAGTGTTTCCTGCATTTATGGTTTGGGTTCACCGGAGGAATACCGCGACCTTGTTCTCTCTTTGCGCGTCGGTATGGAACGGGATCGGAACGAGATTTTGCGCAAACTGGTCGATATCCAGTATCAGCGCAATGATTTGAACTTCACCCGCGGGACCTTTCGTGTGCGCGGGGATGTGGTGGAGATCTTCCCTGTTTCCCGGAGTGAGCAGGCGGTCAGGGTCGAATTTTTTGGTGATGAGATTGAACGGATTCGTGAAATCGATGTCCTGACCGGGGAAATTCTCGGGGAACGCGAGCATGTGGCCATCTTTCCGGCCTCTCACTATGTGACAAGTTCCGGTGTGATGGACCGGGCGCTCAGGGATATCGAGGCGGAACTGGAAGAACGGTTGAAAGAGCTGAGGGATCAGGGCAAGCTGCTGGAGGCGCAGCGCCTTGAACAACGGACACGTTACGATATGGAAATGATGCGGGAAGTCGGTTTCTGTTCCGGCATCGAAAACTATTCACGTCACCTGGTCGGGAAGAAGCCGGGCGAACCGCCGTATACCTTGCTTGACTTTTTCCCCGATGATTATTTGATGATCGTCGATGAGTCCCATGTGACAATTCCCCAGATTCGCGCAATGTACAACGGGGATCAGGCGCGGAAAGATGTCCTGGTGGAGCACGGATTCCGCCTCCCGTCCGCCAAGGATAACCGCCCGCTCAAATTTGAGGAATACGAGGACAAGATCAACCAGATCATTTTTGTTTCGGCCACGCCCGGACCTTATGAGCTGGAGAAAGCGCCGGAAGTGGTTGAACAGATTATCCGCCCCACCGGTCTGGTTGATCCGCAAATTCACATTCATCCCATCCAGGGACAGATCGACCACTTGATCGGGGAAATTCAAAAGAGGATCCAACGGAACGAGCGGGTTCTGGTTACCACCCTGACCAAAAAAATGGCGGAGGATTTGACGGATTACCTGAAGGAAATGGGGATTCGGGTGCGCTATTTGCATTCGGATATCAAAACGATTGAACGGATGCAGATTTTGCGTGACTTGCGCCTGGGTGAATTTGATGTATTGATCGGCATTAACTTGCTTCGGGAAGGATTGGACTTGCCGGAAGTTTCCCTGGTCGCCATTCTCGATGCCGATAAGGAAGGATTCCTCCGTTCGGAACGCTCCCTGATCCAGACGATCGGGCGGGCGGCACGGAACGCCAACGGAGAAGTGATCATGTACGCCGATACGATTACCGACTCGATGAAAAAAGCCATCGATGAGACGGAACGCCGGCGCAAAATCCAGATGGAATACAACCGGAAACACGGCATCGTGCCGCAGACGATCCGCAAGAAAGTGCATGAGATCATCGAAGCGACCAAAGTGGCGGAACAGCCGGCGGAATACGAAGCAAACAAAAAGGCGAAGGCATTGACGAAAAAAGAACGGATCAAGCTGATCGAATCTCTGGAGAAAGAGATGAAAAGTGCGGCCAAGGAACTCAATTTCGAGCGTGCAGCTGAATTGCGTGATCTGATCCTGGAACTGAAAGCGGAGGGTTAAAGGCAGATGGCACATGAGAATATCGTAATCCGCGGTGCGCGGGTGCACAATTTAAAGAATATCGACGTGACGATTCCGCGGGATCAGTTTGTCGTTGTGACCGGACTCAGCGGTTCCGGCAAATCATCCCTCGCTTTTGACACCATCTATGCGGAAGGGCAGCGACGTTATGTCGAGTCGCTGTCCGCCTATGCCCGCCAGTTTCTCGGCCAGATGGATAAACCGGATGTGGATGCGATCGAAGGCCTGTCGCCGGCGATTTCGATCGATCAGAAGACGACCAGCCGCAACCCGCGTTCTACCGTGGGAACAGTGACGGAAATCTACGATTACCTGCGGTTGCTGTTTGCGCGGGTGGGACACGCTTATTGTCCCGAACACGGAATTGAGATCACGTCACAAACGGTCCAGCAAATGGTTGACCGCGTGATGGAGCTTCCGGAGCGGACGCGCATCCAGATTTTGTCTCCTTTGGTGAAAGGACGAAAAGGAGAACATGTCAAGCTGTTGAAAGAGATTGCCGCTCAGGGCTATGTGCGCGTGCGGATCGACGGCGAGATGATGGAATTGTCCGATGAGATCAAGCTGGAGAAAAATAAAAAGCACACGATCGAAGTGGTCGTCGATCGGATTGTGGTGAAACCGGGAGTGGAAACGCGGCTGACCGATTCGGTGGAAATCGCCCTTTCACTGAGCGGCGGCGAGGTGCTTGTTGATGTGATCGGTGGTGAGGAATTGATGTTTAGTTCCAACCTGGCTTGTCCGGAGTGCGGATTCAGTTTGGATGAACTGTCGCCGCGCATGTTTTCCTTTAACAGTCCGTTTGGTGCCTGTCCCACCTGTGACGGTTTGGGCAGTCATATGGAAATCGACCCTGATCTGGTCGTTCCCGATCCGTCCCTTTCCCTGGCAGAAGGGGCGATTGAACCGTGGGCTTCATCCAGCAGCAACTACTATCCGCAGCTTTTGAAAGCAGTGTGTGACCATTTTCAAATCGATATCAACAAACCCTTCAAAGAGCTCAGCCCGAAGGAGAAGGATCTGATCCTTCACGGTTCCAAGGAGCGGTTTCCGTTTCGCTATACCAATGACATGGGCTTCACCAGGGAAGCGCACACCTTGTTTGAAGGAGTTGTTAATAATTTAAATCGCCGCTATCGCGAAACCGGATCGGAACTGATCCGCGAACAGATCGAAACCTATATGACGACCAAGGCCTGCAAGACATGCAAAGGAGCTCGATTGAAGCGGGAAGTGCTTCATGTGCTCGTCGGCGGTAAAAATATCGATTATGTGACCAGACTGTCAATCAAAGAAGCACTCGCCTTTTTTGAGAATCTTGAGCTGAGCGAGAAAGAGATGCAAATCGCCCGGCTGGTGTTGAAAGAGATTCGGGAGCGCCTCGGATTTCTGGTGAATGTCGGCCTGGATTACCTCACCCTGAACCGGGCCGCCGGCACCCTGTCAGGAGGGGAAGCGCAGCGGATTCGCCTCGCCACGCAGATCGGTTCCAGCCTGATGGGAGTGCTCTACATCCTGGATGAGCCGAGTATCGGATTGCACCAGCGGGACAATAGCCGGCTCATCGCCACCTTGGAAAAGATGCGGGATTTGGGAAACACCTTGATCGTGGTGGAGCACGATGAAGATACGATGCTCGCCTGCGACTATATCATCGATATCGGACCGGGTGCCGGAGCGCATGGCGGACAGGTGGTTGCCGCCGGAACGCCGCAGGAGATTATGAACCATGAGCGTTCGTTAACGGGACAATATTTGAGCGGACGCAAATTTATTCCCGTTCCTGAAGAGCGCCGCAAGCCGAACGGCAAATGGGTGAAAGTCGTGGGGGCGCAGGAAAACAACCTGAAGAACATCAGTGTGAAATTCCCGCTCGGGGTGTTTACCTGCGTGACCGGCGTCTCCGGTTCCGGGAAAAGCACCCTGGTCAACGAAATCCTGTTAAAGGCGCTGGCTCGTCAGCTAAACAAAGCCAAAACCATTCCCGGGAAGCATAAGAAAATTGAAGGGGCTGATCATCTGGACAAGGTGATCAGCATCGACCAATCGCCGATCGGGCGTACGCCGCGAAGCAATCCGGCCACCTATACCGGGGTGTTTGACGATATTCGCGAAGTTTTTGCTTCCACGCAGGAGGCAAAAGTACGCGGCTATCAAAAGGGCCGGTTCAGTTTCAATGTGAAGGGCGGCCGCTGTGAAGCATGCCGTGGCGACGGCATTATCAAAATCGAGATGCACTTCCTTCCCGATGTTTATGTACCTTGCGAGCAGTGCAAAGGGAAACGGTATAATCGCGATACCCTTGAAATTAAATACAAAGGGAAAAACGTGGCCGATGTCCTTGAGATGACGGTGGAGGAGGCGCTTGACTTTTTTCAGAACATCCCGCGCATCAAACGCAAATTGCAAACCCTCTATGATGTGGGACTCGGCTATATGAAGCTGGGGCAGCCGGCCACCACGCTGTCGGGCGGGGAAGCGCAGCGGGTCAAGCTCGCTTCGGAATTGCACAAGCGGAGTACAGGACGCACCCTGTATGTGCTGGATGAGCCGACGACCGGCCTCCATATTGATGATATCGCCCGTCTTCTTCGGGTGCTGGACAGATTGGTCGAAAACGGGGATACCGTTCTTGTGATTGAACACAATCTCGATGTGATCAAGACCGCCGATTATATTGTTGACATGGGTCCAGAAGGCGGAAGCGGAGGAGGGACTGTGGTTGCTGCCGGAACACCCGAACAGGTGGCCGAGACGAGCGGTTCGTATACCGGACAGTTCCTCGCCCCGATTTTGCAGCGGGATCGCGAGCGCATGAAGCAGAAGATGAAGCAAATCGAAGCGGAGATGGCGGAGACAACAAGGTAGCAGAAGAAACAATAAATGCGTGGCCGATTGCACAAACTAACTGAAGCAAGACGATCTTTCACCATCCGATTCAAGGGGAGTGAGGAATTTGGCAAACAGGAACAAGCTGCTTGTACCAGGTGCCCGAGCTTCACTGAACCAGATGAAAGAGGAGATCGCTCGAGAACAACAGGTAGAGTTGGGAGCGGATACCTCGGCCCGGGCCAATGGCTCGGTCGGTGGTGAAATGACCAAACGTCTTGTGGCAATGGCGCAACAACAGATGATGAAGCGTCAGCAATAAAAAAAGGGGGGATGATGCCCCCCCTTTTTTTATACCTTTGCGAATGACTGACGGGATTTTATCAGAATGGTATCATCCCTTTGAAAACTGTGGATATGGGGTTGTTGCAAAAAAACAGTCCGTCCCGTTTTGCCGGAGTTGAGGAACTAAAGCTAAATCAGGGAGCAGCAGAGTATGGAAGGGCCTGCGGGCAGAGTCTGCCAAAAAACCGGTCGTCTGTGTGACCGTTCGCAGGAGCCCTGTCTTCAGGCATGGCGGGGCAAGCTCCGGGTCACTAACACCAACCCAAATCACAATTTTCAACATATGATCGGGTGAATTTGGGTGAAGGTTTTGCTTGTTTCCTGTCGGCGCTGAGGAGTTTTTGCGGAATCCTTCCGACCGGCTCCTCTCCAAAATAAAGCAGGATTTCTCCATTTTCCTCACGGAATGAAAGGTTCTCTCTGATTTGTTTAAAGCTGTCCTGTTGCAAAACAGTCACCACCTTCAGGATTACTTATTCATCTTTCTCTCTAAACGAGATTCACCTTGGATTTGATAAAATTCAATTCTGCGGTTTCCAATTGGCCGGACAGAGGCCGCCGGACTGCAGGGCTTGCAGTACACGCAGCGTTTCATCGACGTCACGGCCGATATTTTCATCGGTAACCACCTGATAACGAATGATTCCTTGCGGATCAATGATAAACAAACCTCGTTCCGCCACCCCTGTTTGTTCATTCAGCACACCATAGGCCCGGGCCACTTCTTTTGTTCGGTCTGAAGCCAAAGGATAGCGGATCGCTCCCAAACCGTTATCGGCCGGCAGTGTTTGAATCCAGGCGCGGTGCGTGTAGATACTGTCCGTACTTACTCCGATCACTTCACAATCCAAATCTTTAAATTCCTCATAACGTTCGGACAGGGCACGAAGTTCCGTTGGGCAGACGAAAGAAAAGTCATAGGGATAAAAGAACAGAAGCAGCCATTTGCCTTGGTAATCTCGTAACTTGATCCGTTCATTCAGTGATGACAGATCCTTGGTCGATAAAAGATCAAAGTCAGGTGCCGGCAAGCCGACAGTTCGTTTGTTCATGAAAGATTCCTCCTGTAAACAATAATTTGAAACAGGAGGATGGCCATCCTCATGTCTGTATTTTTACGATATCATCCCTTCAGATTGAAGTCAATATTAAATTATAATTATTATTAACAAGTAATAGTTTTCGCTTGGGGAAGGTGCAGACTGGCTGGTGATTCAAGACTGCGTGCAGGAGAGAGGCAAAACGATTTTCCTGATCGCTCATGGAGGATCTCGCCTGACTGTGTGAAGATCGACCATGGCAAACGATTCGACCCGGCCCGGCGGAAAACAGCGGTTCTTTGTTTGACGAAAGAGACCAAACGGTGAAGCTGACGAATGGTTGTGCACCTGGAACGGAAGGGCTGATTGAACACAGATATGAGTGAAGCACCGTTGTTGGTAATCCGCTGAAATGGTGAAGAAAACCCTGCCTCCGTCCGGATGGCAGGGTGCGAATCTTGCTTGATTTTGTTATTCGATCCATTCGACGACCTGATCCAAGCTTTTTCTTGTTTTGGGGCGATGAGGATCTTCTGCCCGATAACCGAAGGCGACCATGACAGAGACAGCGAAATTTCCGTCTTCCAGCAAGCCTTCTTCGGCGAGCAGCCGGTTTACGGCATCGGGGTCAAAACCTTCAATCGGGCAAGAATCAATGCCGATTTGCGCCGCAGCCGTCATCATGTTTGCCAAAGCGATATAGGTCTGTTTTGATGACCAGTCAAACAAGGACCGGTCATTGTCCAGGATGTGAAAGGATTTCTGGAACGATTTGTACCGCTCGCTCAGCGCTTCCAACTGTTCGGCCGGCATCTTTTTAACATTGATCATATGGTTTTTGACATAATCGGAATCAAATCGGGCATCGGTGCGGGCGAGAATCACGACAAAATGGCTGGCAGTGGGAAGTTGACCTTGAGCTCCCCATGAAAGTTCTCTCAATTTTTCTCTCAGTTCACGGTTTTGCACAACCAGGAATTTCCACGGCTCCAGTCCAACCGAGCTGGGGGATAATCTCCCTGTCTCCAAAATAAAGTTAAAATCTTCATCCGTGATCTTCTTGGTTGGATCAAATTTTTTTGTGGCATGACGAAAGCGGAATGCTTCAAGAACTTGCTCCTTAATGGATTGTTTGTTCATTTTGTATGTTCATTCCTTTCGTGTGTCGGGTGTTTTTGGATTAATATAAACCTGCATTATCTCTTACATTGGGGCGGTCTTCCGATTTTTATGCGCGCTCTAAATGTTATAGAACTGATTACAGTTTATTTTCACGTAAACGATGGAGGAAGTTACGACGATCCAATCTGTAATTATTTTAATGACAGTAAGGGAAAAAGAAACCGGGATTATGGACACTGTTTTATTTTTTCCAAAACGGAACGTATCGTAATCCGGGCCAAATAGGTTTCAAAATACGCTTCAGCGTCGGCGAAAATCTGATCCATAACCCGTTGGGCATTGGATGAAACCGGACAAGTTTGTTCGGGGTCTCCGGTGCACCAGGACGGCTTAAATGATCCGCAGGAAACTGCGCGATAGACCTGGGCCAGAGTTATCTCGTCCGGGTCGCAATCCAGAATATACCCCCCGCCGATCCCTTCTTTTGTTTTCACAAATCCGTGTTTTCGCAGGCATCCCATCACCTTGCGAATTCGTGCCGGATGGGTGGAAACATTGGCTGCAATCGATTCACTGCTTGCCATGTGACCAGGCAGATGGGTTAAGTATACCAAGCTGTGCACTGCTATTGTAAATTCACTGTTCACTAACCGTCTTCCTCCAAGCATACTGTAATCATAATTAATACAGTTAGTATAAAAACTTACGGAGACTCGACCTCAATGTAAACTTAATCATAAAATAACGAAGATTGGCCGTCAATCATCGGGAGCAAACGGGGAAGTCACAGTGATGCGATTGACGCAGATCCGGCAATAAAAAGGCTTCCCCGATGTATTTCGGGAAAGCCTGTGTCCGCATTATTTTTTCTCGACAGCATGTCCGCCGAATTCGTTTCGCAATGCAGCAACCACTTTTCCGTGGAAGGTATCCTCTTCCAGGGAACGATAGCGCATAAACAGTGACATGGCGATCACCGGAGCAGCCGCTTTGAGTTCCAAAGCCGTTTCAACCGTCCATTGTCCTTCGCCGGATGCGTGCATGACGCCGCGGATTCCTTCAAGGCGCGGATCTTTGGAGAAGGCGTTTTGCGTCAAGTCCATCAGCCAGCCGCGGATAACCGAGCCATGGGCCCAAACGCGGGCTACATCCTCGTAGTCATAATTGAATTGGCTTTTGTCGAGAACCTCAAACCCCTCACCGATTGCTTGCATCATGCCGTATTCAATTCCATTGTGCACCATTTTCAGGAAGTGTCCGCTGCCGCTTTCGCCCGTATAAAGATAGCCGTCTTTTACAGCGAGATCGCGGAAGAGAGGTTCGATATGGGCAAATGCTTCTTTGTCGCCGCCGATCATGAAGCAGCCGCCTTCACGTGCCCCTTCCATCCCGCCGGAAGTGCCGACATCCATAAAATGAATTCCTTTTTCCGCACATTGTTTGCTCCGGCGCAGAGAATCCTTATAATGGGAATTTCCGCCATCGATTACGATATCCCCTTGTTGCAGTTGCGGAAGAATATCTTGTAACAGCGTATCGATGATTTCACCGGCAGGAACCATCAGCCATACCACCCGCGGAGACGGGAGGTCTGCAATCAGGGCTTGTACCGAATCAGCCGCAATCGCTCCTTTTTCGGCCAGTTTTTGTCTTGGCTCCGGATTGACGTCGTATACTACCACTTCATGTTGATGATCAAGCAGGTTCAGAACCAGATTCATCCCCATTTTGCCGAGGCCAATCATTCCTAGTTTCATGTTGTCCACTCCTTTGCGCCATACGAAAAACGTACATTTCAACTCCCAAAAGTATACTATAAATAAAAAAAAACTGCATGTAAAAATCGGGGAAAACCGCATGGAAATAAGGGTTTTGAAAACGTTGCCATCCAGGTTGCAAGCTCATTTTAGAGGTTGCGCATTAAAGGAAAAATCATGTATGAGAAACGCGTTTTTCTTGTAAAAAACGGGAAAGAAATAACGGAGGAAGGGGATTGACCAACCAAATAATGGATGGAACCGAGAGAAATGGGGACTTTGCTGCAGAATGAAGCGGAAATTAAAGGAAAAATCTTTGAAAGTCATATGCCTGAAAGCAAGGAGGCAATTGAGATGGGCATTATTGTGAGGCTCGTGATTAATTCGCTGGCCGTTTTGCTGGCATCCAAAATCGTCACGGGAATTTATGTGCAAAGCTGGGGAACGGCACTGTTGGCCGCACTGGTACTCGGGCTGATAAACCTGATTATCCGGCCGCTGATTATGTTGCTCACCCTCCCGATCAATATCGTCACACTCGGGCTGTTTTCACTCGTGGTCAATGCCATTTTGTTCTGGTTGACTGGTGCGCTGATCAGGGGATTTGATGTCAACGGGTTTGTGCCTGCCTTCCTCGGCGCATTGATTGTAGCCGTGGCATCGTGGATTGCTGACCGAATTATGGATTAAATCGATGAGTGGGGGTCGGTGTCAACGTGCCGTCTCCATTTTTTGTGAAAGTGAGAAAGTGCATCGCAGGTCAGGGTTATGGTATCCCCTCCTGACTTCCCCGATTCCGGGGCCCCCGGCGGAAGGGGACACCACTTCCTGCCTGAATGGCTGGTGGTGGCAACGCTGGTTGATGACAGGATTTAATTGCCCAATGTTTGGGTGTCTTTTTGGTTTTCGTTTTCGATCTTGATCAAATCGGCGCGGATGATATACCGGTCCGGTGCGCTGCCGACGTAGTTAAAAGGATAACAGGTGGTCAGGGACAGAACCGGACGGGGGATCGGAACGATGACAGTGAGGTCATCCGCCTTGGTGATCCACGTTTTGCGAATTTGGTATGTAAAGACCTTATGGTGATATTTTACATAGAGGCGGTCGCCCGTTTGCAATTTTCCCACTCCGCGAAAAACGGTATCGCGGTGGCCGGACAGGACGACATGGCCGGTTTCCCCTGGATTTACCGTGCCATATCCTTCATACAGCCCGACGCCTTTTTTCAGGGAGTCCGCGTCCGTTCCCTGCACGATGGGGAGGATGGCTCCGAGACGGGGGATCACCAACTGTCCGACGACGGTTCCCTTTTTGGCGTGCTCACCGGTGACCGGTTCCCCTTTGTCGAGTGAGGGCATCCTGGTTCTGTCGTCCCATTCTTTTGAGATGGCCATCGCCATTTTCGGATCAACGACGGCGACCCGGATTTCTCCCCACCACTGATATGCGTTGTAACCGAGCAGGAGAACTCCTGCTACGATCAGCAACCATGCGATTTTTCGCGCCATTCATTATCACTCCTGCTCAGGTTTGCACCGCTGTTGTTCGGCGCATCTTCCGGAACTGTTCCTAATCTATTTTACATTGGAGTTTCGAAATCCTTGTATAGAAAAGTATCATCCATTTTATTCGATGACAAATTCTTTTTTGTGTCATGATTTTGAGTGAGTATTAGTGGCTGGTGCTTTGTTTGCAGGGGTGGAATCTTGTATACTGACGATGAAATGAGAAGATCTTTTTGGTTGTGAAATCTTTTTAACAAGGAGCGAAGTGCCAAATGGTCTGGTTATCCCCGCAGGAACAGAAATGGCTGAGGGAGCTGGAGCGGGCGATCGGTGCCGGGGCACGGGTGAAGAAGCCGATGGAGGGAACTTCACCGGTTTTTTATTTGCCGTCCGGAACGGCCTTTACCTTTGAAATTCCCTTAACCCCGCGTGAGTGCGCATTGGTGGAACTGTGGCTGCGGGACCGGCGGGGACAGGGGGAGGGGATTAGCCTTTCCGACTGGTTCCAATCGTTGGTGAAGGATGAAGGGGAGGTTCCGGTTCCGCCCGAAATCGCCAAGCTTTCATGGAACGATCGTGTGCCTTTTTACGTCCAGCTAACTTCACCGGCCGGAGGAACGGCTGATGAGCCCGCCCAATTGTTTCAAGCTTATTTCGGGGAAGAGATGGCATGGGTGATCTCCATCCATGAGCGCGAATGGCTGGTGCTGGCCTCTTTGTCATCATTCAGCGAAGGGACGGATTTCAAACGGTCGCTGGAAAAAGCGGCAGAGGAATTGTGCGAGGTGTTTGCCGGTGAAGCCGGAACCTGGATTCGGGTGCTGGTGCATCCGCCGATTCATCATGCGAAAGAAGCGGCCCGCATGTGGAGTGAACTTCGGAGAGCGGCCGGGCTGTTCCGCATTTTTTATCCGGAGCGCCAGGTGATGGCGACCTGGAAGCTGGAACTGGAAAAGCTGATTACGCAATTGGACGATGAGGCCGTCGCCTTGTTTAAGAAAAATTTCCCTTCCGTTTCTCTGCTGAAAGAACCCGAGTTGGCGAAAACGCTGAAAGCGCTGTTTGCATTTAATCTCAACATCAGTGAAACGGCAAGGCATCTTTATATTCATCGCAATACGCTTTTGTACCGTTTGGACCGCATTAAACAGGAAACAGGCTATGATGTGCGTTCGTTTGACGATGCCGTGCTGGTGAAAATCATGTTGCTCTTGTTGCAAAAAGATGCGGAATGATGGGTTGTGCAAACTGCCAAAAAAGGTTTGTGCGATTTGTACATAGAATATTTTTAATCTTTAATCTAAAATAGATTTTAATTAAACAGAAAGCGCTATCAAGGAGGAAACCGAATGGCCCAAGTCCGGCTCAATCATGTCTTTAAGAGATATAACAACGGTTTTACTGCGGTTAAAGACTTTCATCTGGACATTAAAGACAAAGAGTTTCTCGTCCTGGTCGGTCCCTCAGGATGCGGAAAATCAACGACTTTACGGATGATCGCGGGTTTGGAGGATATTTCCGAAGGGGAACTGTATATCGGTGACCGCCTGGTCAATGACGTTCCGCCCAAAGATCGCGACATTGCCATGGTTTTTCAAAGCTATGCACTTTATCCTCATATGACAGTATATGAAAACATGGCGTTTGGCTTGAAGTTGCGCAAATTCAAAAAAGAGGAAATCAAAGAAAGGGTGCATGAAGCGGCCAGGATTTTGGATATTGAACACCTGCTGGACCGGAAGCCGAAGCAATTATCCGGTGGCCAGCGGCAGCGGGTGGCCCTGGGCCGGGCCATCGTTCGCGAACCGCAGGTGTTCCTGATGGACGAGCCTCTCTCCAATCTGGATGCCAAATTGCGCGTGCAGATGCGGACAGAGATCAGCAAGCTGCATCAGCGCCTGGAAACGACGATTATTTACGTCACCCATGACCAGACGGAAGCGATGACCATGGGGGACCGCATTGTCGTTATGCGTGACGGTGTCATTCAGCAGGTGGATACCCCGACCGAAATTTACAACAAGCCGGCCAATATGTTTGTGGCAGGATTTATCGGCTCTCCGTCCATGAACTTCGTTGAAGGATCCCTCATTGAGGAAAGTGGCGATGTTTATTTCACCACTACCGGCGCCAAAGTAAAAATTCCGGCAGGGAAGGCTTCCGGGCTGCGTGAACAAGGATATGTCGGCAAGGAAGTGGTGTTTGGCATCCGTCCGGAAGCGGTGCATGATGAACCGGTCTTTTTCGAGGCTTCCCCGGACAGCGCCTTTGAAGGCAAAGTGGAAGTGGCCGAAAATATGGGAGCGGAAATGTATTTATACATGAGCGGTTTTGGGGAAAAATGGCTGACCGCCAGAGTGAATGCACGAACCCAATATGCACCCGGGGCGCGAATCAAGCTGGCGTTCGACATGAATAAAGCGCATATTTTTGACAAGGAAACGGAAAAAACAGTATTGTAAACTTAGGCATAGGCATGAGCGACTGGATGCTGACCCAGTCGCTTCTTCTTTACAGATGGTGGCAAGAAGCGAAGTAGGAGAGACCATTGATGAAAAAAGTGACATTGGAACATCTGGTGCAGGATTTTGATCTGGAAGTCATTTGCGGATGGGACCAGCTGAACAGGGAAGTGGAGGTCTCTGATCTGTATCGCCCGGGATTGGAACTTGCAGGCTTTTTTACGTTTCATCCGACGGAACGGCTCCAGCTCCTCGGAAAAACCGAACTTTCCTTTATCGACAGACTGAGCGGCGAGGAGAGAAAAAAACGGTTTGATCGTTTGTGCGATCCGCGAATTCCGTGCTTTATCGTCACGCGCAATTTTGAGGTTCCCACTGAATTGATCAAGGCGGCCGAGACAAGAAAGATTCCGATTTTGCGCACACCGGTGGCAACGACGAGATTCGCCAGCAAGTTAACCAATTACCTGGAAAAACATCTGGCCCCGATGACCACCCTTCACGGAGTATTGGTGGATGTATACGGCATTGGGGTTCTGATCACAGGCTCAAGCGGGATCGGCAAAAGTGAGACCGCGTTGGAACTGGTCAAGCGCGGGCATCGCCTGGTGGCCGACGATGCGGTGGAGATTCAGCAGACCGAAGAAGGGGAGCTGATCGGACATGCTCCCAAATTGATCCGCTATCTGCTGGAAATTCGCGGGCTGGGAATTATCAATGTGATGACCTTGTTCGGAGCGGGGGCGGTTCGGGACAAAAAGAAAATTTCGCTGGCCATCCATTTGGAAGCATGGCAGGAAAAACAGCAATATGACCGTCTCGGCCTGGATGAGGAAAAAATCCGCATCATTGATACCGAGTTGCCGCAGTTGATCATTCCGGTGCGCCCCGGGCGAAATCTGGCCGTCATCATTGAAGTGGCGGCGATGAATTTTCGTCTTAAGCGCATGGGTTATCATGCTGCCCAGCAATTTGTGCAGCAACTGGGCGAAGCGATCGACGAGACGGATGACTGGGATTAAACGCAAAAAAGGTGCTGAATCATGGTTCGGCACCTCTTGTTTATGGTCACTTTAAAAATCTTTTTCGCTCAATATGGCACGCCTTTGGTTTGGGCCACTGGGGAAAAAAGACAAATTGAACCGGATCATTATGGAGGCAGCCCGGCGTGCTGCAAAAACCCCGGTTGTCGATGATCACGATGCTTTCTTGTGCTCCGCATTCCATACAGTCATAACGTTCTTCATCGCCTTCCAGGGACGGATCCGACGGATTGATTGCAAGCAATATAAATCCCTCCAAAATATTGTGTATATTATTTTAATGAATCTGACTTTTTCTGTCCATAATAAAAACGGGGAGATAAGTGAATAAATTTTAAATTTCAGGGTTTAAGCGAACATTTTTGGGATCATTTCTTATGTTATACCAGTCAGAGGCATTGGAAAAGGCCGGGGGGATATATTTTTTTGAACAGTATGTAAATTTGATAAAGAGAACAGACGAAAATATTTTTCATATGCAGTCCCGGTTTTTGATGTTATCTGGAAAAAATAGGTTAAAATAAATAGAAATGTTGAATGAATCAGGTCTGTTGATTAATCAATATTTGATGCAAATCAACATGCCTGCCGATAAGCGGACTTTCAAATCTTCCTCGGGATGAAGGTACAGTCAAAACAAAAAGGGGACAATACCCCGATTTCTCCAATGAACTTTCACAGAAAAGGAGCGGAAAAACGATGACTTTGGCTGTGATCGATCCGGTCGCTTTTTCCCTGGGACCGATCCTCATTTACTGGTATGGAATTATCCTGGGCAGTTCTGCCCTTCTGGGATTATGGCTTGCGATCCGGGAAGGAAAGCGTCACCAGCTGCCAGCTGAAATTTTTCTGGATTTGGTGGTTTGGGTGCTGCCGGCGGCCGTTGTGGGAGCGCGCCTTTATTACGTCGGGTTTCAATGGGAGTATTATCTCCATCACCCGATGGACATTTTTGCCGTGTGGAATGGAGGGCTTGCAATTCACGGCGGGTTGCTCGGAGCTTTTCTGGCGGGGGCATTCTTTATGAGAAAATACCACCTTTCCTTTTTGAACATGGCGGATATTATTGCCCCCAGCATTCTGCTCGGCCAGGCGCTGGGAAGGTGGGGGAATTTTATCAACCAGGAAGCGCACGGGGGGATGGTCAGCAGGGCGATGCTGGAAGCTCTTCAGTTGCCCGAATGGATCATCAGCCAGATGAATATCCAGGGCGTTTATTACCAGCCCACTTTTTTGTATGAATCGATATGGGACGGGATCGGCTTTCTCCTCCTCCTGTTGCTTCGCAAAATCAACTTGCGCCGCGGAGAAATCTTTTTTACATATATGGTATGGTATTCATTGGGCCGCTTTTTTATCGAAGGATTGCGGACTGACAGTCTTTCCTTCACCGGTCCAATGTGGTTAAGCGACATGCTGAATGCATTGTGGCAGCCGTTGGGAGCGTGGCTTCAGGCGGGGAGTCTGGAGCATGGTAACATCCGGGTGGCGCAATTGGTCAGTCTGCTCGGGATGCTGATCGGACTGGGCATGATTTTATGGCGCCGTCTGAGCAGGCGGGCTTGGGTTCCTTACCGGTCGGCCGTAGAGACAAATGAAGCATAAGGAGAGGAGAACGAGTGAAAAAACCGATTCTGCTTTTTGATCTGGATGGGACTTTGATTAATACAAATGAGCTGATTTTGGCTTCCTTTATGCATACATTGGAACTTCATTGTCCGGGGAAATACACCGAGCAGGATGTTCTGGAGATTATGGGTGAGCCTCTTTACGACCAGATGCGCCGCTTTGATCCCGATCAGGCTGAGGAGATGGTGAAGACCTATCATGCCTTTAATGAGAGAAAACACGACGAATTGGTGTTGGAATTTCCCCATGTCCGGGAGACGCTCAGCGAGCTGGACCGGGCCGGAGTGCTGATGGGGGTTGTTTCCAACAAACGCCGCCTTGTCGTGGAAATGGGTTTAAAACTCTTTGATCTGGGACGGTTTATGAAAACAGTCGTTTGCATAGGCGATACGGAAAAAGCGAAGCCGGAGCCGGATATGATTTTTCTGGCCATGGAGCATTTGGGCGGAACACCCGGACAGGTGATCATGGTCGGGGACAGCCGTTATGATATCCTGGCGGCGAAACGGGCAGGTGTCGCTTCGGCAGCCGTAGCCTGGAGCTTGCATGCGGAGGAATTGAAAAAGTATGATCCCGATTATTATTTGGAGGATATGAGGGACTTGCTGCAAATTGTCGGAGTCCGCTCATAGGGGGACCGCCGCATGAGAAAAACGGAACGCTATCCCGTCAAGGGGGCCAATTCGCTATGGCAGGTTTACCGGACGGTTTCGTTTTGGAAAGTGTTCAAAAATACGCTCGTAATCGTCATTGCCAGGTACATTCCCTTTATGTGGTTGAAAAATTGGCTGTATCGCACCTTTTTGCGGATGGAAGTGGGGGAGAAAACGGCAGTGGCGTTTATGGTGATGATGGATATTCTCTACCCGGAGAAAATCCGGATCGGCCGCAACAGCATCATCGGTTACAATTCCACAATTTTGACACATGAATACCTGATCGACGAGTATCGTCTGGGCGAAGTAACGATCGGGAATCATGTGATGATCGGAGCGAACACCACCATTTTGCCCGGAGTGACAATCGGGGATCATGCCGTGATCGGAGCCGGTTCTGTCGTAACCCGGGATGTGCCTCCCCGGGCCTTTGCCGCCGGAAATCCGATTCGCCTGATCCGTGTGGACGGCGAAGACGGAGGAACATGAAAGTTCACAAAACGGAAATTGACCCACCCTCCGCCTGTTCGGTAAGATGATAGTGATTATTTATTAAGTTTTATTTGTAATTTGTAAGGTTATTCAGAAATAATCTATAGACAGCACATGAAACTTTGTTGGGAAGGGGAGAAAAACTTGCTCGGTGACCATGCAGACACCGGCAAGTTTTTTTACGCAAAAAAAGGAGGGCCAAGAGTGAGCTGGCTGACCCGGTTTTCTTTGAAAAATGTGTCGGCGATCGTCCTTTTGGTGATCCTGGTAATCGGCGGCGGGCTGTACGAAGCGTCACAGCTTAAGATGGAAGCAATGCCGGACATCGATTTTCCGGTCATTGTCGCGATTACTCCTTATCCGGGAGCGTCGCCGGAGGACATTGATCAGAAAGTGACGGGGCCGATTGAAAAAGAAGTGATGGGAGTAAAGGGGGTACAGAAAGTCACCTCCGTTTCTGCGGACAGCACGTCCGTGGTTATAGCGCAATTTGATTTTTCTGCTGATTTGGATAAGGCGCAGCAGGAGATGCAAGATGCCATCCATCGTCTCAAACTGCCGGATGGCGTGATGAACACCACTTTTAACCGATTCGGTTTAAATACGTACCCGCTGATCACCCTGGCTGTGACCAGCGACAAGAAAAATGCGGCTGATCTCGAACGCTGGGTAACCGACAAAGCGAAGCCGGAGCTGGAGACGGTTGACGGTGTCGGTGAAGTGCAAGTCAAGGGAGAAGGGGCCAAAGCGGTCTATATTCGCCTCAAACCGGATCAATTGAAAAAATATAACTTGTCGTTGCAGCAGGTCGAGCAGGCCCTGCAAAGTGCCGACATGTCCCTGCCTGTCGGTGACCTGGAATCGGGCTCTGTCGATATGCCGATTCGGATCAACCAAAAAATCACGAATATCGACCAGTTAAAGAACTACGAACTCACGGTTCCGGCAAACCCCGGAGAAGGAATGCAGGATGCCTTCAATCAGATCGGCCAGGGAATGGGACAGTTGGGACAGGCGGTCGGCGGACTGGGTCAGGCGGTATCAGGGCTCGGTCAGGCAGTCAACGGCCTGGGACAAGGAATGGGCCAGATGAGTCAGGGAATGGCCATGCTGCAAATGGCACAGGCCAAACAGGCACAGGTGCTCGGCGATCAGTTGGAACTGAACAAAACGCTTCAGCAACTGCAACAAAATCCCGATGATGCCGGACTGAAAGCGAAAGCGGCTGAATTGCAGCGCGATATCGCCATCAATATGGCCGTGCTGAAACAGCTCAGTGAGAAAATGAAAGCGTCCGGTGCCGGGACCAAGTCGAAATTGTCCGTGCCGAAGCTGAATATGGCGGGAAAACCTTCGCTTCCTTCCGCCAAAACGAAAAAACCCGAACTGAAAAACCCGGAGATCAAGACGGTAAAATTGGGCGATATCGCCACCATTACTGAATCAGCGGATAACAATACCATGATCACCCGTACCGATGGGAAGCCGTCGGTCAATATCGACATCATCAAAAATCCGGATGCCAATGTAGTCGATGTGGCCACTCAGGTCAACAAGAAAATTGCCGGATTGAAAAAAGCAAATCCCGATCTCCATCTGATCAAGCTGTTTGATCAATCGGAGGGCGTGAAAGCATCGATTCGTTCAATGATTCGCGAAGGGCTGCTTGGTGCGCTGTTCGCCTCGGTGGTCATCCTGCTTTTCCTTCGCAAATTCAGGATTACCCTGATTTCGATCATTTCGATTCCCATTTCGATCTTTGCCACGATCGTGTTATTAAAAGAGGCGGATATCTCCCTCAACATTATGACTTTGGGGGGAATTGCCGTAGCAGTCGGACGGGTGGTGGATGACAGCATCGTCGTCATTGAGAACATTTACCGCCATCTGATGCGCAAACCAGAACGCACGTCGGAGATTATCTACCTGGCGACCAAAGAAGTGGGGGCAGCGATCACCTCCTCAACGCTGACAACGGTGTCCGTCTTTATTCCGCTCGGGTTTATCGACGGGATTGTCGGCAAGGTCTTTTATCCGTTTGCCGTGACAGTTGCGATTGCCTTGCTTTGCTCCTTGTTGGTCGCTGTTACCATTGTTCCGGTTCTGTCCAAAATCATGTTGCTGCGCGGGACAAAAATGAGCGAGAAGCGCAGTCACAGCCGCTTTGCTTCCGGCTATAAAAAGGCACTGGCGTGGTCGCTTCGCCATAAGGCGATCGTGCTGGGCGGAGCCGTCGCGCTCCTTGTCCTGAGCCTTGGACTGGTTCCGCTCGTGGGCACCAGTTTTCTGCCTTCGGAAAAAGAGAAGGCGATGCAGGTCAATTTGAAAATGCCTTCCGGAACCGATCTCGAAAAGACAAATGAGGTTACCGGTAAGATTGAGAAGACCCTGAAGAAACACCCGGAAGTTGAGATCATCTCCTCTTCGGTGGGGAACCTGCGCGGACAGTTGATGTCCGATGGCAGCATCGGCAGTCCGAACCGCGCCTCCATTTTCGTCAAACTGGCTGATCACACCAACATGGATCCCTTTTTGAACCAAGTGCGGACGGAATTAAAACCGCTGGGGCAACAAGGGGAAATCGAAGTGAATGAAGTGAGGAGCGTCGGACCGCCTTCCAGTTCAATTTCCGTAAGCATTCAGGGAAGCAACATGGACCAGGTCAAAAATGTGACCGAAGCGCTCACCTCCCGGTTAAAACACGTCCACGGTTTGACCAATGTGAGCAACAATCTGAGTGCCAGCCGGCAAATTGTCGATGTCCATGTGGATGAAGCCAAAGCCGCCCGCAAAGGACTGGTGGCGCAACAAGTGGCTTATACCATACGAGGCCTTCTCGATGCCGATAAAGTGTTTGAGATAAACAATGGCCCGACTGCAGAGGACGTTCGCCTCGGTCTGGAGGAGAACGATCTCAATTCTCTCAACCGGCTGAAAGAGATCCAGATCTTGTCGCAGACGGGCGATTTGATCAAACTGGGGGAAATCGCCGATGTCAAAGTCGTGAGCGGACCGGTTTCGATTCAAAAGCAAAACGGTCAGCGCTATGCCACCGTTTCCGGAGATGTGACGATCAAGGATACGGGGGCTGTCTCCCGGGAAGTGCAATCGGCGATCAATCAGGTGAAGATCCCCAAAGGTATTTCCGTCAGAATCGGCGGTGACACGGAAGAGATGAATAAAAGCTTTGCCCAATTGGGCGTGGCGATGGTGGTGGCCATTGCCGCCGTTTACATCGTAATGATGATCTCATTTGGCGAGGCGACCGCACCCTTTACCATTCTCTTCTCCCTGCCGTTCGCTGTGATCGGCGGGCTGGCGGGATTATGGATCTCCGGGCAGCCGATCAGCGTTTCCGCGATGATTGGTGCTTTGATGCTGATCGGAATCGTGGTTACCAACGCCATCGTCCTGATCGACCGCGTCAAACAGGTGCAGGCGCGCGGACTCCGGATCGAAGAAGCCTTGCTCGAAGCGGCCGGCACTCGTTTGCGGCCGATCCTGATGACTGCCTTTGCCACGATCTTCGCGCTTCTCCCCCTCGGACTGGGGTATGGAGAAGGAACCCTGATGTCCCAGGGGCTGGCAGTTGTCGTCATCGGCGGGCTTACTTCCTCCACCTTTTTAACCTTGTTTATTGTTCCGATCGTCTATCTTTTATTGACACGCATCCGGGAAAGATTGATAAAAGTGCAGGCATAAGCTTAAGCCCCGAGGGAAACCCCGGGGCTTCTTTTGTTTCAGAACCAGTCCACTTCGATCAGCTGACGAAAGCGGAGCCGTTGCTTTATCTGGCCGTTAGCCATGATAAACCAACCTTCATAAGGTTGGACGTGAATCACTTGACCGTAAAATTGCAGCGGGGAGTGTTTGCCCGCATACGTGACCAGAACCGGTTTTTCCAGTTCATGTGCTTCTTCCAGTAAAAAAGCCATATATTCCAATTGGTCAGGTTCAATTTGCGGCGGTTCATATTTCCAGGTTCGCTTCGGTTCGGATTGATGCATAAGCGCAAGATACAAACGGTTCTCATACCATTGATGAAAGTTGATCACATTCATCCCGCTCCCCCCTTTGCTAATCATCATACACGAACATATGTTCTGATATCAAGAAGGAAATAAAAAAAGTTGGTAAGCACGGGGGAACCAGGCAAATTTGCGGGGGATCGGCGCACCGGCCTCAGACCGGCAACACATGCTCACAAAAAAACGCCGGGACAACGCCATCATCCGGCGTTACCGGCTTTGAACACTTATTTTCGCATTAATTTTTTACCAGCTTCACCGCATCGGCAATCACATAGCCTGTTCCCGATGTCCAGCGGGAAACCCCGACGATGTATTGATCGCCTGCGGGGAGATTGAAGGTGCCGAGATAATTCCATTTTCCTCCGCCCGCTTGCTGGTTGGCATAAACCGTTTGATTTCCGCTGGATGTCCTGATGATATAGGGCGTGTTGCTGTTATAGCCGGGATCAGCGGGCCACCAGGCGTAAACGCTGTAGGAACCGGAAGAAGGTACGTTAAATTTGAACCAGACAGGTTCGCTGACCGCCTGGGGAGTGGTATAGTAATAGTCGGCTCCGTATTTTTGGGAGTTCCAGGAGCTGAGCGCCCAGTTGCCGCTGACGGAAACGCGGGATGTATTGGAATTGTCGACAACGATCTCCGTGGATGAGGATGATTGGTTGACCAGTGACATATAATAGTTCCAGTCCCATCCGGAGCCGGGGTCGGTGTGCGTGGAACCTGGAACCTGATTGTGTCCGATGATGTGGGAACGGTCTTTGGGAATTCCGTACTTGTCGCAGAGCCAGCGCGTCAAACTGGCGGAGGCGCGGTACATCGCATCAGTAAACCAGGATGGATCGCTGACATATCCTTCATGTTCGATGCCGATGCTGTGGACGTTGTAATCCCAGTTACCGGCATGCCAGGCGATGTCCTTGTTTTGGACCATCTGCGTGATTTCCCCGTCGCTGGAGCGGATGACATAGTGTGAGCTCACCTGCGCCTGCGGATTTTGGAACCAGCTGATGGTGCCGCTGTAGGAACCCTCTGTTGTATGAATAATGATATAATTGATGCTGTTTCCGTCTGCCACGCGATTGGCTGCCGTGTAATTGCTGCTGGAGGCGGCAACCCAATTGGCATAGGGATAGTCCGGAGTGGCTGCCGCCTGCACCGCTTTCACGTCGGCATAGATACCTTTGTCGGGGATCACCCGCGTCGGACGGATAAACATATCTTTGCCGTCGACCAGACGATAGGCGCCGTGGTTGATCAGGCTGTAAACTTCATCTGCATACCACTTGGCCGTCAGTTTGGAGGATAGCCCGCTGTAAGCGGCGACAGCAGTATACCATTTGGCCAAATCCTGCGGCAGCTTGCCCTGATTCAGCTCTTTGGCCCGCTGGGCGAGAACGGCTGCACCGCCGCGGATATTTTGTTTGACATCATTTTTGAGCTGATTTTCCGGAATGCCCAGCAACTGACTGGCTTCCGGCAGTGAATGGTTCGTTGGATTATCGGCCAGGTGCATCAACCCGTAACCGTTCAGTTCACTCGGTTTTCCGTGATGATCTTGCCAGTGCGTTTCGGCGTAGCTGACGGCGAGCAGAATGGTCAAGGGAACATGAAATTCCTTCGCTGCCTGCCTAAACTGTTCATAAAGAGGCCCGGGATGGTAAACGGGTTTGGAGGAACCGCTTTCTGAAGAAGGCACAGCGGATGCCCGGGTGCTGCCGGAAAACAACATGGCCGGACTAAAAGCGAGGACAAGCAGGAAGATGAGCAAACAAGATCCCCACCGATTCCGAAACACAAGCACTCCTCCCAATAATATTTAATTGAAAAATCAAAATATTTAGCCTTAATATATTATAACGCCTCTATTTTTATATAGCAATATATTTATACATTATTAGGATGAATTTATTAGATTATTAAATTTGTATTCTTTTCTGTACATTGCTGAATTGCTGGTTTTATTTTATTCATGATGCCGGTTTTATGTCAGGGGAGAGCGGAAAAACGACGAGAAGACGATGGAAAAGAGGAATTCGTTTGCCTGAGGGGGAATTGGGAAAGAAATGCAGTAGAAGACGTTAAAACGAGAGGAAGGAGAATGGTCCTGATGGACAACATTCAGGAGAATTTTCTTACGCAGCTGGTGGAAAGGAACATACCGGTTACATTGTTTTTGGTGAATGGATTTCAATACAGGGGAGTGATTCGGGATTTTGACAAATTCACCATTTCAATCGAAGTAGAAGGCAACCAATTTCTTATTTTCAAGAAGATGGTCAGTACGATCCAGACCCAGTCGCCTGTCATTGCAATGTAATATCTTCAATCTCTCGGATTATTCAAAATGCGAAGACCAGAAAGTAGGGGTAGTAGCAGGTCATACGATGCTCTCGCCGGCGAGAACGGGTTGTTGGACGGGGGGTGCAGCAAAGTTAAAAAAGTTACACCGATGGAAACAAGCCTTTAAGCATATTTGCTTAAGGGCTTTTTGTATAAAATTTTAATAAATTATTCTGCCATCGAATGAAAAATTTTATATAATTTGAAGGTAAATTCCATTAAATAGATTCTTTCTCTTTGCGAAAGAGGGAAATTTACGGAAAAGCAAGCGGGGATTTTTTGCTTTCCGTAAAGGGCTATGAGGAAGAGCGTGTTCAAATGGGTTGTGGTCATGCTCCTCATTTTTGCAGGGGCAGGACTGCTGGGACATGTCCCGGTTTATGCCGAGAGCGGGAGCTTCCAAGTCCCGGAAGTAAATGATCACTTTGACAAAGTGAAATCGGGCCCTGCACCGGCACCGTCCAAAGCAGTCACCGAGGCAAAAAACGAGAATCACAGCTTTTGGAAAGAGATGAAGGATGGCGTTTCCAGTCTCTGGTCCAAAACGAAACAGAAAGTTTCGGCTGCCTGGCAGAAAACGAAAGAAGGTTTTGCCGAAGCCTGGGACTGGATTGCCAAGGTATGTGACCAGTTTGCGCGCGGCGTGGTCGACGGGCTGTCCGCCGCCTGGGACTGGGTTTGGAAATACAAAGGGTACATATTGTTTACCGCCGTCATCATCGTCGGTGTGGTTTTGTGCTTTATTGCGCCACCGCTCGGTGCATCGGTTCTGGGGGGCGCGATAACTTCATTTGGGATCAGTGTTTTGCTCAATGGCGGGAAAATCGACCAGTCCACCTTTTTGGAAGGCGGCATCGGCGGAGTGCTCGGGCTGTGCGGCATGGGCTTCTCCGCAGCGTTGGAGCGAGGTTTGGGCTGGCTTGGAGTGAAAATGCTTCCCTACTTGAGCCGGTTTAAAACCGCGGGTGCATTGATGGAAAAAGGAAGCCGGTGGATCAGCCGCTTCCCGAAAGCCATGCAGAAGCTCTTCTCCCGGAAAATCGTGATCGGCGCCGGAGAAGGAGCAGGCACCACGATCGTTGATGACTGGCTGCACGGGCGAAAGTTCAGCTTCAAACGCGTGCTGGCCGGAGCTCTGACCGGTGGATTGTTGGTCGGTGGCTATCACTTGATGGAACCGGTGATCCAACCGGCCGTTCAGATGGTCAAAGCGTCCGTCCAGAAACAGACAGGGCCGGTCTTGGCGAAACTGGAAAAGTATCTGGCCAGGTCCGCCGATCCTTGCTTCGGCTACCAGCCCATGCCCAAGTATTTTGCCGCTGCGGAAGGGCCGCTCCATTGTTTCCGTCCTGGCAGCGTCCCGAAAGATGTGATCTCCTACAGCGACCAACTCGACCCGCACGGCTGGGCCAGCCCCACACAAAAAATCACTCCGGAACTGCTGGCCAAGCAAACTCAGGGCTTATCCACCGAAGCGGAAAAATCACGGAAAAAGCTAATAGAAGAGATTATTGAATTGGTTGGGACTGAAAATAAGGATAAAGCGACTAAACAGTTAACTGCGAAAGGGTATAGTAAAAATAAAGCAAATAGTATTGTTAAGTTTCGAGATTCTCTTTTAGACGGAGGCAAAAATTTCGCCACGGCCAAAGTGGAAATCGCGGGAATTTCGGAACATGAGCTGAAGGCTTATTCCGGGAAAAACATTCCTATTTTTGAAGAGGGATGGGTAAAGGAAGTCCCGAGAGATAAGTTTAAGTTTGACTATGTGAAAGCAAAAGAGGGGCAAGAAGAGGTATACCCAATGGATTATCAACCTGATGAAAATGAGAATATCGGACATGGGCGCCAGTATGACTCCGAACCAAAAATACTGGAATATATATCCAGTAAACTAGGGAACAGTCCGGGGAAAGAGGGAGACCGGCTCATCCTGTTTACCGAACGGAGGACGTGTCCCGGTTGTCAAGGGAAAAATCGAAAATTAATTAAGGCAGATAATCAGGTCGGAGCGTATGATGGATCCATTAGAAACAGGAGGGATAAGATGTTTCGACCGGAAGATTATGAACAATATCAGTGGGAGATGTATTGCCTGGATGCAGATGAGGAATTAATCAAAGGATTTGCAGAGGCGATGGAGATCCAAATTTCCGGGGAAGAGTTAAAGGATTACGGTGATGCTTGGTATAACCGAAGAGAAAAGGATCTGTTCTATCTGTTTCGAAATGAGGAAAAAGACCGGAATGCCGTGATCGCGGTGTATTTTTATGCCGGAGTCGGAGATGAAAATGATTATTGCCATGTAGTGGTGCGTTGCCGGAAAGAAGATGCGCCCAAGGTGCAGCAAGCATTCCGTAGATTTGTGGAAACAGCGGAAGATCTTTATGAAGACTATAACATGGATTTTGTAAACTATGTGAATGATCCTTATAAAAATTGGTTAAGGCCCTATGCAGAAAAATATAATCTGGACATCGATGTACCGGAAAAACCACCGGAAAAGAAGTATTGCCCGGAGGAGTATCAGCAGTACCAGTTTGAATTGCGTACCGTTGATTTACAACCGGAATTGATCAAAGAAATCGCAGAAGCGATGAGAATTCGCTATGGAGAGGGGGACATAAAGCTACATCAGGATAGCTTGGATCGATTACAATATAATCAAACAAGCTTTTATCTTCTTCGAAATAGATACGTCAATCCCCATGCAGTCATTCATGTTGAATTTTATCGGAAGGAAGGCCGGCCAAAGGAGTTTTATGCCAAGCTGACGATCCGCTGTCAAAATGAAGATGCAGAGAAGATCCGGCAGATCATCCAAGAGTACTTTTGGAAGCAGGGGGTTGTGAAAAAATATCGCCGGGAACCGGATTTTACGAATTATATTGATCATCCAAAGCAAAATTGGCTGAAAAAGGCCATAGAGAAATATCAGCTTGATGTCAAAGGTATAGAGTTAAAGGCATAGTTGGAGAAGCTGCAGCCCGGACTTTTCCGGGCTTTTTACAAGGAAGGGGCTCAGATGTTTCGAGTGAAGGTCTGAAGACCCGGACAGCTGTCTTGCCTTATTCATTCCGTTTCAAAAGTTGTTCAGGAAACTTTTGGTTTTGACGGAATTTATCGCCTTCGGTATAAAACAGGCTCTCCCGAACGAAAAAGAGGGAGAGCCTGAAATTTGCCGGCGATGAACGGACGAGTTACTGATGATCCAGACCGACCAGATCGCTGATGCTGGACACTTGATCCCGATTCATCAGTTCGAGCAGTTCCTGATTAATCCATTTGGCGATGGAGGGCCCACGGTAGATCATGCCGGTATAAACCTGGATGAGATTGGCCCCGGCACGGATTTTGTCATAGGCGTCCTGACCGGTAAAGATCCCGCCGACTCCGATGATCGGCACCCGGCCCCGGGTGATTTTGTAAATTCGGCGAATCATAGCCGTGGAGCGGTTGACGAGCGGACGGCCGCTGAGCCCGCCTGTTTCTTTCTGCAAAGGAGAGGACAAACCTTCGCGGGAAATGGTGGTATTGGTGGCAATGATACCGTCAATTCCTTTTTCAAGGGCGATGGTGACAATCTCTTCCACTTCTTCGTTCTCTAAATCCGGGGCAATTTTTAAGAGGATTGGCCGTTTTTGTTCATATTTTTTCGCCAGTTCATCGCGCTTTTCCAGGATGGCGGCCAACAGGCTGTTTAACGAGGCGGCATGTTGGAGATCGCGCAATCCCTTGGTGTTGGGAGAACTGATATTGATCACGAAATAATCGCCGCAGGAATAAAGTTCATTTAATCCTTTCCGGTAATCCACGGCAGCCTCGTCATTGGGTGTGTCCTTGTTTTTGCCCAAATTGATGCCGATCGGAATGGAGGGGCGGGGCAGGCGGGTAAATGATTCCTTGGCTGCTTCCGCCCCATCGTTGTTAAAGCCCATACGGTTGATCACCGCTTGGTCGGGAAGAAGCCGAAAGAGGCGTGGTTTGGGGTTTCCGCTTTGCGGCCGTGGAGTGAGTGTTCCCACTTCCACATAACCAAAGCCAAGAGCGGCCAAACCCGGGTATACGTTGGCGTGTTTGTCAAACCCGGCTGCCAGTCCGACGGGGTTTGGAAATGAAAGTCCCCAGTAAGTGGTGTGAAGGCGCGGGTCGTTCACGGTCATTTGCCTTTGAAACGAGTTTTTTATCCATGGATTTGCCTGCATCCATTTGAGCGAGCGGATCGTCCATTCGTGAGCCTGTTCCGGGTCCATCTGAAACAGTAAACGGCGTAAGGAGCGATAGATCATGGACTGAACTTCCTTTCCAAAACCCTGATTTTCCGAAACGTAGCATACCACAATCGGGGACAAAAACAAAGCCGGCCGGTACGGACCGGCCAGCTTTTCAAGTGCAGACATGGGATGGATATTTGCAAGGGATGAAAAGCATGCAAAGGTTTATGTTTGATAGCGTGTAAATAAACTCGCTGTATAAGATTCCTCTTTACCGACGTAAGTGGTTAAGAAGGAAGAGGCGCTTCCCACCCAGACTTCGGCGATCGCTTTCCCCTGTTCGCTCTCCAGAACTTGTTGCAATGCATCCGAGCTGGCGAAGTAGATTTCGCACATCAGGAAATAGTCATTGTATTCGTTAATATCACTTGGAGATGACGGGGAGGGGACGAGGTGTGTGATATCGACTTTGATAATCCCGGGAATCTTCAGCGCTTGGGGAATAATGTTATTGGTGAGATGGTTTATAAATTCTTCTTCTTTCTCTGTCTTTTTGTATAGCCCGATCACCTTGTACATGCAAAAACTCCTCTCCAGAAAACATTCATGTCTCGTCAAATGCAACCCAATATGGATTGAGGAATGCAACAAAAAACGAATAAAAAGAAGAATAAAAGATAATTGCTTAATGGAGACTAATAATTTAATTTTAATATTTTTGGGTTACATTGTGTAGAAAAAAATGAATCTTTTCAAGATCATTTTATTTATTTTTCTGCAAGCAACCTTTCTTTTTATAGACGAAGAATGGATGTAAGTAGTTGCGGAATAATTATTTTAAATATAAATATTTGCAAAACGATATAGAAGGGTAACAGGGGTTTTATAGAGTGAAACAATTTAAGTATGGAAGTTATTTCAAAATAGAATCAAGAAGTTTATTTTGAAATAACTTCCATCGGCAAAAGGAGGTTTTTGTAATTCGTTTCCTTTGGATATCCGGTATTTCTTTTTTGCTGATGGCGTTTTTGGGTTTGACCGCTTGTGCCGGTCCCGGGCCAAAAGGGCAGATTACCCTGGAAAAAGGCACATTCTCATTTGCCATGAGCGGATTGTACAAGCCGTTTAACTATCGTGATTTTAAAAATGGGGGCCGGGTGACCGGTTTTGATGTGGAAATCGGAAAGGCGCTGGCCAAAGAGATGGGATTGAAGCCGAAGCCCGTGACCACTCCCTGGGAGACGATCATTGCCGGCTTGCAGGCGCAAAAGTATGATGCGATCATCGGGAGCATGGCGATTACGGATGAGCGGAAGAAGGCCGTTGACTTTACCGACCCGTATTACCGTTCAGGGGCGCAGATTTTCGTGAAAAAGGGGAACCGCAGCATTACATCGGCCGCAGACCTGAAAGGGAAAAAAATCGGTGTGGTCAAGGCGAGTACGTTTAAAGATGTTGCTGCAAAATATTCCCCGGATATTGTGGAGTATACCAGCGATATTACCGCCTTGCAGGATTTGCCGACCGATCGGATTGATGCCGTGATTACGGATCAGGCAGTCGGCCTGTATGCCATGAACAAGATGCGATTTCCGATTCAGGATGTCGGTAAGCCGCTGACCACGGATAACATGGCGATTGCGGTTCGCAAAGGTAATGACCGGTTAAGGGAGAAGATGAACCGGGCTCTGCAAAAGATCATTGCCGACGGAACTTATGAACGGATCAGCCAAAAATATTTTAATCGGAATATTTTGACAAACGAACAAGAGGAGGGAGCCCGCTGATGATAACGTTACTGGAGATTTTCCAAACCACTTTTGACGAGTTTATGCAGGCGGCTTGGCAGACCGTGCAGCTCACTTTTTGGTCACTGCTGCTGGCGACGGCGATCGGTTTGTTTTTCGCTTTTTGCCGCCTGTCGGGGAATCCTGTTCTCAAGGGAATGGCTCTTCTTTACATCGCGATTATTCGCGGGACACCGCTGATTGTACAAATTGTCACCCTTTATTTTGGCCTGGCGGAATTCGTGGTACTGGATTCCTTTACGGCGGGGGTGATCGCTTTGGCTGTCCATGCCGGAGCCTATATCGCCGAGATTTTCCGCGGGGCGATTCAATCGATTGAAAATGGCCAGATGGAAGCGGCGCGCTCCCTGGGGATGTCTTATTGGCTGGCGATGCGCCGGATCATCCTGCCGCAGGCGTTTCGCCGTTCGATTCCTGCTTTGGGCAATCAGTTTATTATTGGGCTGAAAGATTCTTCACTGGTTGCTTACATCGGCGGAACAGAACTGTGGGCGAGCGGATTGGGGGCAGCTGCGGACAACTTCAGACAGTTTCCAACCTATTTGGTTAACGGGCTTTATTATCTTGCGCTCATTCTCATCTTCACCTTTATGCTGAGATGGCTGGAAAAACGGCTTAATGTCGAACAAAGGAGTGTCAGGGCTTGATTCAACTGAAGGCGGTCAGCAAGTGGTACGGGCAGCTGCAAGTATTGAAAGAGATTGATCTTCAGGTAAACGAAGGGGAAGTGGTGGTGCTGATCGGGGCCAGCGGTTCAGGAAAAAGCACCCTGCTTCGCTGCATGAACTTTCTGGAACAGTCCGATTCCGGGGAAATTTACCTCTTCGGGGAAAAGGTCGACCCAAAAGAAAGCGATTTAAATTGGATTCGTCAGGAGGTGGGGATGGTCTTCCAACACTTTCACTTGTTCCCCCATAAAAATGTGTTGGAAAACATCATGGAAGCTCCGGTTTATGTGAAGAAAAAGAAGAAAAAAGAAGCGAAAGAAATGGCGTGGAAATTGCTGTGCAAGGTGGGGTTGGAGGACAAGGCAAATGTGTATCCCGGCTCCCTGTCCGGCGGTCAGAAGCAGAGGGTGGCCATCGCCCGGGCTTTGGCCATGGAACCGAAAGCCATGTTGTTTGATGAACCTACTTCGGCTCTTGATCCGGAGTTGGTCGGGGAAGTGCTGTCGGTGATGAAGGAACTGGCCAAAGAGGGGATGACGATGGTGATCGTGACACATGAAATGGGATTTGCCCGTGAGGTGGCCGATCAGGTCGTCTTCCTGGATGAAGGCCGGATTGTGGAGACAGGAACGCCGGAGAAAATATTTGAGCATCCGAGCGAAGAGCGAACAAGTCAGTTTTTGAGTCAAGTGCTGGGATAAAAAACAAAGGCCATAAGCACTCATCCGGCGAGGGTGAGTGCTTTTTTATGTAAATGGTCGGATTCAGCGGGCCAAAAAACCGATTAAAAAGCAGACCAGTCCCAGAATGATAGGCTCCAGTGAGGTTGCTTTTCCTTTTAATATGAGAATGAAGCCGAGCAATTCGAGGACGACCCCAGCTGTGAAAAACAAGAAAGCCAACATCGCCATAATGTGCGTCCTCTCCTTTCCACAAGCGTTGAATCGGAAACATCAGGTTCAGTCACAAAAAGTCAATCATCCGGGCAGTGGATAAACTTCAGCGGAAGGGGGCTTCTCTGCAACGACTTTTTCAGGAGCGGAAAGTGAAGAAAACCACCAAACCCCGCATCCTCCTGCTCCGGGAGACTTTGGCCATAAGCTTAAAATAAATATATTTATATATTCGTAACAAAGCGCCATTTTTTGTCCACTTTTTTAAAATTATGGCCGGGCGGTGCGGAGATGTGAATGAAAAACGGGCTTAGGGTAGATTAAGATAGGAAAGCAGGGGTGCGGAAGAGCAAAAATGGATTCCGATAAAAGGAGAACAGCATGCCTGATGTGCGATAAGAGGAGAGAGTCAGATGAAGATTTTTTTTGCAACACAAAATACGGGGAAATTGGCAGAAGCGAGGGAAATTTTATCTCCATTCGGCTTTGAAGTGGAAAGCATCGACCTTCCGCTGGACGAACCGGATGCAGGAACGGTGACAGAAGTGGCCCGCATCAAATTGGAGCAAGCGGCCGTTAGCGGATCCGGTCCCATTATGGTGGATGATGCGGGACTGTATTTGGCCGCTTATCCCGGATTCCCCGGGGTCCTGACCAAACGCGTGTTTGAGAGAATCGGCTATCGCGGGATCGCGAAGCTGCTGGCAGGGGAAGACCGGAGGGCCTGGTTTGAAGGTGCAGTCGGGGTAAGCTGGCGAGGGAAACAGAAGGTATTCACCGGGAAGACGAGGGGCGTCATTTTGGAGGAGTGGCCGGAGAGGATCAAACCGGAGCCGGGGTTCCCGTTTGATCCCATTTTTCTTCCCGATGGTGCGACAAAGGTATTAAAAGATATGACATCAGCGGAACGAATGCATTATTCGTATCGGCGGAAGGCGTTGGAAAAGATGGTGAACTGGCTGAAAGAGACCGAACAGGTGGACTGATTTTCCAACTAAAAGCCAGACAAAACCGGCAATAAATTTTTTACGGGAAAAGCCTCCTAGCCAAAGTGCCGCAAGCGTGTTATACTATGAAACAATTAATCCTTTAGCGTATTAGCAAACTAAAGCAAAACGGATGAAGGGGAGCCAGAATGACCAAGCCGCTTATTTTTGAAAAACCGACTGGTTTTCGTGATTTTCCGCCGCCACTGGCTGCAAGGAAACGCATGATGGAAGAATTGATCCAAACCGAGTTTGCCAAATGGGGCTATGCGGAAGTGGGGACGCCGACCCTGGAATTTTATGAGACGGTTGGCCAAGCGAGCGCCATCGCTGAATCACGCATGTTCAAATGCATGGATCGGGAAGGGAACACCCTTGTGTTGCGGCCGGACCAAACCGCCCCGATCGCCAGGGTGGTTACTTCCCTGTTGAAACACGAACCGCTTCCGCTGCGTTTGTGTTACCATGCCAATGTTTTTCGTGCGCAGGAAAATGAAGCTGGCCGCAATTCCGAATTTTTTCAGTCCGGGGTTGAGTTGGTCGGGGAAGCGGGGGCGGAGGCAGATGCCGAAGTGATTGCGCTCTCTGTCAAGGTCTTGACCGCTTGCCGGGTCGATTCCTTTCAAATCGCGCTGGGTCATGTCGGGCTGTTGGAAGGGTTCCTGCGCGAGCGCATTGAGGATGATGAAGCGCTCACCCGGCTGAAAGAGCAGCTGGGAGCGCGAAATTTGGTCGAATTTCGCAAGCAGCTTGGGGAAATCGGGTTGAAGGAGTCTCAACGGATTGAGATTGAAACGTTGGTTCAGGCAGGAACGACGCTGGATCAGATCAAACGTTTAACGAGCGGAAGCCGGAGTCTTGCCGTTCAGGAAGCGGGACAGCATCTGGAAGAGTTGTTTGAATATCTGGATGCTTATGGATGCGCCGGAGCGATGACCCTTGATCTCGGGCTGGTGGGCAGCCTTGATTACTACACCGGTGTTTACTTTGAAGGATATGCTGCCGGCCAGGGATTCCCGTTGCTCAGCGGGGGACGGTATGACGGGCTGTATCGTCATTTCCGCCGTTTTTTGCCGGCGACCGGTTTTGCGGTGCAACTTGACCATTTGCTTGCCGCATGCCCGCTCCGTCCCGAACCTCGGGAAACGATCGGCTTGTTTTATCAGGCAGACCGGAAAAAAGAAGCTCTGTCCCGGGCCCGTCAGTTGCGGGAGGAAGGATATGCGGTGGCGACCCATCTGCTTGCGGAAGAGGACGGGCTGCCCGAGATTGCAAAGCGCTATGACCGGGTTGTGACCTTGCCGGAAGGAAAGGGGGAAGGCGGATGCTGACCATTGCCATGGCCAAAGGGCGCATTTTAAAGGAAGCCCTCGAATTGTTCAGCAGGGCGGGGATTCCCGTCTCTGATTCTCTGAACGAGGATTCGCGAAAGCTGGTGATTACCATGCCGGAAGCGGGCTTCTCCCTCTTTCTGGCCAAGCCGATGGATGTGCCGACTTATGTGGAGTATGGTGTGGCCGATTTGGGCATTGTGGGGAAAGATGTACTGTTGGAGCAGGAACGCGACGTGTATGAACTGCTCGATTTGCGCATCAGTCCCTGCCGGATGGCCGTGGCGGGGAAGCCGGACTGGAGACCGGGACTTTACCCGCGGGTTGCCACGAAATACCCCCGCATCGCCGAGAAATATTTTAAAGAAAAGGGGCAGCAAGTCGAGGTAATCCTGCTAAACGGTTCGGTTGAACTGGCACCCATCATCGGTTTGGCCGACCGGATCGTCGACATTGTGTCCACCGGCCAAACTTTGCGGGAAAACGGGCTGGTTGAGCTTGAACCGATTTGCACGGTCACGTCCAGGATGATTGCTAACCGGGCCAGTTACCGATTGAAAAGTGAACCCATTTCGGCTTTGATGAACGCTTTAAGCAAGGTGATTGGGGAGTGTGTCAGGCGATGATCTCGATCATAAAGAAAGAGCAACTGGATACCAGGCGGAAGAATGACCAGGATACCGAGCGGGAGAGGCGCATTGTCCAAAGCATTATCAAACAGATCAGACAAGAAGGGGATGCCGCGCTGTTTCGGCTGACGAAAGAATTGGACAAAGCCGATCTTGTGACGCTCAAGGTGAGCGAAGAAGAGATCGACGAGGCGATGGGGAAAGTGGAACCCGCTTTTCTCGAAGCGCTTCATGAAGCTGCCCGGCGCATTTCAGCCTACCATGAAAAACAAAAGCAGAATTCCTGGTTCTCACCCGAACCGGACGGGACGATTTTAGGCCAGCTGATCCGGCCGCTTGAACGGGTCGGTGTCTATGTGCCGGGGGGAAAGGCCGCTTACCCTTCCTCCGTGCTGATGAATGTTTTGCCGGCAAAAGTGGCGGGGGTGCCGGAACGGGTGATGGTGACGCCTCCTCTGCCCGATGGCACGGTTTATGCTCCGACCCTGGCAGCCGCGCGGATCGCCGGGGTGACGTCGATATACAAAGTTGGCGGAGCGCAGGCGGTGGCTGCGTTGGCCTACGGAACGGAAAGCATTCCGCCGGTTGACAAAATTGTCGGCCCTGGCAACGTGTATGTTGCCTTGGCGAAACAGGCTGTTTACGGGCAGGTTGATATTGACAGCATCGCCGGGCCGAGTGAAATAGTCGTAATTGCGGATGAATCGGCCAATCCCGTGTATGTCGCTGCCGATCTCCTTTCGCAGGCGGAGCATGATCCGATGGCTTCCGCTGTTTTGATCACGCCTTCTCCCGATTTGGCGGAAAAAGTGGCAAAGGAAGTGGAGCTGCAATGTAACCGGCTGGAACGGCGCGAGATTGCGGCGGAATCGATCCGGCGGCACGGAGCGATTTGCGTGGTTGACGACCTTGCAGAGGCCTTTGCCGCAGCCAATCAATTGGCCCCTGAGCATCTCGAGCTTGCCATCGAAGAACCGTGGCAGTGGCTGGGGAAAGTAAAACATGCCGGAGCCGTCTTTTTGGGGAACTTCAGTCCGGAGCCGATCGGCGACTATTTCGCCGGGCCCAACCATGTCCTGCCCACGAATGGAACTGCCCGCTTCTTTTCCCCGCTCGGTGTGGATCAATTTGTGAAAAAGACGAGCCTGATCTCCTACAGCAGGGAGGCGCTGTGCCGGGACGGGGAAAAAGTGATGACACTGGCCCGGGCAGAAGGTTTGACGGCCCATGCTGCCTCCATCCGGGTGCGTCTGGATCATGCGAAGGAAGGGGAGCAAAAAGGTGGAAGCAAAAGAGCGAATCGGTAGCATTGAACGAAAAACCGGTGAAACGGAGATTTCCCTGACGTTGAACGTGGATGGATCGGGACGGACGGAACTGCGGACAGGCGTTCCGTTTTTGGAGCATATGCTTGATTTGTTTGCCAAGCATGGCCAGTTTGATTTGAGCGTCAAAGCGAAAGGCGATCATGAAATCGATGACCACCATACGGTTGAGGATATTGCCATCTGCCTGGGTCAGGCGCTTCGCCGCGCTTTGGGGGATAAACGGGGCATCCGGCGCTATGGAAACTTTTTTGTCCCGATGGATGAGTCGCTGGCGCAAGTGGCACTTGATCTCTCCAATCGTCCCCATCTGGAATTCCGGGTGGATCTTCCCGGTGGCAAGGTGGGGCAGTTTGACACGGAACTGGTTCATGAATTTTTCTGGAAGCTGGCCCTGGAGGCGCGGATGACGTTGCACGTGATTCTTCATTACGGCCGCAATACCCACCATATGATTGAAGCTTGTTTCAAGGCGTTGGGCAGAGCGCTGGATGAAGCCACATCGCTTGATCCGCGCGTGCAGGGGATTCCCTCGTCAAAGGGGGTGCTGTGATGCTGGCTGTCATCGACTATGGAATGGGAAATTTGCACAGCGTTTCCATGGCGCTGAAGCGGATGAATGTCCCGTTTCGGGTTACCTCTGACCATGAGGAAATCAAGCAGTCGGGCGGGATCATTTTGCCGGGTGTCGGGGCGTTTGGGGATGCCATGCGCGAATTGGAGGAACGCGGGCTGGTTTCCGTCATCAAACAGGAAGCAAACCAGGGGAAACCGCTGCTCGGGATTTGCCTCGGGATGCAACTGTTATTTTCCAGCAGTGATGAACATGGGTATTATCAGGGGCTGAACCTGTTGCCCGGCCATGTCGTCCGGTTTTCCGGAGATTATCTGATTCCCCATATGGGATGGAACTGGCTGTCGATCAAGCATCCCCACCCTCTCTTTTACGGTTTGGAAGAGGATTATGTCTACTTTGTCCATTCTTACCATGTGCAGGCGAGGAATGCGGAGGACGTGATTGCCACCACGGATTATTATCAGCCGGTAACGGCGGTCGTGGCGCGGAACAATATTTACGGCATGCAGTTTCATCCTGAGAAGAGCGGAGAGCTGGGCAGGAAATTGCTGGAGCGATTTGTGCTCTTAACAGAGACGAAGGTGGGAGTGTAACATGAACTTTCAATTATACCCTGCCATTGATATTCGCGGTGGCAGATGCGTGCGGCTGACACAAGGAGATTACGACAGGGAAACGGTGTACGGGGAAGATCCGCTGCAGGTGGCGCAAACCTGGATCAGGCAGGGAGCGGAGTGGCTGCATGTGGTCGATCTGGATGCGGCCCGTTCCGGAGAATCGGCCAACTACCGATTGATTGAAGAATTAACCCGGTTGGTTGAAGTTCCCGTTCAAGTGGGAGGCGGAGTGCGCGATCACAAGCGCCTGGAACGCTTGCTCGAAGCGGGGGTGAGCCGTGTGGTCATCGGCTCGGCTGCTCTGGATGACCCGGCTTTTGTGAAAGAGGCGCTGAAATCACATGGCCGCCGGATTGCGATCGGCATTGATGCCCGCAATGGCAAAGTGGCCACCCACGGCTGGTTGGATACTTCGGAAGTGTCCGCTGAGGAGCTGGCTGCGGAGATGGTGCAGTTGGGGGCGGAAACGTTTGTTTTTACCGATATTTCCCGTGATGGCACGCTGTCAGGTGCCAATGTGCAAGCGGTCCGCGATTTGGCCCGCGCGTGTAAAAAACAGGTGATCGCTTCGGGTGGAGTCAAATCAATTGACGATTTGAAGGAATTGGCAAAGGCAGAAAGGGAAGGAGTTCAAGGGGCGATCATCGGAAAAGCGCTGTACACCGGCGCGATCAGGCTCGGGGAGGCGATGCGTGAAGTGGCCGGGGTGAGGAATCAATGATTACCAAACGAATTATCCCTTGTCTGGACGTAAAAGACGGGCGCGTGGTGAAAGGTGTTTCCTTCGTCAACCTGCGCGATGCCGGCGATCCGGTGGAGCTTGCGGCCGAATATGATCGCCAG
The DNA here is from genome assembly GCF_016055105.1 of Thermoactinomyces sp. CICC 10523. NCBI lineage: Bacteria > Bacillati > Bacillota > Bacilli > Caryophanales > Thermoactinomycetaceae > Thermoactinomyces > Thermoactinomyces sp. CICC 10523. The sequence continues at coordinate 99,241 of NZ_JAECVX010000008.1, forward strand.
CGGGCCGATGAGCTGGTTTTTCTCGATATTTCAGCTTCCCATGAAGGGCGTAAGACGATGCGCGATGTTGTGAGAAGGGCGGCAGGGGAGCTGAGCATTCCTTTCACCGTCGGCGGCGGGATCGGGAGTGTGGAGGACATGTTTGAGATTCTGCGCGCAGGTGCGGATAAGGTTTCCATCAATACCTCGGCAATCTTAAATCCCGAACTGATTGAAGAAGGAGCAAGGAGATTTGGCAGCCAGTGTATCGTGGTGGCGATCGATGCCAAATACGATCCGGATGCCGGGGATTGGTTTGTCTATACGCACGGAGGGCGAAACCACACCGGCAAACGGGCTTTGGACTGGGCAAAAGAGGCGGTGGATCGGGGAGCGGGCGAGATTTTGCTCACCAGCATGGATCAGGACGGTCAGAAAAACGGCTTTGATCTGCCGCTGACCCGGGAAATTTCCCGGGAAATAAACATTCCCGTCATCGCTTCGGGCGGTGCCGGAAATGAGCAGCATTTTGCCGAAGTATTTGAGCAAACTGCTGCCTCAGCCGCATTGGCTGCCTCTATTTTTCATTTTGGAGAAGTTTCGATTGCCAGCGTGAAAGAGCACCTGCGAGCTAAAGGAGTGGAAGTGCGTTGAATGTCACCTTTGACCCCGCAAAAGTAAAATTTGATGAAAACGGCCTTGTTCCGGCGATTATCCAGGATGCAGTCAGCAAAGAAGTGCTCACCCTAGCCTATATGAATCAAGAAGCGCTTTCTCTCACGATCAGCAAAGAAGAAACATGGTTATACAGCCGTTCCCGCAGAAAACTTTGGCATAAAGGGGAAACGTCCGGGAATGTGCAGAAGGTTACGGCTATCCATTATGATTGCGACGGCGATGCGATTCTGGTGCAAGTTATTCCCATGGGGCCCGCTTGCCATCGGGGAACCTACAGCTGTTTTGACAAGGCAGTTACGGCTGCACCTGACCGCTTCTCCGTGATCAACTGGTTGGAATCGGTCGTGGCCCGCCGCGAGGCTGAGCGCCCGGAAGGTTCCTACACCACTTACCTGTTTACAAAAGGGCTGGATAAAATATTGAAAAAGGTGGGAGAAGAGTCGGCCGAAGTGATCATCGCCGCCAAAAACCGCTCGGCGGATGAGTTGCGCCATGAAACGGCGGACTTGCTTTATCATCTGCTCGTCCTGCTCCGGGAGCAAAAACTGCCGTTGGACGAGGTTTTGCGTGAACTGGAAGAACGCAATGTGAAAAACGGCAAATCACACGGGGAGAACTGAATCAGATGCCACTTTGTTCAAGAGATCGTCAGGATTGGCGATCTTTTTTTCATTTTGCTTTTTCCCATTCCCCATTTACTTAGGTTATAATATGGATAAAATAGTATCTCAAAGTTTTTAAGCGAAAGAGAAGTTCATCATTAAAACGGACCGCACCACAGCTCGGAAACGTGTTGCTGGGTGAGGGGGATTCAAGATGAAAAAGACTCAGGTTGGCATAAATAATAAAAATGAAAAAATTGTTCGTTTGCGGATGGATGCGGGATTTTTCTTTGAACGCGCCGTTCGCTCGCTTGACCGCCACCGATATGATAAAGCGGTGAAATATTTTCGTCTGGCAATGGAACTCGAGCCTGACAATCCTGTCAACTACTGCAATCTGGCGGGGATCTTGTCGGAATTGGGGCGCTTCGAGGAGTCAAACGAAGTACTGGGGAAAGTGTTGGATGAAGTTGATCCGGGATTGTACGAATGTCTCTTTTACATGGCGAATAATGCGGCCAATATGGGAGACTTGGAGCTGGCCGAAGATTACCTGCTCGAATATTTGACCATGGATCCAAGCGGAGAGTATGCGGAAGAAGCGGAAGACATGCTGTACATGTTGGCCGAAGAGATGGGACGTCCGCCGAAAGAAGTGGTTCCGGCCGGGCTCCCTCCGTACATGATGAAGCATGAAGAAGCAAGGGCCTACTTGGAGGAAGGGCGCTTTCTGCAAGCGATCAGGCTCTTGCGGGAAATCATCGAGGAGCATCCGGAATTTCTGGCGGCCCGCAACAATCTGGCTTTGGCCTACTACTATACAGGGGAATTGCAGGAAGCGATGAACCTGATTGAACAGGTACTTAAAATCGATCCCAACAATTTGCATGCCCTGTGCAATCTGGCTGTTCTCAGCCATCATACCGGCGAGACGGAAAAAAACGAGGGCATTATTGAGATGCTCAAAAAACTGGTTCCGTTTCATCAGGAACATACTTACAAATTGGCGACCACACTCGGGATTTTGGGCGAACATCACGTCGCTTACGAGCTGTTCGTGCGCCTAATCAAGCTGGATGGAGTGCATGAACCGAGCCTTTATCACTATGCGGCCGTGGCGGCATGGAACTCCGGCCGTTATGAGCGCGCCCGGTATTTCTGGAAAAAAGCGGCGGCCATTCATTCTGAGTCCGAGGTTCCTGTTTTCTACCTGGAACATATGGATGAGTGGCTGCAAATGGAAGAGATTCCAAAGGTGTACTATCACTATCAGCTGCCGTTTGAAGAGCAGTTCCTGCGCTTTGAATCCGGCAATGACAGCAGCGAGTTATTGCAGCAGATCAAAACAAATCCGCTGATCCGCTCCTCTTTTTTCTGGGCGCTCGGCCGAGGAGACCGTGAGACCAAATTGCATGTATTGCGTCTGCTCGGCTGGATTGCGGATGACGAGGTCAGAAGTTTGTTGAAATCGTTTATTGAACAGGATGAAGACCAAGATCTGCGGGAAGTGGCTTTATTTCTCCTGCGCCAGATCGAGGCAGCCACTTCGGGGCGCAAGAATGAAAAGGAGCCGGCCGAGCGGGGGAAATGGCAGGAAGTGCTCCATTGCTGTCTGGAGAACATACCCGGGCGCTCCCGCCAGTTGCAAGAGGCGATTGAGCGCTTGTGGGCAGCATGGATGACCCACTCTCCCGAGCAGGTGACTACTGTGCGCAAAGTGGAGGGGTGGGCGGCTGCTCTTGAATACCTGGCGGCCAAATACCATGGCTTTGCCCTGACGCAAAAAGAAGTGGCGGAAAAATATCAGGTTTCGCTGTCGACGGTTTCCCGCCATGCGAAAATCTTGGAACCGATGGCGAAAAAGTGTTTTTCCTAAAAGGAGGCAAACGTCCTGATGAAAAAACTGGATAAAGATCGTTTTGATTCGTTTATCAATACAGGAAATAAGGTTGTCGAGTTCAGCGCCGACTGGTGTGTCGATTGCAAACGGGTGGCTCCCGACATGCCCGGCATCGCTGCCAAGTTTGCCAGCCAATTTGAATTTGGCGAGCTGGATGTCGATGAATCGCGCACGATCGCCGAAGAATATAATGTAAAAGGAATTCCCACTTTTATCGTATTTAAAGACGGGAAAGAAGTGGGACGCCTGCCGAGTCGTTACGCGAAGACAAAAGAGCAGATTGAAGCTTTCTTGGAGGAATACAGCGAAACGAAAGAATAAGCCTTGATCGGGTGAAGGGGCGGGCTGCTGGCTGATCGAAGCCGGCAGTCCTTTCTTTTTTGTGGAAGAGCCATCAAATGTCAGAGCTTGGGGGCATGCCTTCCCCCCTCCGGGATGTACCGAAAGGACAGGAATCTGTTCTTAGGCATTGTATGCGTCTGATGCGCATGATATGCTTAGTTTCAGAAATGAAAACGGAGACATCAAAGGTTGAGGTGCAGCTATGAGAAAATATTATATCGGGATTGATGTAGGCGGTACCAGCATGAAAATGGGCCTGATGTCGGAATCCGGAGAAGTTTTGGCAGAGGCGGAACATCTGACGCAGAAAGAGGATGGCCCGGACGGCGTGATTGCGCGCATGGTGGAGGACGCGAAGCAACTGGCGGATGGTGCAGGGATCTCTTGGAATCAAATCGGCGGTGTCGGTGTCGGGCTGCCCGGATTTTTGGATATTCCAAACGGGGTTGTGAAATATTTAACAAATCTCGGTTGGCGAAATGTGCCGATTAAGGAGAAACTGGAACAGGCCTGGCAAGTTCCGGTCTCCATCGACAATGATGCCAATGTTGCGGCATTGGGAGAAGCATGGCAGGGCGCCGGTAAAGGCGTGGACGATCTCGTCTGCATTACCCTGGGAACCGGAGTCGGCGGAGGGGTGATTGCGGAAGGGCATCTGCTTCATGGCATGAACGGTTTTGCCGGTGAAGTGGGCCACATTCAGGTGGATCGTGAGGGGGTTCGGTGCAACTGCGGGCAAATCGGTTGCCTGGAAACGGTTGCTTCCGCCACTGCGCTGGTACGCATGGCCCGGGAAGCGATCGATCAGGGAAGGGAAACGGTTTTAACGGCAGAGTCCCTTTCCGCGCGTGAAATCTTCTCCGCCTGTGCGAAAGGCGATCCGGTGGCTTCCGAAATCGTGGCGAAGGCGATCGATGCGCTGGCCCGCACTTTGGCCGTTTTATCCCTGGTGCTTAATCCGTCCCGCTTTATCATCGGCGGAGGAGTTGCAAAAGCGGGCGATGTGCTCTTAAACCCGCTCAGGGAAGCATATGAAAAAGAGGCGCAGGACAACGTGAAACAGGGGGTCGAGATTGTTCTGGCGAAGCTGGGGAACCGGGCCGGATTCATCGGAGCGGCCGGACTTTTAGCACGCGGGCGCAAATAAGGTATAATATAAAAAATGGATTCGAGGTGATGGCATGGAAAAAGCAAAAGAACTCACATTAGTCGTCATCACTGGAATGTCCGGAGCTGGAAAAACAGTTGCGATGCAAAGCCTTGAAGACCATGGATTTTTTTGTGTCGATAACCTTCCGCCCATCCTGCTTCCCAAGTTTGCCGAACTGCTTGAGGAGTCCAATGGCAAATATCGCAAAGTCGCCCTGGTCATCGACTTGAGGGGCCAGGAATTTTTTGCTTCTCTTTTTGAATCGCTTGATCAATTGGAGAAACGGCATGACATTCACTATCAGATTCTGTATCTGGATGCTGATGACCAGACCCTGGTGCGCCGGTATAAGGAAACCAGACGCAGGCATCCGCTTTCTCCTGATGGGACTCCCCTTGACGGGATCATGCAAGAGCGCAAATTGCTTGAGGAGATTAAAGGACGGGCTAACCATATCATTGATACGGGCATGATGAAACCTGCCCAGCTGAAAGAGAAAATAGCCACGTTGTTTGCCCGGCGGGATGATGCCGGGATGGCGGTTACGTTTCAATCGTTTGGCTTTAAACACGGGATTCCGATCGATGCTGATTTGGTCTTCGATGTTCGTTTTCTGCCCAACCCGCACTATGTTGACTCGCTTCGTCCGCAAACAGGCAAAGATCAGGATGTCGCTGAATATGTGATGAAATGGGCGGAAACGAAACAGTTCCTCGATAAATTGGTTGACATGTTGCGGTTCTTGATTCCGCAGTATGTCCGTGAGGGAAAAGCGCAACTTGTGATCGGGATCGGCTGCACGGGCGGCAAGCACCGATCGGTGGCGATTGCTGAGTACCTTTATGGCGAATTCAAGGATTATGAACGTTGTCGTGTGGCACATCGAGACATCAGGAAAGGCGGATAACATTGGCAACGAAAAAAAGATTGAAAGAAAACCGGGACAGGAAACCGCGGATTGTCTGCATTGGTGGCGGGACAGGATTGTCCGTCATCCTGCGCGGATTGAAAAAATTGCCGATCGAGATTACGGCGATTGTGACCGTTGCTGATGACGGCGGCAGTTCAGGCCGGTTGCGCAATGATTTGCAAATGCCGCCGCCCGGGGATATTCGCAATGTGCTGATTGCTCTGGCGGATACCGAACCGCTGTTGGAGCGGGTACTCCAGTATCGTTTTACCAGCGGGGAAGGCTTGGCCGGGCATACGCTCGGGAATTTGATGATCGCAGCGATGAAAGAGATTACGGGCGATTTCACCCACGCCGTTCAAGAGATGAGCCGCGTTTTGGCTGTCCGCGGACGGGTGCTTCCGGCCAGCGAGCAAGATGTTGTCCTGATGGCTGAAATGACCGACGGCTCCATCATTAAAGGCGAATCGCAAATCCCGCAAACCGGGAAAAGAATTAAACGCGTTTTTCTCAATCCCCCGGAACCGAGGCCGCTGGAAGAGGCGATTCGGGCGATCCAGGAAGCAGACGCGATCGTAATCGGTCCGGGCAGCCTTTATACCAGCATTTTGCCCAATTTGCTGGTCAAGGGGATGAGCGAGACGATTTACGCTGCCAACGCCTGCCGGATTTTCGTTTGCAATGTGATGACCCAGCCCGGAGAGACCGATCATTTTACGGCGAGTGATCATATCAAAGCGATTTATGATCATGTGGAAAAGCCGTTGTTTGATGTCGCCATCATCAATAACGAGGTTCCGCCCCCTACCATTCAGGAAAAATACGCGGAAAAAGGGCAAAAGATGGTTCTTCCTGATATTGACCGGATTCAGGAGATGGGTTGCCGCGTGATCGCGGATAACCTGTTGCTATATCGTTCTGTTGTGCGTCACGATGCTGAGCGGATCAGCAGCCATATCGAAAGGCTGATTGACGAGCGCATGCAGAAACGGCATAGCGGGTAAAGAAGGGGATGCCAAATGTCGTTTACCTCAAACATAAAAAAAGAGTTGACCCAACTTGACGCAAAACCTTGCTGCAAACGGGCCATTCTGTCCGCGTTGGTGCGAATGAACGGAGCGGTGCAGCTGCAGAAAAAGGCATTTATGCTGGATATTACGACTGAGAATCCCTCAACGGCCCGATATATTTTTTCGTTGATAAAAACCCTTTATCAGATCCAGCCGGAGGTGCTGGTGCGCCGAAAAGTGCGCTTGAAAAAGAACAATGTTTACATGATCCGCTTATCCCGGCAGGCAGGAGAAGTATTATACAACCTGGGCATTTTTAAACGGGGGACATGGGAGCAGACAGAGGGGATTTCGCCCGCGATCCTGCAAAAGCCTTGTTGCAAACGGGCATACTTGCGCGGGGCTTTTTTGGCCGCAGGATCGGTGAATAATCCGGACAGTGCTTCCTATCATCTGGAAATTGTCTCGACTTATGATGATCATAGCGAAGCATTGTGCAAACTGATGAATGAATTTCATTTGCATGCGAAAATCATTGAGCGTAAAAAAGGGTTTGTGGTGTACATTAAAGAAGGAGATAAAATCGGGGAATTTTTGAATATTATCGGGGCTCATCCTTCCCTGCTGAAATTTGAAGATGCGCGTATTATGAAAGATATGCGTAACTCCGTCAATCGTCTGGTCAATTGTGAAACGGCGAACCTGAATAAAACGATCCAGGCAGCCATGCGCCAAATCGAAAATATTCATCTGATCGATCGGGAGATCGGCTTGGATCAGCTGCCCGCCCGCTTGAGAGAGGTGGCGGAAACCAGGCTGAAATACCCGGAAATGAATTTGGCGGAGTTGGGGCAGGTACTGCCGAGCGGAAAAGTGAGCAAATCTGCCATTAATCACCGCTTGCGCAAATTGGACGAGATGGCCCGGAAATTGCGGCAATCGTCAAATGGTTAGGTTAGGAGGATTTCTATGGTAGAAAAAAAAGTCATCGTTGAATTGGAAACAGGATTACACGCGCGCCCGGCAGCGTTGTTTGTGCAGGAAGCAAACAAATTTACTTCCGAAATTTTTGTTGTAAAAGGAACGAAAAAAGTGAATGCCAAAAGCATTATGGGCATTATGAGTCTGGCCGTGTCCCGGGGTGCGGAGATTACCATTGTGGCAGATGGCTCGGATGAAGAAGCAGCTGTGAATAAATTGGCGGAGATCGTAAGCAAACCGGAATAATGTAGTGCATCAGGCGGCGGCATCCCCATGCAAAAAAAGATGGGGTTGGTCCGCCGCTGTCTTCTTCAGGGCGGAAAATCGTATCAAACGTGTCACAATTTAGGCGGAACTTGATCCCGATTATTTTATAAGATAAAAGAAAAGGTATGGAACAGGGAAACTGATGAGCATTCCGTTTGGAGGAAAAAATGGATACGTTCCTTTACCCTTTGATTACGATTTTGTATCTCGTGTTGTTTGTGTGGAGTTTTCGTTTTTTTCGTGAATCCTCGTTTTGGGGAACATCCTGGATTTTATTCCTGATTTTGACGTTCATTTACGATCATGCGGTACTGTCGGTGGGCAACCTTTTCGGTGAAGGGGATTTGCTGGAGATGCTCAGCTTGTTTCGCTATTTGTTCGATGTCTTGTTAACGCCCACTCTTGTTTTTGTCTCCCTGGATATTTTGCGCCGGATTCAGGTCGAATGGTCGGAATATTTAATTGTTCAGGTCTTTACACATTTGTATACGTTTTTGTTGACAGTGCTCGGGATTTTTACCAATATATTATGGATTAACTTGGAGCCGGTCAGAATCCATGGGGTGATCCAGTATTTTCCCTCGAAAAATTATTTTCCGTACTCCACCATCCTGGCGCTTCTGCCGCTGGTGGTTGCAGCTTTTTTCTTGTGGCGGCGGTTGCGCTGGCCCGTTTTGCTCGCAGGGATTGTTATCGCAGTTGTGGGTGTCGGTTTTGCCTGTGCGGTGGATAACCCGGCGATTGGCTCGGTTTTTGAACTCGTCTTAATGTGGAGTTTGGTGATGACAGAGTTGCTGTTGAAGTCGGATGATTACGGACCGGGCAAGTCGGTTCTGAGATAAGCGGGCTGAAGCGAAAAACGCTTCGGCTTTTTCATTTTCATGTATAATTTGCCGGGCCGGATTAACAATAATGGCACGGAGGTGTGCCTGAGATGAAACGCATTTTTCTGTTCGGGTTGTCGCTGTTTCTGGCCTGCTTTTTCACCGCTTGCCAACGATTTGAAAAAACAGAAGACCAAACGGGATTGGACAAAGATTCCCATTCTTACACCCATATGGGCTACCCGGAAAGCAAAATGAAACAAGTGGCGCTCAGTGTTCCGGGTGTGCGGGATGTAAGGATGGAGTATAACGGCGAGAAAATCATGATGTACATTGTTCCTGAAGGGGATTTTCCGCGCTCGCGCTATCATGATCTCGTCGATCTCATTCAAAAACGCTTACGTTCGGCAGCCCCGATCAATCCGGTGCATATCAAAATCATCAAACCGGATGAATGGCTGCATCAGGAATAGGAGAAGCACCGATCGGAAAGGGCGGATACCGCAGTGACCGGACCGCGGGAAAACCGAGCAACCGGAAATTCCATGGTTCATGGCTCCAAATCCCATTGTCCGATCCGTTGCCAGGTCAATGGGTGGGGAGCTTTCATCTCTAGATTTTGAAAAATTCCTTCTTTTTATAACAGGGTGATATTCCTTTTTAACAATCATTGGCATTTGGCCGTTGGTCAAGCAGGGGACACCGCGACCTGCCCCTGCAATGGACATCCGCGGAATATACCGGTTTACATAGTAAAAACGGGTTCCGGCGATCAGACCTGGAACCCGTGTCTCCTGGAGAGAGTTATTTCTTTTTCGTGCTGGTCAGCACTTTGTCAATCAAGCCGTAGTTCAGGGCCTCTTGCGCGCTCATGAAGTAGTCACGGTCTGTATCTTGTTCGATTTTTTCCAGCGGTTGGCCGGTAAATTCAGACAGCAGTTTGTTGAGATGCTCACGCGTGCGCAAAATGCGTTTGGCCCGGATTTCAATGTCGGACGCCTGACCTTGGGCACCGCCGAGCGGCTGGTGAATCATCACTTCGCTGTTGGGAAGAGCAAAGCGTTTGCCCTTGGCTCCGGCAGCGAGCAGAAATGCTCCCATCGAAGCGGCCATCCCGATACAAATCGTGGAAACATCCGGTTTGACGAACTGCATGGTATCGAAAATCGCCATCCCCGCCGTGATCGAGCCGCCCGGGGAATTAATATAGAGATGAATGTCTTTTTCCGGGTCTTCTGCAGCCAAAAACAAAAGCTGTGCCACAATGGTATTGGCCACTTCATCTGTGACCGGGCTGCCCAGCAAGATAATCCGGTCTTTCAGCAGGCGGGAATAGATGTCATATGAACGTTCTCCTCGGTTTGTCTGTTCAACGACCATCGGAATCAAGTTCATGGTTGCGGGTGCCTGAAAAAGTTTTCAACGGCACCCTCCCCCTCCTTTCTCTCTATCCGAGTAGCTGACTTCAACAACAGTTCCTGTTATTATCATACCCTAAAGGTCAAAAAAGGTCAAATCAATCCTGTTTGAAAAAGACTGCCTCTGTATCTTTACCTTTAGCGGGAAAGGATAAACCTTTTGCAGAGTTGCTTAAACCGGGTGGGAAGATTTGCTAAAATGGATGTGTAAATCGGTTGACGTAACGATTGTCAACGCCCTAAAGATGGGGAGCGGCGCAGGAAGGGCGGCGTTCCTGCCCTGTTTCGCGGAAAGCATTTCGGCGTTGATGGTCCGGCATGACAACATTTTCCTTAAATCGCATTCATCCGGAAAAAGGCAGCCCGATTGAAAAAGAGGCGGGCTTGCGCAATGAGGTTGCAGGAGGTTGAAATGGAGCAAAAAATCATTTGCCGGGGCTTTCTTTATCATCAGGGAAAAACGCTCCTCATTCAGCGGTCTTTGACGGAATTGACCATGCCCGGTTTCTATGAATTGCCCGGAGGAAAGGTGGATTTCGGCGAAGATCCGGAGGAGGCGTTGAAACGGGAGTTTCGCGAAGAAGTGAATATGGATGTGGAGATTGTCCGGCCCTATCAGATCTTTTCTTACGTTTCCGAATACACGAATCAGCACCTGGTTGAGATCGTCTTTCTGGTCCGGCTCCTGAGTGACCCGGCTCTGATCCGGCTGAGTGAAGATCATTCCGATTATCAGTGGGTTTCCGTAAAGGATGATGTGCCGCATGGACCTCTTAATGAGTTTACAAAGCGTGCCATCTCAGCGGGGTTTCAGACAGTTTCTTCTTAGACCGGAGCACGGACGACAAAAAACCACCATTTCCAAAGCAAAGGAAGTGGTGGTTTTCAGTATTTTGGCGCGCCTACCAGGATTCGAACCTGGGCACCTGGTTCCGGAGACCAGCGCTCTATCCCCTGAGCTATAGGCGCATAATGAAATATTAAGCTGACGAAAGTCATTATAACACAGTGAATGAACCGGGGCAAGGATTTTTTTAATTGAATTTCAGGTCTTTGTACTGGCAAAAAAGAGTAAAAAGTACCAGGCTTTCTTATGTTAAAATATAATTGATTAAGTGAAGAAAAAGGAAGTTTACATGTTGATAAAAAGAGAGAGGCATGTATTCCAATGCTGCGGTTTGGTGCGGCTGACCCGATTATAATATTATTGGAAACCGTTTTTCGTCATCCATAATCCGGGAGCGATCAACAGAAGGGGCGGAGGTGAAAAGAATGGCTATACAGATGGGTTATGGTCTTTATCAGGAGCAAAGGATGAAGATGGTGATGACGCCGGAATTGCGTCAGGCCATTCAAATATTGCAATTCTCCGCAAGCGATTTATGGCAGTACATCATTGAACAGATGACGGAAAACCCGGTGCTGGAGTTGCCGGATCTGGAAGCGGAACGCCTGAATTTGGATAAATGGCTGAATTACCTTCAGGAGATGCCGGTTTCCCGCCGCAGGGGAGGCTATCGGCAAGAGCAAAAGGAATCCGTCTTTGAACCTTATGCAGCAGGGAGCGGAACGCTTGCTGAAGAGCTGGAGGCACAGCTGTTCGAGTTTGATCTGACGCCGGCAAAACGGAAAATTTGTCATTATCTTATTTATAATTTGGATGAAAGAGGTTATCTTGACGTGGATGCCGTCCATGTCTGTAAGCGCTTTCATATAAGTGAAAAGCGGTTTGAAGAGTGTCTGGAGGTCATCCAGGCGATGGAACCGGCCGGTGTCGGGGCGCGTTCGCTGTCAGAGTGTCTGGAAATTCAATTGAAAAGGATGGATCATCCCAATCCACTGGCGATTGAGATTGCCCGTCACCATCTCGAAGATGTTGCGGATGGCAAATGGCGCAAGATGGAACAGGCTCTCGGAGCAGGGATGGAAGAACTGCAAGCGGCTGTTGATGAGATTAAAAAGTGCAATCCCCGCCCGGGAAGGGGATATGATACCGGCGCACCCACCCAATACGTATATCCGGATGTTTATGTAGAGAAAGTGAATGATGAATACGTTGTCGTGATGAATGAGAGCGATACGCCTCAGCTGACGGTAAACCATTACTACCAGCAGCTGATCCGCAGCAGAGGACAGATGGGCGAAGAAGTGGAGCAGTATCTGAAAAATTGGCTGCAGTCCGCTCTGTGGCTCATCAAGGGCATCGAGCAGCGCCGGGATACCGTCTTTCGGGTTGCCGAAGCGATTGTGACCAGGCAAAAGGAGTTTTTTGAAAAAGGCGTGGATTATTTAAAACCGCTCACACTGAAAACCATTGCTGAAGAAGTCGGTCTGCACGAATCGACGGTGAGCCGGGCCACCCAGCACAAATATATGCAAACGCCGAAAGGACTGTTTCCGTTTCGCTATTTTTTCCCTTCCGGTCTGGCAACGAAATCGGGAGAGAACCTGTCACAGGAGACAGTGAAGAAAAAAATAAAACAGTTCATTTCGGGGGAAGATAAAAAAGATCCTTTATCAGACCAAAAAATTGCTGATCTGCTCTGCGGAGAAGGAATTCGGATTTCACGGCGAACGGTCGCCAAATACCGGGATGAAATGGGGATTGTCTCCTCGGCCCGGCGTAAGCGTTTTCTTTGAATTTTCAATAAAAATGGAAAGACGGCTTGTCAAGAAAAACACCTTTGCGATAAAATGAAGTTGATCCCGAAACGGGGATTTTTTTTGAACGGGTCGGGACGATTTTGTCCTACGCGGGACGTATGAAGTCCCTTGTGGTGGGGGATGAAATGGATAAAATCTTAAACCTTCAGAAGCAATTGTTGCCGGATCTGCTTCAGGTCATGCATAAACGGTATGAAATTCTCAGGCATGTTCAGTTGATGCAACCGGTCGGCCGGCGGAGTTTGACGGCTGCCTTGAAGATGACGGAAAGAGTGCTGCGCGGAGAAGCTGATTTTTTGCGGGCACAAGGGCTGCTCTCTGTCGATTCGACCGGAATGAAACTGACGGAAAAGGGAAGTGAGCTGCTCGCCGACATGGAACCGCTCATGAAGGAACTGTTTGGCCTGAACCAATTGGAGGCGGAGTTAAAGGCATTTCTGGGTGTGAAGGAAGTCATCATCGTTCCCGGCGATGCGGATGACTCCGATTGGACCAAGAAGGAGATCGGGAGAGCGGGTGCCCGTTACCTGAAGGAGCAGGCGGAACCAGAACAGATTGTCGCTGTCTCCGGGGGAAGCACCATGCTGGCGGTGGCTGAAATGATGTTGCCGACTCCCGCCTTCAAAATGACCACTTTTGTTCCTGCCCGCGGCGGTGTTGGGGAAGCGGTGGAACTGGAAGCGAACTACATCGCATCCCTGATGGCAAAACGGACGGGTGGCAAATACCGCATGATGCATGTGCCCGATCAGGTAAGCGACGAAGTATACCAAACCTTGATCCGCGAACCGCACATTCAGGAGGTACTGAGCTCTCTGAAAAAGGCTCGTATCGTCATTTACGGGATCGGCGATGCCAAAACCATGGCGCTCCGGCGCAAATCGGATCCCGGAATCCTGAAAAAACTGGAGGAGACGAAAGCGGTAGGCGAGTCATTTGGTTATTACTTCAACCGCGACGGAGAGATCGTTCATCGCATCAAAACGCTGGGCCTGAAGCTGGAGGAACTCGATCAGGTGGAAAAAGCTGTGGCCGTGGCCGGAGGTTCCAGCAAAGCGGAAGCGATTGTCGCGATCTGCTCCCACATTTCCCAGGACACCTTGATCACAGATGAAGGAGCAGCACGGGCAATTCTGCAAAATGCGATTGCCATGTGAGAATGAATCCCACCCTTAACTGTGGATACTACGGATAAGACATTAAGGAGGAAGAGATAATGGCAAAAGTAAAAGTGGGTATCAACGGATTTGGCCGTATCGGTCGAAATGTGTTCCGTGCTATGCTGAACCATCCCGAATTGGAAGTTGTAGCCGTAAACGATTTGACCGACTCCAAAACGTTGGCTCATCTTTTGAAATATGATTCCGTGCACGGAAAATTGGACGCAGAAGTAAAGGTTACGGAAAATGGCTTCAGCGTGAATGGCCGGGAAGTAAAAGTAACGGCTGAACGCGACCCTGCACAAATCAAATGGGCCGAAGAAGGCGCAGAGATCGTTGTTGAATCGACCGGCCGTTTTACGAACCGTGAAGATGCAGCCAAACACCTGGTTGGAGGAGCAAAAAAAGTGATCATCTCCGCTCCGGCCAAAGGTGAGGACATTACCATCGTGATGGGTGTAAACGAGGAAAAATATGATCCTGCCAGCCATCAAGTGATTTCCAACGCTTCCTGCACCACCAACTGCCTTGCGCCGTTTGCCAAAGTATTGCACGAAAAATTCGGGATTGTGCGCGGTTTGATGACCACCGTTCACGCCTATACCAATGACCAGCAAATTCTTGACCTGCCGCACAAAGATTTGCGCCGAGCCCGGGCTGCTGGTGAATCGATCATTCCGACAACGACCGGTGCCGCCAAAGCGGTTTCCCTCGTATTGCCGGAACTGAAAGGGAAATTAAACGGAATGGCCATGCGCGTTCCGACCAAAAACGTATCCGTTGTGGACTTGGTGGCTGAACTGAGCAAAGAAGTCACCGTTGAAGAAGTAAACGGTGCACTCCGTGAAGCTGCTGAAGGCGAACTCAAAGGTATTCTGGCTTACTCTGAAGAGCCGCTCGTATCCATCGACTATAACGGAAATTCCCACTCCTCGACCATCGATGCCTTGTCCACGATGGTGATGGAAGGCAATATGGTAAAAGTCGTTTCCTGGTATGATAACGAATGGGGCTATTCCAACCGTGTTGTTGATCTAGCCGCTTATATAGCCGGTAAAGGACTTTGATCCATAAATTAAATAATCGGATGAAGTTATACTAATTGCAAATATGTTATACTAATGAACGGTTTGGAAGATCGGGAAGAGGAGAGCTGCTCTCCTCTTTCTCAGCATAAGGAGGGAAGCCCCATGAATAAAAAATCTGTGCGCGATGTTGACGTTCGCGGCAAGCGCGTCTTTTGCCGCGTCGATTTCAACGTGCCCATGGAAGAAGGGAAAATCACCGACGATACCCGGATTCGCGCGGCACTGCCCACGATCCAATACTTAATTGAACACGGGGCCAAAGTGATTTTGGCCAGCCATTTGGGCCGGCCTAAAGGAAAAGTGGTTGAGGAACTGCGTTTGAACGCGGTCGCCGAAGCCTTGTCCAAATATCTGGGTCAGTCTGTACTTAAAGTGGATGAAGCCGTTGGGCCTGCCGTTGAAGCCCGGGTAAACGAGATGAAAGACGGAGATGTGCTTCTGCTGGAAAATGTCCGCTTTTATCCTGGAGAAGAGAAAAATGATCCTGAGTTGGCAAAAGGATTTGCCCGTTTGGCCGATCTCTATGTGAATGACGCATTTGGCGCCGCTCACCGGGCACATGCTTCCACTGCGGGAATTGCCGCTTATCTCCCTGCGGTCGCCGGTTTCCTGCTGCAAAAAGAGATTGAAACATTAAGCCGTGCCTTGACCAATCCGGAGCGTCCCTTTACGGCGATCGTCGGCGGGGCAAAAGTGAAGGACAAAATCGGCGTGATCGAAAATCTGCTCGATAAAGTGGATAACCTGATCATCGGCGGCGGTTTATCTTATACTTTTGCCTACGCCAAGGGGTATGAGATCGGAAAATCGCTCTTTGAAGAAAATAAAGTGGAACTGGCCAAAGAGATGATAAAAAAAGCGGAGCGCAACGGCGTTCGTTTTTACATGCCCGTTGATGTGGTTGTTGTCGACGAATTCGGCCCCAATCCGAAGACCGTTAAAATTGTGGATATCGACCAGATTCCGGCCGACATGGAAGCTGTCGATATCGGTCCGAAAACCCGGGAACTGTTTGCCGATGTGGTGAAGGCTTCAAAACTGGTGATCTGGAACGGGCCGATGGGTGTATTTGAATTTGACCAGTTTGCCGCGGGAACCAATGCAGTGGCCAAAGCGCTGGCCGAATCAAACGCTCATACGATCATCGGCGGCGGGGATTCTGCGGCGGCCATCGAAAAAGCAGGCCTGGCCGATCAAGTTGATCATATCTCCACCGGCGGCGGTGCTTCGCTGGAGTTCCTGGAAGGAAAAGAACTGCCGGGGGTTGCGGCACTTCAAGATAAAGAATAGGGGGAAGCCTGAGATGCGTAAACCCGTGATCGCAGGAAACTGGAAAATGCACAAAACAGCGGAGGAAGCAGTCTCTTTTGCGGCTGAACTGAAACAGGCCGATCTTCCGGGAGAGGTAGAGGCTGTCATCTGTGCTCCGTTCCTGGCCTTGCCCGCTCTGGTTGAAGAACTCACCGGGACCGGGATCGGCGTCGGAGCACAAAATGTTCATTTTGAGCAGCAAGGCGCTTTTACGGGCGAAGTGAGCGTCCCGATGTTGAAAGCGGCGGGGGTCACTTATGTGATCATCGGCCATTCTGAGCGTCGGGCCTATTTCGCGGAAACGGATGAGAGCGTGAATAAAAAGGTAAAAGCGGCGTTAAACGGCGGTCTCATCCCGATCGTCTGTGTCGGCGAAACGCTGGAAGAGCGTGAAAACGACCAGACGAAGGAAGTGGTTCGCAAGCAGGTGAAAGCGGCGTCCGCCGGGCTGTCTTCCGATGAGATGAAAAAGACGATTATCGCTTATGAACCCGTTTGGGCCATCGGCACCGGAAAAGCGTCCACCGCGGAAGATGCCGAGGAAGTATGCAGCTTTATCCGCAAAACGGTTGCCGACCAGTTTGACCAACAAGTGGCCAATGAAGTCCGCATCCAGTATGGCGGAAGCGTAAAACCGGAAAATATCGATTCCTTTATCAAGCAGCCCAACATTGACGGCGCGTTGGTGGGAGGAGCCAGCCTGAACGCCGGTTCGTTCATTCAATTGGTACAAGCAGCGAAGTAGTGGCAGGTGAAAATGATGAAACGTCCAAAACCCGTGCTTTTGTGTATCCTTGATGGTTTCGGCCTGCGTGAAAATAAAGAGGGGAATGCGGTGGCTCAGGCCCGTAAACCGAATTTCGACCGCTATTGGAATGAGTTTCCGCATGCCACGCTGGAGGCGAGTGGAAACGCGGTCGGTTTGCCGGAAGGGCAAATGGGCAACTCCGAAGTGGGACACCTCAATATTGGCGCCGGACGAATCGTTTACCAGGATCTGACGCGCGTGAGCAAATCGATCGAAGACCGGAGTTTCTTTAAAAATGAAACATTCCTGGCAGCGATCAAACACGTAAAGGAAAATCAAAGTGCGTTGCACCTCTGCGGACTTGTTTCCGACGGCGGTGTGCACAGTCACATTGACCATTTGTTTGCCCTGTTGGAGCTGGCGGCGAAGGAAAATGTGAAAAATGTCTACGTTCACGCTTTTCTCGATGGCCGCGACGTTGCTCCCGACAGCGCGGTGAAGTACATTGAACAATTGCAAGAAAAAATGAAAGAAACCGGTGTGGGCCAAATTGCCTCCGTGCATGGCCGCTATTATGCCATGGATCGGGATAAACGCTGGGATCGCACAGGCAAATCATACCGCGCGATGGTTTACGGCGAAGGCCCTGATTTCCGCGATCCGGCAGAAGCGATCAAAAAATCTTACGAAGAAGAGGTTTTTGACGAGTTTGTGGTGCCGGCCGTGATGGTTGACGACAAGGGGGAAGCGGTTGGCCGCGTTCAAGACCATGACTCGATCATCTTCTTTAACTTCCGTCCTGACCGCGCGATCCAGCTTTCACTTGCCTTTGCCAACGATGATTTTGAGGAATTTGACCGCGGTCCGTCCAGACCGGAAGACCTCTATTTTGTCTGCTTGACGGAATACAGCGTGGCGGTTCAGGGGCATGTTGCCTATAAGTCCACCGACCTGAAAAACACTTTTGGGGAAGTGGTGGCAAACAGCAATCTGAAACAGCTGCGCATCGCCGAAACGGAAAAATATCCGCATGTGACCTTTTTCTTCAGCGGCGGGCGTGAAGAGCCGTTTCCGGGTGAAGACCGGATTTTGATCAATTCTCCCAAAGTGGCCACCTATGATCTGAAACCGGAAATGAGCGCCTATGAAGTTACCTATGCGTTGTTGAAGGAAATTGCGGCAGAGAAACACGATGCCATTATCCTGAACTTCGCCAACCCGGATATGGTTGGCCATTCCGGAAAACTGGAACCGACTGTGCGTGCGGTTGAGGCAGTGGATGAGTGCCTTGGCAAAGTGGTCGATCTCGTGCTGGAAAAAGGCGGTGTTGCCGTCATTATCGCCGACCACGGCAATGCCGATATGGTGATTGATGAAAACGGCCGCCCGCATACGGCTCACACGACTTTCCCCGTTCCGTTCATTGTGACGAAAAAAGGGGTTAAACTCCGGGAAAAAGGCATCCTGGCCGATGTTTCCCCGACCATGCTCGATCTCCTTGGAATTGAACAACCGAACGAAATGACAGGGAAAAGCATGATTATCTCCAAATAACAGAAAAAGAGAGGGAATGAACCATGACCACGATTATTGAAGTATATGGCCGTGAAGTATTGGATTCCCGCGGGAATCCGACCGTTGAAGTTGAAGTTATTCTCGAATCCGGTGCAGTGGGACGCGCGATCGTTCCTTCCGGTGCTTCCACCGGTGCGCACGAAGCGATTGAGCTGCGCGATGGGGACAAAAGCCGCTATCTCGGCAAAGGCGTGTTAAATGCGGTGCGCAATGTGAATGAAGTAATCGCTCCGCAGTTGATCGGCATGGATGCACTCGATCAGGTCGCGATCGACAAAGCGTTGATCGAGCTGGATGGTACGCCGAACAAAGCTAACCTCGGTGCCAATGCAATTTTGGGCGTTTCGATGGCTGTTGCCCGCGCTGCGGCTGAAGCTCTGGACTTGCCGTTGTACACCTACCTTGGCGGATTTAATTCCAAAGTGCTCCCGGTTCCGATGATGAACATTTTGAACGGTGGGGCGCATGCCGACAATAACGTCGATATCCAGGAATTCATGATCATGCCGGTCGGCGCGGAAAACATCCGTGATGCGGTCCGCATGGGTTCGGAGATCTTTCACAACCTCAAAGCTGTACTCAAAGAAAAGGGTTATGCGACGGGTGTTGGTGACGAAGGCGGATTTGCTCCCAATTTGAATTCCAATGAAGAAGCCCTCGCCACCATCGTAACCGCGATTGAACGCGCCGGTTACCAACCGGGAAAAGACGTTATGCTCGCGCTTGATGTTGCTTCCACGGAGATCTTTAAAGACGGCAAATACCACTTTGCGGGTGAAGGCATTACCCGTACTTCTGAAGAAATGATCGCCTTCTATGAAGAATTGATCCAAAAATACCCGATCATCTCCATTGAAGACGGTTTGGCTGAAGATGACTGGGAAGGTTGGAAACAACTGACCGAGCGCCTCGGAAACAAAGTGCAGCTCGTCGGTGACGACCTCTTTGTCACCAACACTGAACGCCTTGCTTCCGGAATTGAAAAAGGAGTCGGCAACTCGATTCTCATCAAGGTAAACCAAATCGGAACCCTGACCGAAACGTTTGATGCGATCGAAATGGCCAAACGTGCCGGCTACACTGCCGTCATCTCCCACCGCTCCGGTGAATCGGAGGATACCACCATTGCCGACATCGCAGTTGCGACAGGTGCCGGTCAAATCAAAACCGGGGCTCCTTCCCGGACGGACCGCGTAGCCAAATACAACCAGCTGATGCGCATCGAGGATCAGCTCGGGTTTACGGCTCAATATCCGGGACGCAGCGCTTTCTATAATCTGCGCGGCTAATTTATGAAAAAAGGGGATCTTTCCGCAAACACGGGCGGGGATCCCTTTTTCTTTGTTGAAAACCTCAGTTCAATATGATACAGTCTATTCAGTGAATAGCTGGGCAAGGAGGTTTAATCGTGGAAATTGCATCTAAAATAATCCTTGCAATTTTTTGCGTCGCACTGATCATTGTGATTTTGCTGCAATCGAGCAAAAGTGCGGGTTTGTCCGGAGCCATTGCCGGGGGTGCCGAACACTTGATGGGCAAAGCGAAAGCGCGTGGTTTTGATGCGTTGCTGATCAGACTGACCACTGTCTTCGCGATCGTGTTCATGGTGATGGCCCTTGTTGTCGGTTACTTTGTAAAATAGGCGAAAAATGCAGCCGATCGCTCTGTCGGCTGTTCACTTTTTGCCGGGAATTTTTTTGGAAAAACCTCTTGAAATGAATATAAAACCATGATAATATACTACTTGTCTGGTGATGATAGCGGAGGGGATCCACCCGTTCCCATCCCGAACACGGAAGTTAAGCCCTCCAGCGCCGATGGTACTTGGGGTTCACCCCTGGGAGAGTAGGTCGTTGCCAGGCGATCAAGCCACTCAGGTTTACTGGGTGGCTTTTTTATTTTGTCTTGGAAGGGCGTTGCAGTGCGGGGTTGTTAACGGTCAGTTGCACACGAACGAATGCAATTCATTAAAAAAGCGTCCCGTCAAAGGACGCTTTTTTTATCAATTAAACGGTTTGACGGCGACGATGAATCAGCATACCCAATCCGGCTGCCAAGAGTGTTGCCCCAAGTCCGATGTTATTGGCATAGGAAGTGGCTGTTTTTGGCAGTTTTCCCCCTTGACCGTTCGAGGGTTGATTTCCGGTGTTGCCGCTGTTTCCACCGTTATTTCCTCCGTTGTTTCCGTCGTTACTTGGTTGGGTGGTTCCGCCGTTATTTCCCCCGTTGTTTCCGCCATTGCCAGGCTGGGTGGTTCCACCGTTATTTCCGCCATTGTTTCCGTTATCTCCCGGTGCAGTGCCACCGCCGTTATCATCCCCGGGATTGGTTCCTCCGCCGTTGTGGTCACCGGGATTGTCATGGCCAGGTTTTCCATCATCCGTTTTCACACAGAAGAGATTTCCTTTTTTGCCTTTCAACATCAGGGCGGTATTTACTTTATCTCCATCCAGCTTTCCGGTAAAGTGAATGTTGAAACAGTATTCCACACTGGGTTTTAATCCTTCAAAATGCGCGTGGAATTGGGCTTTGGTCGATTGATTGAGATGGGCGGGTTTACCAGCTTTGTTCGGACCGACCGGAATGATTTGCCATTCCCCGCTGTCAACGGTGCTCGCACCAAAAATGCTTGTCCAAATATCAATGGTGGAATCGGTTACTTCCACCTTCGGTAACAGGTGGTATTTGGCATCTACTTCAGGTTGATTACCGGAATGCGCAAAGGTGGTCATCGGAAAAGCCAATGCAGCTGTAACTGCCAAGGCTGGTATTACTTTCGTCCATTTTCTCACTTAAAAAACCCCCTGCTATGTAATTTATTTATGTGATATTAAATTTATAAATGAAATAAGGTTTGAAATCTATAACATCGATTCATCGTTCAAGTAAATGACTAAATTTTCAGTACACAAATTCGTAAAGGTTTGCTCATAAAAAAGTCATATAAAACGGTAATTAAAATATATATTTTTTACAGGTTGCTCTATTCGGTTTTCTCGTGGGGAGTCGTACAGTGATTGTACCTTATTCCCGTCCGGTTCTTTCACTTACCACCTGTTATCCTTTCGACTACATAGGCAGTGCACCCGATCGCTATATCATTCAGGCGGAACTGATTAATATTAAAAATGAGAACTAAGGTCTAAGAAGAGTATTCGAGATGTTGTCCTGTGGGGCTTTTTTATGGAAGCTGAGGCTCATGTCTCGGTTTTTCAATTACAAATTGGACAATGCTTTTGAAATGATTTCAGTTGCTGGAAGATGGTATGTAAAGCCATCTTCCTGTTTTTATTTTTTTCGGTAAACGATAAATTCCCGTTTCAACCGGATCGCTGAGAAGGATTATTTTCTGACTGCTGCAATTCTGCTTTGTGGACAAAAACTTGACTAAAGCAAATATATAGTTGATAATGGCATTGAAAAGGGGGCGAAACAAAGATGAAAAATCTGGAGGCGAAAATCAGTGCTGTCCGGCATTTCAACCGATTTTTTACCCGGCATATCGGAGTATTGCGCGAGGGATTGTTGCACAGTCCCTTTTCCCTGACCGAAGTTCGTATCCTGTTTGAACTTGCGCATCACGACCATTTGACCGCTTCGGATCTGTCCCGGGAAACTGGGCTGGATCCGGGTTATCTCAGCCGCATCTTGTCCCGGTTTGAGGAAAAAGGGCTGATCGAAAAAGTCCGTTCGGAAATCGATGCCCGGCAGAGGCTGCTTTCCCTGACTTCCGAGGGAAGGCAGGTATTCATGATGCTTGATCGCCGTTCCCGAGAGGAAGTGGCCGAAATGCTTGGCAGCCTCTCTGAAGGGGATCAAGAGCGCCTTCTGGAGGCCATGAAGACGATCGAAGACGTGCTGACCCGGGGCCAGGGTTTCAAGTTCTCCGAACCCTTTTTCCTGCGTTTTCCCGAACCTGGTGACATGGGCTGGGTCGTCCATCGTCACGGTGTTCTTTACGCACGGGAATACGGGTGGAATGAGCGCTTTGAAGCATTGGTCGCACAGATTGTATCCGATTACATGCATCGCCATAATCCGTCCAGGGAGCGCTGTTGGATTGCCGAGATGAACGGGGAGAATGTCGGCTGTGTTTTTGTCATGAAAGACAGCGATACCGTTGCCAGACTTCGGCTTCTTTTGGTCGAACCCAAGGCGCGCGGTTTCGGACTTGGCAACCGCCTCGTCGAAGAATGCATTCGTTTCTCCCGGAGATGCGGCTACAAGAAACTGGTTCTTTGGACGAACGACGTGCTTAAAGAGGCCCGGCATATTTACCGGAAGCACGGCTTCAAACTTGTAAAGGAAGAAAAACACCACAACTTTGGTCCGGATCTGGTGGGGGAGACGTGGGAGTTGTCGCTTTGAAGAGAAACAGCTCAAAGAATCAGTCGCCACATCAGAATATTTCTCCTGAAAGGATCTATTTGGAGTCTCTATTTCGGATTCAGTAGGTTTGGACAAGTTCAGATCCATCTGGAATTCGTGGTCTTTCTGTGGTTGGAGACGGGTTCCTGTCCGATACGGATTGCCGCGTACGGGCAGTGTGGAAGATATCGATTCTTTGCGAGAAGCGACCGCCCGCGTGGTCGGGTTGATTGTGTCTGAGGGGCGGAAAGAAGAGCATTAAAATGAACGCAAAGAAGCCGCTTCATTACGAATCAGCTTCTTCTTTTTACGCTCCATCCCCATTACTCAATAGAGTCTTTGTTGGCTTGGTACAGCTGTTCTGTATAGCAGTTGAATCCCGGCATTATTAATCAGCACGTTCACGTCGGGATAGTTTGCTGTCACCCAATCGAACAAGGCCAGACGCTCGCTTTCTTGCTCCAAGTCGCAAACCCGGGTGATTAAGCCGGGGACTTGTTTCCGGGCTTGTTCAAGAACATTTTCCCGCCGGCCGATAACGATGACGGTATTTCCGTTTTGCACGAATTTCTCTGCAAAGGCCAGCCCGATCCCGGAGCCGCCGCCAGTAATCAAGATTGTATTTCCTGTAAGCTTCATAGGTTTTCTCCTCCACGAAGTTGTTTTTGATAACGTTCGATTTTCTCCTCTATCCCCTTCAGGTATTCCTGCATTAATGCTATTTCATCCAGCACGTTTCGCTTATGCTTCAACAGCATGTCGAGCCGTTTCTCTATGGTTGAATTTCCTTCAACAACCCAGTCCATGTACTGCTTAATCTGATTGATGGGCATGTTGGTGTTCTTAAGGCAAGTTATGATTTGCAGCAACGCCAATTGACGTTCCGAAAATAATCTTCTGCCCGCCTCGTCCCGTTCGACAAACGGAAGAAGACCTTTTTTTTCATAAAAGCGCAAGGTGGATTCCGGTATATTGTACATGGCTGCAGCTTCGCCAATGGTATAGTATTTCATAGTGGAGGCCTCCAAATCCAGTATTTCTTGTCGACATGACTATCGTACGACTTAAACCTTGGTTTAAGTCAACAGTGCTTTTTCGCATTTAGCGCTCATTCCACCCGTACTTTCGGGAAAGCCGCGTAAGCGACTTTAACCTCCGCAATGTATTGGGGGCCTATTGTGTAACTCAAACAGTATTTCCAAAAATGGTCGAAAAAAATAGCGGAGGCATCATCAACATCTCCACCCAAGGAGCGCGGTTTCGGACTTGGCAATCGTCCTCGCCGAAGATGCATTCGTTTTCCCCGGACTTCACAGACGATGGCTTCTTGGACCAAAGAATCTCATATCGCATCCCGTCGTAGCTCGCAAATCCATCTTGGCTCACTTGGAGCAATTACGACGGATATGGCTTCCTCGAAGATCACGTAGGATGGTGTTGCGGGCATGTCCTGTTTTTCTTGTAAATCACCAGAATACCCTTGCCAATCGCATTCTCCTTGACAAATGAGATTCCATGGAAAAGTTGGAGGTGGTTGTCTTCATCAAGCAGGAATGAATCCTTTCTAAATCATTGGCCACTATTTTGGTTACTCGCCCTACAGCAGTCTGACATCACCTTTTCGGGGGCCAACCAGATCCTGTTTACCCAGGAACAAATAAAGCTACCCGATTCGGGTAGCATCTTTTATATGGCTTGAAACAGGGGGCTGAGAGGCTCGTAGAGTGCGATTCACAGATTGATCCGACACATTTATATGCCCTGTTTTATTTAGTTATAAGTTTAACAATTTCGCAATATTATCACCTAATACACATTTGCGTGTGTACGGATCATTTGAATGTCGTTCTACTGCCATTCTTACCAACAAGGGATCGCCATAAGGACTATCAGAACTAAACAAAGTACGCTCAGGTAACTCTAACATTGCTAAAGATAATGCAACTGTAGTATAAAAAGCAGAAACATCAAGATACGCATTAGAAATTTCTTTTGTAATTTTGATCGTGTCTAACCAGTTTAGACCGCCTAAATGCCCGAAGATTACGGGAACCTTTGCATACTTCTTTGCCAATTCTGCCAGCTCTTTAATATCGCTTAAACCAAGGGGATGTAATGTATGCACCCAGATGGGAAGATATCCAAACTCGCAAGAGCTTTTAAAAACTGGTTCCAAAGTATTTATCTGCCCAGGAGCAAGCGTAAACTCTCCGAGCCCCTTAAACCCATTACCGATCACTTGTTTTTCGACCCACTCAGCTGTCTTTTCGTCATTTAACCCATTTGGTACAGAACCAAAGCCTAAAAAACGATCGGGATATAGACGAATAGATTGCAGCTGTTCTTCAATTCCTTTTTCCCTTCTTTTGGCATCATTTACATGTCCTCCTAAAATTTTAAACAGTTTTCTCATTTCTTTTTCATACGACTGAAAATCCGTTGCTCGCTCGGGGTGAATTGAAGTATAAAAAAGGATTGTCTTATCTATCCCTGCTTCATTCATTAACTCAATTTGTTTTTCAACTGGTAACATCACATGACTATGGCTGTCGATGATCATCGCTCTTGGCTCCTTTCCTCCGTAAAGACAAAAAAAGTTTTGTACATCACGTCACCAGAAAAAAGTATCAATCAAATATGAATGACACGTTAATTGGGGAATAGACATGAAATGATCGTAATGCAATATTAACTACCGTCATATGATTCATTTCCTTTGTGTTTAGCTGTCTTTTTTTCCAATTTGATCGCACGTACCCGTTCTTCCAAATTTGATTTGATTTCGGATAGAATTTTTATATAATCATCTAATTCTTTTATTTTCATTTCGTACGTAGACAAAACTTCTTGGCAAACAGCTTCATTATTTTCGAGAACACAATTCAAAAAATTGGATATTTGGTCTGTGGTAAAACCTAGACTTAAGTAAAATTGAATCATTTTGACTTGTTTAATAGCTATGGAGTTGTATTCCCGATAACCATTAATCAATCGTGTCGGTGTAATTAGCTTCTTTTTTTCGTAATACCGTAATACACGTGGACTTACTCCTGTTAGTCGAGCGAGTTCACCAATACGCAAAGCAGATTAATAACCTCCTTTCATTCAAGTGTTGTAATGTGATTATAAACCTTGACATTAATGTCAAAGTCAACAAGTATGTGGTTCCAGGGGGCAACTTATCACTGTGACAGACGAGGGTACAAGGCAAGATGGAAACAAGCCGCTAGCCGGAGTAATCATCGTCAAAAACGGAGTGACCGTTGTTCGTGGGTACACGTCTCACTCGGCCTGCTGCGTAAGCGAATGTTCCAGGCTGGTGTTAAAACGAAAGGGGCAACAGTCTATACTGCACGCGGGAACCCATGCTCAGATGGAGTTCGAATGCGGCATGTTGCGAAGCATTAACGGACGCAGGAATGGCCAAAGTTCTTGTTGGTATCGTTGATCTATCCGAAGGTTAGCAGAAAAGGCATCCAGCATTTTCGAGAACATGGCGTTGAGGTTGTCGTTGGCGTGTTTGAGGGAGGAACACAAGAATGGGAAACCCAAATAAAGAAGACGACACAAGGCCGTCTTTTTTCTTTTAACCTGATTGGCTTTGATCGTGCCGGTGATTATATATATTCCGGTTCGTCAACCATTACCACTTGGGCATACCCCGCTTCCAGTGATCCTAACCGTCGATTCCGCGTATGTGTCGTTCCTCCGGGTGGAGGGGAGCAATGCAGCTCTTGGTGGTAAACGCATCCTCTTCAAAAATCAACCTCTGCCATTAAACCCCGGTGATCCCGCCGGGGGTTCATCATGACGAGGAGAAATGATTGTTGCGGGGACACTTCACGGATCAGAGGGGGACGTGTCCGCGAAAAAGAAACCGGTCTTCGATGGGACTGTTTTCCTTTCCGATTCTTTGTGCTATCGTGAAAATGGCGGAAAACTTTGCGTCGGATGGAGGATAGCAGATGAAAATCGTACAGCGCACCCCCGATCCTTTTTTTTATTCGGGTGGAAAAGTGGGCATTCTGTTAATACATGGTTTTACCGGCTCTCCTTCCGAACTTCGTCCCATGGGTTACTATTTGAAGGAGCGAGGGTTTACCGTTTATGCTCCTCTCCTCGCCGGGCACGGGGTTGATGGGGAAACAATGGAGAAAACGGGATGGAAGGATTGGTGGCAAAGCGCTTTGGATGCGTATGAGAGAATGCGGGAAGAGGATTTGGACCGGATTTTTGTGGCGGGTCTGTCGATGGGAGGATGTCTTTCACTGATGCTGGCGGCCGAAAAAAAGGTCGATGGTGTGATCTCGATGTGCGCTCCGGTTTGGATTCGCGACCGTCGTGCGCTCTTGGCCAACGTGCTGCAGTATTTTATCCGCTTTACCCGAAAATCGGAAAAACGCGACCCCGAAATCGCCGCCCATGTCGTGCCGATAGATAAAACCCCGGTCAAATGTGTGGGCGAGCTGGTGCGCCTCATTCGGGAAATGCGAAGCAGGCTGCCAAGGGTATCGGCACCGGCACTGGTCGTGCAAGCCGCCAAAGATGAGCTGGTATTGGAAAAAAGCGCGGAATATATTTTTTCGCAAATCGCCTCAAAAGAGAAAAAACTTTCCTGGTATGAAAATTCGACGCACATCATTACCGTTGACAAAGAAAGGAAAGAATTGTTCCAGGAGATTGAGGAATTTATCGGACGCGTTTCCTCATCGGATCCTAAAAAAGAGAGGTGAAAAACTCTGTTACCGGGAGCCGTTCCTGATGACAGATTTGTACATGATCACAGAACATGAGATTCGGCAATTCATGTTGGAAAAAGCATATAAACCACTTACGCTGGAGGAATTGATCGCCTCTTTTCAGATCGGCGAGGAAGATAGGGAAAGTTTTACTGCGTTGCTCGACAAAATGGAAGAGGACGGCGACATCGTCAAAACGAGAGCCAGTCGCTACGGGGTGCCGGAACGCTTTAATCTGGTGCGGGGAACCTTGCAGGGTAGCACCAAAGGATTTGGGTTCGTGATTCCTGATCAGCCTGGCAGGCGCGATATCT
Source organism: Thermoactinomyces sp. CICC 10523 (assembly GCF_016055105.1). NCBI lineage: Bacteria > Bacillati > Bacillota > Bacilli > Caryophanales > Thermoactinomycetaceae > Thermoactinomyces > Thermoactinomyces sp. CICC 10523. The sequence goes on from NZ_JAECVX010000008.1 coordinate 127,269, forward strand.
ACATCCATTTGAACGACATGAACGGAGCGATGGACGGAGACCTCGTCCTCGCGCGGATTCATAAAGGCAAATCGGGCGACCGCCGCCCGGAAGGGGAAATCGTGCGCATCCTCAAGCGGAAGCTCGACAAAATCGTCGGTACCTTTACCCGTTTGTCCTCCCATTTTGGGTTTGTCATTCCGGACAACAAACGCATCGCCACCGATATTTTCATCGCGCCGGAATTTCAGATGAATGCGCGTGACGGGCAAAAAGTCGTGGTCAAACTCCATCAAATCACGGGACGTCACAGTGCCGAAGGGGAGATTATCGAGATCTTGGGTCATAAAAACGACCCCGGCGTCGATATCCTCTCGATTATTCGCAAGCACGGTTTGCCGGAGGCGTTTCCCGAGGCCGTACTGAAAGAAGCCGAGGCGATCCCGGAGACGATCAGTGAAGAAGAAATCAAGGGCAGAAGAGATTTGCGCGAACGCCCGATGGTGACCATTGATGGCGAAGATGCCAAGGACCTCGATGATGCCGTTTCCGTCGAACGTTTGGAAAACGGCAATGTTAGGCTGGGCGTTCATATTGCCGATGTAAGCTACTATGTAAAAGAAGGGTCGGCTCTCGACCGGGAAGCTTATGAGCGCGGATGCAGCGTGTACCTCGTTGACCGCGTGATTCCGATGCTTCCCAAGCGGCTGTCCAACGGAATCTGCTCCCTGAATCCGCAGGTAGACCGTCTGACCATGACCTGCGATATGGAATTGGACAGCGAAGGAAATGTTGTCAATTACGAGATCTATCCAAGTGTGATCCGTACCCGCGAGCGGATGACTTATTCCGACGTGAAAAAAATCGTGGTGGATGAAGACCCAGAACTGATCGCCCGCTACCAACCGCTCGTTGACGATTTCAGGCTGATGGCCGATTTGGCGATGACCCTGCGCCGCAAACGGATGAGGCGGGGGGCGATCGACTTTAACTTTGCCGAAGCCAAAGTGATTGTCGATGAAAAGGGAAAACCGGTGGATGTCGTGAAGCGCCCGCGTACCATCGCTGAACAACTGATCGAAGAGTTCATGCTGGCCGCCAATGAAACGGTCGCCGAGCACTTTTTCAACCTGGGTGTTCCCTTTGTCTACCGCATTCACGAAAATCCGGATGCCGAAAAGCTGAGAGCGTTTTATGAGTTTATCACCAGCTTCGGTTATTCCGTCAAAGGCAAGCCCGATCAGGTCAAACCCCATGCATTGCAAGCGTTGCTGGAAAAAGTGCAGGGGAAACCGGAAGAACATGTGATCAGCACGGTGATGCTCCGTTCAATGAAACAAGCCAAATACTCCGCGGAAAATATCGGCCATTTTGGATTGGCGGCACCGTTTTATTCGCATTTTACCTCCCCGATCCGCCGCTATCCCGATCTGCTGATTCACCGCGTCATCCGGGAAGTGTTGGCTAATGGTTTCCTGACGGCGGAGAGGATTGACCAATTGAATGAGTATCTGCCGGACGCCGCCCAGCAATCGTCCATCCGTGAACGGATTGCTGTCGATGCGGAACGGGAAACGCAGGACCTGAAAATGGCCGAATACATGATGGACAAGATCGGGAAAGAATATGACGGCATCATCAGCAGTGTCACCTCGTTCGGCATCTTTGTCGAATTGCCCAATACGATTGAAGGGCTGGTTCATATCAGCTTCCTGACCGACGATTACTATCATTACGATGAATCCACCTATTCCCTGATCGGCGAGCGTAGCGGACGCCTTCTGCGCATCGGGGATCGCGTCAGGATCAAAGTGAGCGGCGTCAATGTCGATGAGCGCAAAATCGATTTTGAACTTTTGGAGCATTACTCCGACGAACGGGCTCCGCTCAAAAAAGGGAAGAAAAAGAAAGCGAAAAGCAAGGGACGAAAAAGGGCAGCCGAAAGCGAAATGAAAGTGAAAAAAGGAAAAAAGGGAAAAACTTATGCCGTCGACCCATCCGACTTCATCAAACAGCAGAAGCCGGGAAAAAAAGGAAAAAAGAAAAAGAAGAAAAAAAAGAAGAAGTAGTCCCGGCCTTAAGGGGGTTCCCTTGTCTTTTTGATACGGGAACCTCCCTTCAGACCGGATGGTACTGAAAAATCCCATTGATTCGCTTCGACTTTCCTTGGTATAATAGAATCTACTGCGATTTCAGGGTTTGAGGTGGAAACGATGGGAAACAAAGGGACCAAGGTGATTGCCAAGAACAAAAAAGCATACCATGATTACCACATCGAAGAGACCTTTGAAGCGGGAATCGTTCTCACCGGAACTGAAATCAAGTCGATTCGCCAGGGACGCGTCAACTTGAAAGACAGTTACGCGCGGATTGATCAAGGAGAGCTCTTCATCATCGGTATGCATATCAGCCCGTTTGAGCAGGGCAACCGCTTTAATGTCGATCCCACCCGCACCCGCAAGTTGCTTATGCACCGAAAGGAGATTGACAAGCTTCTAGGCCAAACCAAAATTAAGGGACTGACCCTCATCCCGCTCGACATTCACTTGCGCAACGGTTTTGCCAAAGTCCAGCTCGGTCTCGGACGAGGCAAGAAGCTCTATGACAAGCGGGCAACTGAGGCCAAACGCGATGCGGAGCGCATGATCCGCCGCAAGCTGAAGGAGCAAAATTTCCGTTAAAAAAATAAAAAATACCCTTGCATGTTTTTCTACATGATGCTATAATCTAAAACTGTGATCGACATCATCGGTCACTTTGTTCGAAAAGTTGAATCTCGGGGGCGTTCTTGGGATTCGACGGGGATAGTTCGAGCGTCAGTAGCGAGCCGAGGGGCTGCGTTTCTCGTTAAACACGCGGAAGCCAAATGTAACTGGCAAACAAGAAAACTACGCTCTGGCTGCTTAATTAACCAGCCAGGACTCGCTTCTCCATCGCCTGTGTGGAGCTGCCGGGTCTCATAATCCAGCAGGCTAGCTGACCGATCGGCCGCTGATCGGAAGGCGAATTTCAAGCGGCTAGTCTTTAAAAGCGCCTGTCACTGGGCAGTTTTAAAGGCGAATCTTCAATACAGTGACTGCGCTCGGAGAAGCTGGCGTGGCGATGTCTTCGGACAGCGGTTCGACTCCGCTCGCCTCCACCAAAATCCATAAGCAACATGCTGGTGTAGCTCAGTTGGTAGAGCACTTCACTCGTAATGAAGGGGTCGCAGGTTCGAGTCCTGTCTCCAGCACCAAAGAGAAGCCCTTGGGAAACCAAGGGTTTTTTGTATTATGGAAGTATTGGAAATAATGTTCTGATTGGTGATTTTAGTAATAATCAGGGAGATATTAATAGCGATCTTGTTATTAACCCAGAGCTCGCATTAAGTAAGGATGAACTGGACGATATGGAAAGTATAAATGAGTATGACACAATTACCTATGAGTAATATATGGAATATAAAATAATTAAACTCACATGAATATGTGACGATCCATAATTGATCCCCTGAAAGCCTGCTTCATGAGCCGTCCACAAGGATGGCTTTTTCTATTTAGGAACAAAAGATGCATTGATAGATTATGCTTCGTTTGGAGTTTTTATTTTCTGCGGGCGTAGATGAATTATCCAGACTTATCCTTGTTCCATCATAATATAACAGAAAATTCTGACATCTACGACTGGTCTTCGCAGTTCATCACGAAAATCATCGGCTTTGGATAAGCGTATGCCCGTTTCCGTTTAATCATCATGTGAAATGTTCTCCTTCTTATCCCTTCTTTTATGACAAACTGTGATTGTGCGATAAGCGGGAGCAAATGCATTTGCCTGATGGAATGAGGCAAATTTTGAATAGTGAGCGATATCGCTGCGAAAAATATTCACGAATATCCAAGTTGTCAACTGCAGGTTGATGGAGGTGTAATTAATGAATCTTACCAGGCTTTGGGTAAGTTTGGCACTTGTATTCATCATTTCATTCGCCATTCTCGGGTATTACGGTGGAGAGATTTATCATACAATGCCTCCTATTCCCAAACGAGTGATGACCAGTGCTGGTAACGTGCTGTTTACTGAAAAAGAGATTAAGGACGGTCAAAACGTTTGGCAGTCTATGGGCGGACAGGAAGTTGGAACAGTCTGGGGGCATGGAGCATATGTGGCGCCGGACTGGACTGCTGACTGGTTGCATCGGGAATCCATGTGGATTCTCAACAGATATGCGTTGAATCAATATGGAAAAGCCTACAACGCGCTGGATGATGAAAAAAGAGCGATGCTCAGGACCAGATTGAAAAAAGAAATGAGAACCAACACTTATCATCCGAACACTGGAGACTTGGTGATCTCCCCCATACGGGCGCAGGCAATTGCAGCCACGAGCAAACATTACACTGCCTTATTTGGCAACGATCCAAAACTGGATCATTTGCGTGACGACTACGCCATACCCCGCGGAACAATCAAAGATCCACAGCGGATGAAAGCCCTTAACGCCTTTTTCTTCTGGGCGGCTTGGGCTTGTGCAACCAATCGTCCGGGCAGCAACATTACTTACACGAATAACTGGCCCCATGAACCTTTAATCGGGAATGTGGCAACCGGATCGATGGTGATCTGGTCTGTGGTCAGCTTTGTTCTGCTGCTGGCCGGCATAGGCGCACTGGCTTGGTATTATGCCAAACAAAAACACGTCGAATTGGAAGAGACCTTTCCTGAAAAGGACCCATTGCTCGCCTTGTCGCCGACTCCTTCGATGAAATCAATAGTCAAGTATTTTTGGTTGGTCGCTGTTTTGATGGTCGTTCAGGTTGGCCTTGGAGCGATCACTGCCCATTATCAGGTGGAAGGAGCGGGTTTCTACGGAATTCCGATTGCAAAATGGATCCCTTACTCCTTAACGCGTACGTGGCACACCCAATTGGCGATTTTTTGGATTGCAACTGCTTGGATTGCAACCGGATTGTTTGTGGCTCCGGCAGTCTCCGGTCGTGAACCAAAATACCAACGTTTTTTTGTAAACTTTCTTTTTGTAAGTTTGTTGATTATTGTTGTCGGTTCAATGGTCGGACAGTGGTTTGCAATACGGCAACGTCTTGGATTGAATACAAACTTCTGGTTTGGACATCAGGGGTATGAATATACAGACCTCGGACGATTCTGGCAATTGTTCCTGGCCGTCGGACTTTTCCTCTGGTTGTTCCTGATGGCACGCGGGATTTGGCCTGCGCTGAGAAAGAAAAAAGACGACAGGCATCTGCTCATTCTGTTTTTGATTGCCTCCACCGCGATTCCTGTGTTTTATGTTCCGGCACTGATGTGGGGACAGCATACTCATTTGGCAATTGCCGAGTACTGGCGTTGGTGGGTGGTGCATCTGTGGGTAGAAGGGTTTTTTGAAGTATTTGCAACTGTGGTGATCGCCTTTCTGTTCACACGTATGGGATTGTTGCGAGTCTCAACGGCCACCGCTTCCGTTCTTTTTTCGACGATTATCTTTTTATTCGGTGGAATCATCGGCACGTTCCACCATTTATATTTCAGCGGAACGCCTATCGGAGTTTTGGCTTTCGGGGCCACTTTCAGTGCACTTGAGGTAGTTCCGTTGGTATTGATTGGTTTTGAGGCATATGAGAATTTGACCCTTTCCCGTGCCCGTCCCTGGGTAACGGCATACAAGTGGCCGATTTACTACTTTGTGGCCGTTGCTTTTTGGAACCTTGTGGGCGCCGGATTATTCGGATTTTTTATCAATCCTCCGATTGCGCTTTACTTTATGCAAGGACTCAACACCACACCCGTGCACGGACATACGGCACTGTTCGGGGTGTACGGCATGTTGGGAATAGGGCTTATGCTGTTTTGTTTGCGGGGATTGACCAAACAACGCGTGTGGAAAACAAAGGCTCTCGCTTTCTCGTTCTGGGCGATCAATATCGGGCTGGCATTGATGGTTCTGCTGAGTCTGATCCCGATCGGCTTGATGCAGACATTGGCAAGCGTGGAACACGGCACCTGGTATGCCCGTTCGGCCGAATTCATGTCACGGGGCATCATTCACAAGTTCGTATGGCTTCGGATAATCGGGGACACCGTATTTACGATTGGTGTGCTGGTACTCGGCTGGTTTATTCTCGGGTTAAAAACCGGGTGGTCTCTTACCGGTGAACAACTGCACTTTGGCAAGAAAAACGAGATTGATGCAAAATAGCCATTTGCACATGTTACAGCCGGTGCATAATTCGCTCTCCCGCATATTCGGTGAAGGTATCCCCAATCCGAAGTGCGAGAGAGCCTTTTCATTCCGGCGGTTGATTTCTTTATCTGTAAAACCGGGGAACGACTGTACATGCAAAAGTTTACATGCACTTACAGCGGTCGTAGCCAAAATCAACAACGATCCATAATTCCCTAAGTGAAATAGTTGGCTCAATACCTTGGAAAAACTAATAACAAATGCCATTTATACATTACAAATAGTTGTACTTCCCAAATAATGAAACCTGTGATGAAAGCATGAAAAAGCGTTTTACGGATGGGATAAAAAACAGCGAATATCGCCCCTCCCAACAACGTCATCTGCCACACATTATATAGATTCCCAACCCATATTACGCAGCCGGCGAGTAGAAAAATGAAAGAAGATTTGCTCCAGTCCATTTTTATTTACCCCATTCATCACACGGTTTCCATCTCTGTACTTTCCTTCTTGTTAACCTGAAAACGACGGACAAAGGGAAACAGAAACACAATAACTGCCGAGATCATTTCCAGCAAACCTGCATACAAAAAGATTGATTGCGGTCCGGTCCATTTCATTGCCCAACCTGCCAAAGCTTGAGAAATAGGCTGAGAACCGGTCATTACCAATATCATCACGCTTAAAACGCGTCCAAACATTTTTCTGGGAATAATTGAATGGTTGACGCTCGGCGCAATCACGTTAACCGCTGTTTCCTGGAAACCGATCAGCATAAAGAGAAAGATCACAAGCCAAAAACGATCCACAAAACTTACCAAAAGTAAAATTACTCCTTGAAAAAAACAGGTGTACAACGTCATAACCGGTCGGGGATTGGTAATCATGATGACGGAAAAGAGCAACGCGCCAATAAAGCCACCAATACTGATCGCCGTAGTCATCCATCCGAACCCTAACACACCAAAACCCAAATTCTTCGCGAGAAAAGGAATGCTAACATTGATTGTACTCACGGCGGCATTGGCAAAAAGCGCAAAAACCGCCATGGTAAAAATAATGGGAGTCGTTATAAAGTATCGAATTCCTTCTACAAAACTAGACCATAGTTTTTCTTTCGGTTCTTTGTCTTTCTCCTGTACCTCCCGAAACCTTGTCCCCATCAACAGAAGCCCGGATATAATAAAAGCAACTCCGTTTAATGCAATAGCCGAAACACCTCCTGTGAATTTGACAAACCATGCGCCAATGGCGGGACCTATCACAGCGGATATTTGTGTTGCAATGGTCAGAACGCTAAGAGATTGACTGTAGTATTTTTTTTCTACGATCTGAATCCGGCAAGTAATGGCGGCCGGTTCTGAAAGGGCATCCACCATGCCGAAGACAATACCCATTATGTAAAATACCCAAAGGGGGGGAGAACCTTGAAGTCTAATCAGAATGAAGAGAAACATGATTCCCCCTCTGATCCAATCCGACGCGATCAACAAGTTCTTGGCCTTGAATCGGTCGACAATCACACCACTGAACAGGATGAATATCAATTTGGACATACCCAACAAAAAGAGATAGGTACCCACCACCGCGGAAGATCCAGTGGATTCAACGAGCATCCACGTCAACAAGATAGTAAAAATGGCCCCACTGAGTGAGGACACCCAAATGGAACTTAAATAAAACAGAAAATTAATGTTTCTGAATATACTCCAATCAATATTCATTTTATACCCCTCCCTTCATCTGTAGTGATTCGGTAATAACCGCTGAAAAAATTCAGCCAAATTCAACGGAGCTTTCTTCCTGAATTTGCCGATAAAATGCAGACTATCCTTAAGGAGGCAACCTTTTTCCGTTGTCACAAAAAAAGTGAGCCGAAGCCCACTCAATCCGGTGCTAACGAAACACGATGGTTTTGTTTCCGTGCACCAGGACTTGATCATTTAAATGCCATTGCACTGCCCGGGCCAGTACCATTCGTTCCACGTCTCTGCCGATTCGTTTTAAATCTTCAACTTGATGTCGATGGTCAACCCGCTGTACATCCTGTTCGATGATGGGGCCTTGATCCAGTTCCTCCGTGACATAATGAGCGGTGGCTCCGATGATTTTAACTCCCCGGTCATAAGCCTGGTGATACGGCTTCCCTCCTGCAAAAGCGGGGAGGAAAGAGTGATGGATGTTAATGATTTGATTTTGGTAGCGGTCGATGATGTCCGGGGGAATGATCTGCATATAACGGGCGAGAACAATGGTGTCGATTCGCCCTTTTTCCAACAGTTCCAGATGAATGCGGGTGGCATGGTCACGGTTTTCTTTGCTGAACGGGACATGGTAATACGGGATTCCGAACGGTGCGACAATCGCTTCCATGTTCGGGTGATTGCTGATCACCATGGCAATGTCCGCGTATAATTCGCCGATGCTCCAGCGCCAGAGGATTTCGCGCAAACAGTGATCTTCTTTGGAAACGAACACGGCCATTTTTTGTTTTTTGGCGGCAGGGGTGATTCGCCAGTTCATGTCAAACGAATTGGCAATTGGCGAAAATCGTTCGCGCAAGGTTTCGATTTGCCGTGTCAAATTCGGCAACTGGAACTCGACACGCATGAAAAAGAACCCGCCTTCGGGATCAGTGGTGTATTGATGCGAATCGACAATATTGGCCCCTTGTTCATGTAAAAAACGTGATACGGCAGCAATGATGCCGGGGCGGTCGGAACAGGAGATTAAAAGCCTTCCCAGTTTTTCTCTGGATGGATGTGTTTCTGTGACTGCGTGCATGTAACGTGACTCCTTCAAGATTCATTTATGTACCGGAGGGATGAATAATGGCTCAGTAATGTTTTAGGCGGTATTGTACTATATATTTCCTTTTGTGTCGAGAAGATCTTTCATTTCCCTGAAGGAAGCCGGTCGCTTCTCAGACGACGGAATTCCGATCAAGAGAGGACAGATGATGGGAGCCTTGTTCCCGGAATAACTGAGCCAATCTTTTTCTCCCGACGGCACCCTTTTCCAAAATGTATTGCAGTTCTTGTGACGTGAGTATTTTGATGCTTACCAAGCGAATGTCACCGGCCGGTCCCGTTATACTGGTCGGGATTTGCTCAGACTCAAGCCCGAGCAGGATGCCCACGCGCCCTTCCTCATCTCTGAAAGGCTCCGGCACATCGATATGTGAAAACTCCATCGAAAGAGTGCCATACTCCTCCAACAACGCTTTTACGCCCCCATGGTTGGCGAAGTTTTGCGCGACTTCATATACAAGCTGAAATTGCCATGTTTTTTTAAGATCGGCGATATTCTTTCGCAAGGCGGGATCATCCGATTCAAGGTAACACTCCAGCGAAAATCCCTGGTTTGGCTCTTCCATGTCATCAAACGGATCAGACAAACCGTCACTGGCCAAAATCACGGTATCAGGAGTTTCGATTTTCACAAAAGCTTGTCTCAACGCAGGCCATGCGGGACCTCCCAAAAAAGCCGGGTTCACGATATGTGTCAACACATCCGGATCCAACGTTCCGATCTTTTCCCAAAAGTGATATCGGGTTTTAATGGTTTGATCGAACAGATTTGTATTGATGGTGCATTTCCCCCCCTAAAAGAAGCATTGAGTCGAGAGCGGGATCGTATTTAAGATGGCTTTCTGTTGCGAGATCGGTCATGAAAAGGAGACTTCCTGCCATATCAGTGGAAGTCCCTCTTTCTTTTCATCTATTCGCAGGCAATCCCGTCTCCGTCCCGGTCAAGTTTTTTTGCGTATCCGGGCTCTCCTTCATATATTGGTGCGGCCCCTGCTGCACGCGCAGCGGAACAGTTTGGATAATAGACTGAGGAAGAACTTTTCTTCGTTGCAGTCGGGTGATTGTCTGAAGCGGAAGAGCTATGCAGGGAAGTTTGCTGTTTTTTCTCCTCAGATGCTTTTGCTTCGTTTTCCTTTTGGGTTATTTCCGCTTGCAGTTTCTTTTTTTCTTCCTCGCAAGATTTCAGTTTCGCTTCTAGATCCTGCTTATTCTTTTGCAATGCAGAAATTTGTTGTTGCTGTTGTTTTAGTTGTTCATTCGTTTTTTTCAATTGTTGTTTCGTACTCTCCAATTCGGCTTCAATCTGAGCTTTGGCAGGGTCTTGATCTGCTTTTGTCTGTGTGGGGGAAAGAATGGCGATCAGGATGAAACAGAGAAACACCAGGGCGACATTCCACAACCGTTTTCCAAGGCTGAATTTTTTGTACGCGATTTTCTTATGCAGGCGTGTTGGATATACGATCCCCACAATTGCAAAAAGCAAAAGCAGACAGAGTAGAAAGATGACCAGGAACATAAGGCAGAGGTGTCCTCCTTCATCTGCAATGAAATTGATACTGAGGAAATCCGTTGTCACCAATGTAGAGGGAGACGATTATTAGGATACATACCTTATTTTAATAATAATAGTCAAAAATAGAATAGCATTATTTTTTACATAAAACAATCTTATTGGAAAAATTACGAATAAAAACGTTAACCCCTGAGGAAAGGGATTTTGTGAAAAATTTTCGGGAAGGGAAATAAAATATTTCGATTTCACTAAATAAATTTTATAATGAGGAAAGATTTATTAAATTACCAGTTACAGTCGATTATACAAAAATATTTTATTAAAGGGGGTAGACCATGGGAAAGAACAAGATGTCTTGCGTTATTATTTTCGCTGTTTTCGCGACGACGGTTTATCCAGCAAATTGGGGGAAGGGGTGAATCTGAGCTATCAGGAGATGGAAAGGGGGATTGTATCGGAAGAATTCCTCCGGCGTTTGCTCAAATCCGGGAAATTGGAGGAAGGAGAGATTGAATACCATGTTTGTCCGGTTGTGCTGATGCATGAGAAGGATAAGTTTCAGACTGTTGCGCCCCTTTATATACCAGCCTGCATCAAGGATGGACGTTTCTTCCCCATTTCCCATCGCCCGCCCTATATTTCCCGCGAATATCTCTCCCCGTCTTCGGAAGACAAGGTTGCGGTGGGATCGGTGGAAAAGATGGATCGTTATGTGATGAAACATCCTTATATGGCCCAGGATCATTGGGAAGAAGCCTGGCACTATGCCGAAGAGATGTTTCGAGCAGTAACGGGAAGCACAATGCGAACATTCGCGATTAAAGGGTATGCGCGCAGTGAAACGGGCCGGGTAATCCCGCTCCCGGAAAAACCGCAGGGCAGTGCAATTGAGAGTGCGTATCAAGAGCTGCTGTCGCAAGATCGCCTTCCTGTATTGCTGAAGGAATATCTCTCATTGGAAGTTCGGGAAAAAGTGCCGTTGTTATCTGCAGAAGCGGGGGCGGACAAACATTTGGGACAGATGAACGGAGTTTTTCCCCTGTCGGATGGGCAACGGGAGTCGTTACACCATTTGTTCTCCATTGAAAACGGAGAGATTTTGGCTGTCAATGGTCCGCCGGGAACGGGAAAGACGACGCTGATCCAGAACGTGGTGGCCTCTTTGTGGGTGGAAGCCGCGCTTCAGGAGAAAGAGCCTCCGATTATCGTGGCCGCTTCGACCAACAATCAGGCGGTTACCAATATTCTCGAGTCGTTTGCCAAAGAGGGGATGTTGTCGGAAAGTCACTCTTCCGAATGGATGGAGAAGATCAAGAAGTTACGCGGAAGGTGGCTTCCGGACGTAAAAAGTTATGGTATTTATTTTCCCAGCTCGGATAAAGCCAAAAAGTTGCAGGAAAAAGGCCATGACTATCAAATCGTAAGGTTCAATGGCGAGAATTTCATGGAGGGCCTGGAGGAGCGGTGGAAATTTCATGAATTGAAAAATAAGTTTATCGAGCGCTATCAGCAATTTGCCAAGCGTTCTGCTCACTCTATCAAAGAAATAAGGGCGCATTTGCATGAGGAGCTGAAGAAAACCCATCAGGCGATTCTGGACGGCATGGAGCTGGCCCGGAAGCTGGAAGACGGACGGAAACAGTTGCACGCGGAATTTGAAGGCTCCTTGGAGACACTTCAGAAACGGGAACAGGAATGGAAAGAGCTGCTGGAAGAGAAAGACCGTTTGCTGGATCAAACTGAAGCGCTAAAACAGGCCTGGAGGGCATTCCGGCGTAAAGAGCCGTTGATCTGGAAGATTCTTTCGCTTTTCACTTCAGTGGAAGAAAAGCGGGAAGGGCGTAATCGGGAATTTATTGCGCAATGGAGGGAAAAGGCACCATTTGTGTTTTCTTCTTTCTCTACTTCGTCGATCGAGCAGTCGATTGTTCATTATCACGACGAAGTGCGAAAAGACTGGGAAGAGACGAGTGCCTGTTTGCAAAAGGCAAAGGCCCTTCTTCATACGTTAAACGAGGGGAAAAAAGAGTTCAATCGGTGGTTGGGGGCGTTTGGCAGAACTGGAACAGACGATTTGCCGGATCTGGGGTCTGTATTGCGTGAGTTGGATCGGACGTTGCGTTATGAAGCTTTTCTGTTGGCGACTCATTATTGGGAAGCAAGATGGCTGGAAGAGGTGGAAGGACTGCCCCGGCTGGAGCAGATAAGGGAAAAACGCCCAACGCCTAAAGAACGCCGAATCGAATTGTACCATCGCTATGCCAAACTGGCGCCCTGTTTTGTCTCAACCTTACATATGTTGCCGCAAATCATGAGCGTGTGGCAAAAAGATCCGCTTGCGTATGAGAAGAATAAGGGGAAAACCGAATACTTGTTTGAAGTGATCGATCTTTTGATCATCGATGAAGCGGGACAAGTGGCTCCGCAAATTGCGGCCCCTTCGTTTGCGTTAGCCAGAAAAGCGCTGGTGGTTGGGGACACTCTCCAAATTGAGCCTGTGGTTTCATTGCCATCCGCCGTTGATGTCGGGAATTTGCTCGGGTTCAAGGTGATGAAGGATCTCTCGCAACTGGAGGACATGGAAGCGAAGGGAATCACTGCTGCAAAGGGAAATGTGATGAAAATCGCCCAACGCCGCAGCAAATATCAGAAGAACGAACTGGCGGGCGGGATGTTTTTGGCCGAACATCGCCGCTGTGTGCCGGAGATCATCGGGTTTTGCAATTCTCTCGCTTATGATAACAACCTGATTGCGGCCCGTCCAAATGAACATAAGTACGATTTCCTGCCGCATATGGGCTATGCCGATATCGAGGGGCAGGCCGAAGCGGACGGCACGAGCAAATTTAACGTCATGGAAGCGGAAGCGATTGCTTCCTGGCTGAAACGGAACAAAGAAAAGATCCTTGATCGGGCCAATCGGAAGGCTGGTTCGAAAAGAGAGCTGGGGGAAATTGTGGGGATTGTGACCCCGTTCCGATACCAGTCGACGTTGATTAAAGCGTTTTTGAGTGAATGCGGAATTGAGGGGATTACGGTTGGAACATTGCATGCCCTGCAGGGAGCAGAAAGGGATATCATCCTTTTTTCGGCGGTGGATACTTCGGCCAAGGGAAATGCTTTTTATGACCGGAAACCCAATATGCTAAACGTAGCTGTCTCCAGGGCGAAAGATAGCTTTATCGTTTTTGCCAACTGGAAGAAGTTTGGCCGGGTGAATCACCTTCCTTCGGGGAAATTGCGGTCGTTTATTCCGGAAGAAAATAAGGTCTATGAACAAAAAGACGAAAAACCGGTTGAGCAATTGCTGCGTCAGATGGCAAACCGGAACAGCCATTGTTCTGAAAAATGGAATAAAGGGGAACACAAGATTATCCAGCAGATCATTCATATCCATGAAAACCGGGGACAAGTGATTATCAACAAGGATCAAAGCAAAGTGGAAGTGGTCCAAAATCAATCCGGTTCTTGACGGGAGGAAACTTTTGATGGGGAAAGACGGAATTCACATTGATCAAAATCATGGACAACTGATTATCAACAAAGGCGGGAAAAACTCGATTGTCCAAAACAATTACCTGCAACACCAGCGAAATGAATGGGACGTGTTAGAGCGGAAACTGCGGCAACTGATTGAAACGCTGGAAAAGACCGATGAGTTAAATGAAGATAAGAAGGTTGAGTATCTGGCAACGTTATATGGTCCGCAAAAAATGGTGGAAGCAGGAAAATGCACGAAAGGCATACTTGAGCATCTCAATCAGAAGCTGAATGAGATGAGCGGGATAATCGCGGCCGGCGGGACCTTGGGAGGAATGATCAGCGCCGTGATGCAAACGGTGGATACGTTATTGAAATAGGACGTTTCAGACCGATCGGATGCAAAAACGATCGGTCTTTTTGCATCCGCCTTATATTTTTAACCTAAAGGCAATGAGAGTTGTTCGTACGTTTCAGCCGATGCCCGTACAAAATTGGAAAAACCGACTCCGACCAAGCGGACGCCGGGGGTGTAGTCAAATGCCGCGAGCAGTTCTTCCAGGATTTCCGACCAGTCGGGGGCAGGCTGGGCCGTTGTTTGCTGTTTGGAACGCAGGGTGAAGTCAGCATACTTGATTTTCAGGGTGAGCGTTTGCGGGGTGATGCCGGAACCGTTGAGATCGAGCTGCACTTTCGTCAACAGTTCCCGGGCGATCCGGGCGATGGCCTCCTTGTCGAACAGATCTTCAGGCAGTGTGATCTCCCGGCTGTGAGACTTGCGTGGGCGGTTGGGGGAGATCTCGCGATCATCCTTTCCTCTGGCCCGGTCGTACAAAGCATAGCCAAACCTGCCGAACATCCGGACCACCTCATCCAGGGACAAACGCCAAAAATCGGAGATGGTCGTCACCCCGATGTTCATCAGCCGTTCCTGCGATTTTTTTCCGATGCCGTTAAGGGCGCCGACCGGCAGATCCTTTAATATGGCCAATGCTTGCTCCGGCCGTATGATCACAAATGCATCCGGCTTTTTTAAATCACTGGCAATCTTGGCCATCGACTTGTTGTAGGAAAGGCCGATGCTGCAAGTGAGTCCCGTCTCCGCCTGAATCCGCCGCTTGATTTCACGGGCGACGGGAACCGCGTTTTCATAATGGGAGAGATCGAGGTAAGCTTCATCCAATCCCACTGTTTCAAAACAGTCGCTGTAAGCGGTATAGATGCGACGGACTTCCGCCGATTTTTCTCTGTATCGCTCAAATCTCGCCGGCAAAAAAATGCCGTCCGGGCACCGCTTGCGGGCCATGGCGGTTGGCATGGCTGACCGGATTCCATATGCCCGTGCTTCATAACTGCAGGTGGCCACGACGCCGCGTTTTCCCCTGCCGCCGACAATGACCGGTTTTCCCCGCAACGCCGGGTCATCCAGTTGTTCCACGCTGGCGAAAAACGCATCGAGATCCAGATGTAAAATCTTTTTCATCGTTGGCTCACCTTTCATGCAAACATACATTCTTATCTCTATTATCGGCAGAATCAGTGGGGAATTCAACTAAAATCTCTGTTACAATGTGTATTGATTGGCAAAAATCGATTTTGATTCAGAAGGGGTAGACACGTTGCAAGCGATCTTGCTTTTTCTGTTGGCTGGTTTGTTTGAAATCGGTGGAGGGTATCTGGTCTGGCTGTGGTTGAGAGAGGGCAAACCTCTTTATTGGGGTATTTTTGGCGGGATTGTTTTGGCGTTGTACGGAGTCGTGGCCACTTTGCAGTCGTTTCCTTCCTTTGGGAGAGTGTATGCCGCTTACGGCGGGGTTTTTATTGTTCTTTCTGTTTTATGGGGCTGGGTGATCGACAAGAAAACACCCGATCTTTACGATTGGATTGGTGCCGTTATTTGTTTATTCGGTGCGGCCATCATGTTGTGGGGGCCGCGAAATTGAATCCGGCGAAGTAATCGGCTGAAAAGACAAGTAATCACCCCCTCTCCATGACTGAATTCGGGCCATGCCGACTGCTGGGGAGAAATAACAAAGAATCAAAACAATGGAATCCAATTGCCGAAAAAAATTTGGGTTGCTTCAATATTCGAGTTTGTACTGTGAGTACGGCAAAAATTCAATGATGGCGTAAACCGGTTCAAGTTCGGGCTGAAATGAACTAAGTCCGGCAATGACCGGAAACGGCATCACAAGGCTTCCGTCAGGAATTCGATTTGGCTATGATTTCGACCCCCACATCGATCATTTTTTCGGTACCCATAAAGTTCAGGAGGATTTTCGCTCTTTTTTTGCGTTTATCCACTTTTTTGATTATCCCTTCCATCCCCTTCAGCGGCCCTGATTGAACGAAGACTCTCGAGTTTTCCACATAAATTTTCGAATAATCGACGACTTCATCATTGCCGATCAGCTTCAGGATCGGGGAAATTTCCTCTTCATCAATCGTTGAATAATAGGCCTCGTCGTCTTTTGAATGATGCGTTCTGTTACCCAGGATGCGATAACATTTGGGGATTTTTTTGATTTTGTAAAAAAGATCTGCGTTCATTTTGGTTTTAATGAGCACATAACCAGGAAACATTTTTTTGAGAACGTGATAAATTTTGCCCAGCTTTTTTTCGGGGACCCTTCTCTTGGGGACAAACGCAGAAAGCGTAGATTCATCAAAATGCAGGTGAAGCAGCTTTTTCACAGTTTCCTCTTGACCGGTTTCTACAAAAAGTGCATACCAGTTCATTCAGTAATCCTCCCGGAGTGAAATTGTTTTTGCACTGGAATTTGCAACTTTCAGTTTCAACCAAATCACAGACGGGGAAAGATAAAGCTGGGAACAAGGAAAGTGGCAATCAGTCAAACGACGTTGGAACGGAACAAGACTAGGAAATAAAGCGGGCCCTTGCCATCCGGCCCTTTATACATAATAATCATAAGAGATTGACAAATAATAGATTTATGAATAGTATGATAGTATCATATCTGAAAATAATTTGAAAGTATTTAAGTGTTAAAAGTTACTTCAGGAAATGGATTTACCTCCTTATGCACCTGAGAGAATTCAATCGTTGTTTCGGCACGTTGGAGGATCTTGGGGAACATACGAAACGGTTATGGTAGTGTGTATGCATACAGACGAACGGGGAGAAGTGTGTCTTCAGGCACTTTTATGGCTTGACGAATTAAAATCCGACAGGTGATGGGAGAGGAGCGGAGGGATGATGATCGCAGACAAAGGGGAAAAAAGGCCGGCGGGGAGTCTGAAACCATGATGGCAAGTGATTTGCCGGAAACATGGACGGCGGAGTTAATTTTAAAAGGAATGGATAGAAATTATATGGCCGGTCTGTGCCTGTGTTATTCCCGTCGGATGATGGCATATATGCAGACGGTGAAATTCCTCCAAGCAAAAGAAAGGGAATATTTTGACACCCTTCAGTTTGAACGGAGAATCAAAAGCTATCTCGCCGGGAGATATGCAGGAAAAAGAGCGGTTTCGTTCCTGATTGGAGAAGAAAAGCCGGAACGGGTTTTAATTGAACATGGAATTTTTCATCAGCCAGTCGCCGTTTATCCGGGTTCGTCGAAGGTTCAAGTGAGCATCACCCATTGTGACGATCTCGGAGCGGCGATTGCTTTTCCGGAAGCAGTGCCGATGGGGATTGATATAGAGAGAATTTGCCCTGAGAAAAAAGATGTACTGGAAAGGCAATTGACTGTCAGGGAACAGGACCTCGCCAAATCGATTCCGTTTGCTTATGAAACGGCCCTC
This sequence comes from Thermoactinomyces sp. CICC 10523, assembly GCF_016055105.1. Taxonomy (NCBI): domain Bacteria; kingdom Bacillati; phylum Bacillota; class Bacilli; order Caryophanales; family Thermoactinomycetaceae; genus Thermoactinomyces; species Thermoactinomyces sp. CICC 10523. Next base: position 145,000 of record NZ_JAECVX010000008.1, read on the forward strand.
ACTCTTTTCTGGACTGTGAAAGAAAGTATGTCGAAAGTGTTGAAGACGGGGCTGACCTCTTCTGTTGGAATTTTTTTAATAGAAAAAACAGAAATCAACGATCGTGTGATTGTCAGCCATTTTGTCCATTTTCCGCAGTATTGCGCGGCTTCTTTCATTTTTGAGCCTTATATTTGTTCCATCGCTTATCCGAAGAGAGCCGTATGGGAGACCGGAATGGTCAGGGATCTGCTGGACGATCTTTCCGGTTTGTTAAAGGGAGGGAGAGTGTAAAGCACTAGAGTGTCGGGGGAGGATGGAATGCGGAATTACATAGGAGTTTGAAAAGAAATCCGGTGCTCGTTGCCTCTGGATCAAGCAAAGGGGAGGAAAATGGAATGACCGTTTATGTATTTCCCGGACAGGGAGCCCAGAGCAAAGGAATGGGAGGAACATTATTTGATGAATTCCCCGCATTGACGAAGGTGGCGGATGAGATTCTGGGATACTCCATTAAAGAATTGTGTCTGGAAGATTCGGAAGGAAAATTGGGCTTTACCGAGTTTACGCAGCCGGCGTTGTTTACAGTCAATGCCCTTCATTATTTGAAAAAGATGAAGGAGACCGGCGGGAAACCCGATTATGTGGCCGGACACAGTCTGGGGGAATACAATGCGCTGTTTGCCGCGGGTGTATTTGATTTTGAGACCGGTTTGACATTGGTGAAAAAAAGAGGGGAGTTGATGGGCCGTTGTACGGGAGGCGGCATGGCGGCGGTCATCGGCCTGAAAGAGGCGGAGATTGCGGAAGTTTTGTCGGGGAACGGCTTGGACCGCCTGGATATTGCCAATCTCAATTCACCGACCCAGATTGTCATTTCCGGCCCGACCGAGGAGCTTAAACGGGCGCAGGCGATTTTCGGGCAAATGGAAAAGGTGCGGATGTTTGTCCCCTTAAAAACGAGTGGCGCTTTTCATTCGCGGTATATGAAGGAGATCAAAGCGGAGTTTGCCTCCTTTTTAAACGGCTTTACGCTGTTTGCACCGGCCATTCCCGTCATTTCCAATGTGAGTGCAAGGCCCTATGGTGCGGACATAAAGCAAAAGCTGATCGAGCAAATTGACCATCCTGTCAGATGGACGGAAAGCATTCAATATTTGATGGGAGCAGGAGAAACGGACTTTGAGGAAGTGGGGCCGGGCAATGTGCTCAAAGGCTTGATTCGGCGCATTCAAAGAGAAGCGGAGCCTTTGAAAGTGGAGGAAAAAGAGCAAACGGTTGCCGGGGAGCTTTTGCCAGTCCCCGCAAAAAGCGCGGCAGCGGCAGATGAACCGGCTTCGTTCCGCATCACGGCCTCATCTTTGGGAAGCGCTTCGTTTAAGCGGGATTACAACCTGAAATACGCTTATCTCACCGGCGGCATGTATCGGGGGATCGCCTCGAAGGAATTGGTCGTGAGAGTGGGCAAGGCGGGAATGATGGGATTCTTCGGCAGCGGGGGATTGCAGCTGAATGAAATCGAAGAGGCGATTCTGGCGATCCAGAGAGAACTGAACAAGGGAGAGGCCTACGGATTCAATCTCGTTCACCAGCTGGCCGACCCGGCAAAGGAAGAAGCGAGCGTCCAATTGTTTTTAAGGCACAATGTGCCTGTGATCGAAGCTTCCGCCTTTCTCAGCATCACGCCCGCACTTGTTCTCTATCGCGCCAAGGGTGTTACGAGGGCCGTTGATGGCTCCGTGAAGTGCCAAAATAAAATCATTGCCAAAGTTTCGCGCCCGGAAGTGGCGGAAGCGTTTTTAAGTCCGGCCCCGGAACGCATCGTTGACAAGTTGCTCAGCGAAGGAAAAATCACCCGGCAGGAAGCGGATATGCTGAAACAAGTGCCGATGGCCGATGATTTGACCGTTGAAGCCGATTCCGGCGGGCATACTGATGGCGGCGCGGCTTATGCTCTGCTGCCGGCCATTTTGAAATTGCGGGACCGCCTTGTGGCCAAGTATGGGTATGCCAAGGAGATTCGCGTAGGAGCAGCCGGAGGGATCGGTTCGCCTGAAGCTGCGGCTGCCGCGTTTACGATGGGGGCGGACTATATCCTGACAGGTTCGATCAATCAATGTACGGTGGAAGCGAAGACAAGCCATGCAGTGAAAGATCTGTTGGAGAAAATGAATGTGCAGGATACGGAATATGCTCCGGCCGGGGATTTGTTTGAATTGGGCGCCAAGATTCAGGTTTTGAAAAAAGGGGTGTTTTTTCCCGCACGCGCCAATAAATTGTTTGATTTGTACCGGCACCATGACTCGTGGGATGAGATCGATGCCCAGGTGCGCAAGCAAATTGAGGAAAAATATTTCAAGCGCACTTTTGAGGAAGTTTATGAAATTGTAAAAGGCCATTATTCTCCCGGGGAATTGCAAAAGGCAGAGATGAACCCCAAGCAAAAGATGGCCATGATTTTCAAATGGTATTTTCACTACAGCAATCAGCTCGCTCTCAACGGCAGTGAAGAATCCAGAGTCGATTACCAAATCCATTGCGGTCCTGCGCTGGGATCGTTTAATCAGTGGGTCAAAGGCACACCGCTGGAAAATTGGCGAAACCGGCATGTGGATGAAATCGGCATCCGTCTGCTGGACGAAACCGCCCGGGTTTTAACCGAACGATTCGGTAGGCTTTTTTCCGCTTCTGCCGTGCAGGAGGCGCTGATCTGAAGCATTTACCCGGATGTGTGTTGGACAAATACCGGATTGGATGGAGGGGTTTTGGAAAACGAGGGGTTTTTGCCTGCTGATCCAAAGGCCGGCAAGAGCCCGGTACATAAAAATTTCCTCCAATATCTTTGCAATGTCATGAAATCTGCGATCTTTAATTGACCTTTTGCCCAAGGGGGAAGAAAGATGAAAAGAGAGGATATTTTCGCAATCATCACACAACACGCGCGCGAGGTGGTTCCGGAACTGGAGCATCATGCCTTTCGGCCGGATGACCGTTTGGCGGATTTGGGTGCCAACTCCGTGGACCGCGCTGAGATCATTATGCTGACGTTGGAATCGCTCTCTTTGCAGATCCCGCTCGTTGAATTGTCAGAAGCCCGGAACATTGGCGGTTTGGCTGATATTCTCTTTGAAAAACTGAATGGATGATTTATGAACTGTATCCGTTGAGAATGAGTTACAGTTTTTTCATCAATTACAGTTATCTGATCGTCGAGCCTGAGAGCAGGCAGGCGATCGTGATTGATCCGGCATGGGAATTAAATAAGATCACGGAGCAGCTTGAAAGGACAAAAGCGGATCTCCGGGCGATCCTGTTGACTCATTCTCACCATGATCATGTCAATCTGGTTCCCCCCTTGCTGGAGCGGGCCCAACCGGATGTGTTCATGTCCAGGGCGGAGATCGAAGTTTCCGGCTTTCGTTGCCCGCAACTGCACGCACTGGAAGACGGTGACCGGCTTTCTTTGCGGCAGATGGAGTTGCACTGTCTGCTTACGCCCGGACACACGGCCGGCAGCATGTGTTTTTGGCTTGAAGACAGCCTGTTTACCGGTGATACCCTTTTTGCGGAAGGATGTGGCGCCTGCCATTTGCCGGGCGGTTCTGCGGAGGATCTGTATGTCAGCATTCAGAAGCTCAAGGCGGCGATATCCGATCACGTCCGCATTTATCCCGGACATTCCTTCGGCCAGCCGCCGGGACAGACGATGAAACATCTCCGCGAGCATAACATTTATCTGCAATTGAATCGCAAACATTTTATCAGTTTCCGAATGAGAAAAAACCAGAAAGGCCTGTTTGATTTTCGCTAGCATTCCATAGCGGATTTCGTCAGTGTGCGAAGTTTGCCCGGGCATTGATCCCGTCCTGTTTTTTTGCCTGAAAAACCCGGGCAAAAGATGAAGGAAAAGGAGTTATTTATGAAGCTGGAAGTGATTTGTGAAATCCCCGGGCAGGGTGCGAAAACCGTCCCGCTGTTGTTCGTGCACGGGGCCAATCACGGAGCCTGGTGCTGGAAGGAGCATTTCCTTCCTTTTTTTCGTTCCCGGGGTTTTCCGTCGTATGCGCTCAGTCTGCGGGGGCACGGCCGGAGCGAGGGCCGTGAAAGCCTCGATTTTTTTTCTCTTGACGATTACAAGGATGATGTGTATCGCGTCATGCTTTCCTTAAAACAGAAACCGGTTCTCATCGGTCATTCCATGGGAGGGGCAGTGGTGCAAAAACTGTTGCACCAATATCCGGAGCAGATCGAGGCGGCAGTCTTGCTGGCTTCTGTTCCGCCGGGCGGGATGCTTTGGGATTTTTTGCGTCTGCTGTTTACCCGCACCGGGGAATTTCGCCGACTCTCATTGTTCAACAGGGGCAAAACCGATGTTTTTCCGGTCGATTTGTTTCTGTCTGACAAGGCGACGGAGCAGGAGAAAAAGGCGCTCAACCGGAAGTTGCAACCTGAATCGTTCAAGGCGAGCAGAGAATGTCTGATGCGGGTGGTGCCCAGGAAGACGGTCGCCAAGGTTCCCCTGTTGATCATCGGGTCAGACCGGGATCAAATGATTTCCAAAAAGACGACTTTGTCCCTTGGACGTTTTTATCAGTCGGAACCGGTGATTTTTTCGGATATGGGCCATGATCTGATGCTGGAAGCGGATTGGAGAGAGGTTGCCGAACAAATCCTTGCTTTTTTAAACAGAAACAAGGAGTGAGGAAAGATGGAGCGCAGGCTGGGGACAATTGCACAGATTAAAGAGAGGTTGGTTCAGGAATTTTTGCAAGTGGCCGGTGAACAGGCGGAACCGGTTGATTTGGATAAAAGTTTTATGGAGATGGGCATGAACTCCATCATGGCAGTCGATTTTGTGGAAGCGGTGAATCGCAGCCTGGGAATTGATTTAGGGGTTGAAGTGGTTTTCGATTACAGAGGAATTCCGGAATTGGCCGAGCATATTGCCGACCGTTACATGACGGAAGAAGTGGGATCAGGCCCCGAAATGGCAACCATCGACGAAGAGACCTCATCCGATATTGCCATTATCGGTATTTCCGGGAAATTCGCCGGTTCGGAAAACCTGGAGGAATTTTGGGCCCACCTGAGGGCGGGTGATTGCTGCATAGAGGAAATCCGCCGGCCCGGTTGGACGGAGAAGGATTATTACCATCCCGATCCCGCCCGCAAAAATCGATCTGTGAGTAAATGGGGCGGGCTTCTGAAACAGATCGACCGGTTCGATGCCGCCTTTTTTGATATTTCGCCTGCGGAAGCGGAACGAATGGATCCGCAGCATCGATTATTCCTGGAAGAAGCATATAAGGCTTTTGAAGATGCCCATTATCCCGTCGAAAAATTATCAGGAAAAAAAGTCGGGGTTTTTGTCGGCGGACGGCCGTCGGACTACAGAGCAGGGCTGTGGGACAGAGGGGTCGATGCACAAACATTTTGGGGCAATGAAATGTCGATGCTCGCTTCGCGCATTTCTTACTTTTTCAATTTCAAGGGCCCCAGTCTTACGGTGGATACTGCCTGTTCCTCTTCTCTGGTAGCCATCCATCTGGCTTGTGAGAGCATTCGCAAGGGTGAGTCGGAAATGGCTTTGGCCGGCGGGGTTTTTGTGGCAAGCACACCGGAATTTTTTGTCCTTTCTTCACAGGCTGGTTTGTTGTCTCCCGATGGTCAGTGCAAAACGTTTGATCCCGAAGCAAACGGCATGGTTTTGGGCGAAGGAGTGGGTGCAGCCGTTTTGAAGCGGCTCGATGCGGCAGTCCGGGACGGTGATCCGATCTACGGCGTGATCAAGGGGTCTGCCGTGAATCAGGCCGGCCGGACCAACGGAGTGACCTCGCCCAGTGCTGCTTCACAAAAGGAATTGATCATCGATGCATATACAAAGTCGGGGATCGATCCGGAAACGATCGGTTACATCGAAGTGCACGGAACCGGGACGAAGCTCGGGGACCTTATCGAGTTGAAGGCATTGACTGAAGCATTTCGCATGTTTACGGATAAATCCTGGTTTTGTGTGATCGGATCGCATAAACCCAACATCGGTCACACCGCCCTGGCCGCTGGCATGGCCGGCTTGTTCAAGATATTACTGTCCATGAAACACGGGGAAATCCCGCCCACCCTCTACGCGGGGAAAAGAGAGAAAAGGAGTGGAGAAGAAACCCCGTTTTGGATCAGCACAAAGCGGCAGGAATGGAAACGGAGCGGGGATGTTCCTCTGAGGGCAGGGCTCAGTGCTCTCGGATCCAACGGGACAAACGCCCACCTGATTATTGAGGAACCCCCGGCACGGGACGTGAACGGGGAGACGGAGGGGCCATCGCCCGGACGGCCTTATTATCTGTTTCCGTTTTCGGCCAAGAGCAAAGAAGCCCTGGAGCAAAAAATGGCCGATATGGTCAGCTGGCTTGAGCGGAAAGGGGATGACTACGCGACGGAGGATGTGGCGAAATCATTATTTTTTGGCCGAAGCCATTTTTCGGTTCGGTGCGCTGTGATTGCCGCAGATTTGGCCGAACTGAAGCAAAAATTGGATGAAATCAAACGGATCGGAACAGCGCAGGATTATGTATGGCAGCGGAAAAAGCCTTCATTTCAGCCGGAACCGAAACAAATCGCCCGCGGAGAGCGGCTGATCAGGGAACTGGCAGAAAATCCGGATCTGCCCCCGGAGCAATATCAGGAGCACCTGACGGCTCTCTCCCGTTTATATGTGCAGGGTTATGACCTGGATTGGTCCGGATTGTTTTCCGACAAGAAGAGCCGTCCCGTGCCGCTGCCGGCCTATCCGTTTCACCGGAAACGTTTTTGGCATTCCGGGATTCCGCACGTTCCCGAGGCCAAACACGGTCTGCAAATGAGTGAAATGGACGGGCTGCTTTGCAAGCTGCTGTTTATGCAACTGGAGTCACTGGGACTGTTTGAGGGAAACCGTCTCGATTTGTCCCGATTGAAAGCCAGGGTGGCAAATTTATACGGCAAATGGCTTGAGCAAAGTCTGGTCTTTTTGACGCGGCATCATTATCTGAAAGCAGATGGGGATGACGGGTATGTGGTCAACCCCGATCGGGTCACTCGCGATGGATGGAATGAGTGGGAACGTCAAAAAGAACGGTGGTTGTCATCCCCCGATACGAAGGCACAGGCGGTTTTGGTCGAGCGAACGCTTCGGAACCTGCCGCAAATTCTTACGGGCAAGGTACCGGCGACCGATATCCTCTTTCCCGATTCCTCGATGGATTTGGTCGAAGGAATCTATCGCAACAATGCGGTTGCCGATTATTTCAATGAGATTGTTGCGCAAAAAGTGGAGGATGCCATCCGCGACCGGGTAAATCAGAATCCTGCTGCGCGCATCCGCATCATTGAAATCGGGGCGGGGACCGGTGGAACAAGTATCAGCGTTTTGCAGAAGCTGAAGCCTTACCGGGAGCATATTCAGGAATATTGCTATACCGACATTTCCAAAGCTTTTTTATTGTATGCGGAAAAAGCATTTGGCAGGCAGTACCCTTACCTGACTTATGCCACTTATGACGCAGAAGCTCCGGCTGCCGGACAGGGAATTGAGACCGGAGTCTATGATGTGGCCATCGCGACCAATGTCCTGCATGCGACGAGGGATATTGCCCGCACTTTGCGCCGGGTCAAGGCTGTTCTCAAGAAGGACGGATTATTGGTTTTAAACGAGATCAGCAGCCATTCCCTGTTTCTCCATTTAACCTTCGGTCTGTTGCAGGGCTGGTGGCTGTATGAGGATGAAACGTTGCGCCTTCCCGGAGGGCCTGCGGTTCCCCCGGCGATTTGGAAGCATGTATTGGAGCGGGAAGGATTTGAAAATGTGCATTTTCCGGCGCAGAAGGCCCATCCCTGGGGGCAGCAGATCATCATTGCCGAAAGCGACGGGAAGGTCCGGCAAGAGGCACGGCGGCAAGCGAAGCCGGTTTCACTGCCGGAGAAGGGAGATGCATCCGGTGAAGCGGATGTTACCGCACATGGATGGACCGTAAATGATCAAAAGCTGGAAGCGGCGGTTCAGTCATTGATCGTCGATCATTTAGCCGGGGCATTGTCTGTGGATCCTGAAGAGATCGATTTTGATTCGGCATTTCGCGATTACGGCGTCGATTCTATTACCGGCATTAAACTGGTCCAAGCGATTAATCAGGAATATTTCCTGGAATTGGCGACGACCATTCTGTTTGATTACAGTTCAGTCAACCTGCTCACCCGATATCTGCTGGCCAATTTCAAAGATGCGATTGCGGATGCATTGGGCCGGAGCGAACCGGAGCGCGTTTGCCGCGAATATGATCCGGGGGATGATTCCGGGGCCGTGAGAGAGCTGCCGAAGCTAGAGGAACGGCGTGCTGGGGAAACGGGAGTCATAAGCGGGAAAGTCCCGATCGCCATCATCGGCGTCAGCGGGAGATTTGCCAAATCCAAAAATGTGCGTGATTTGTGGAAGCATTTGTCTGAGGGGACGAATCTCATTGAAAGGGCGTCCCGGTGGCGTCAGGAGAATAAGGGAGAGCCGGAAGTTTGGGAATACGGCGGTTTTATCGAAGATATCGACCAGTTTGATCCGCTCTTTTTCAACATTTCCGGAATGGAAGCTGCTTCGATGGACCCGCAACAGCGCCTTTTCCTGGAAGAGTGCTGGAATGCTCTGGAGGATGCAGGTTATGCCGGTGCGAAAATTCAGGGTTGCCGCTGCGGGGTTTATGTGGGTTGCAGTGGGGGGGATTATCAGCAGTTGCTGAATGACGATTCTCCTCCTCAGGCGTTTTGGGGCAATTTGAGCTCGGTCATTCCCGCCCGCATTGCCTATTATTTGAACCTTCAGGGACCGGCAATTGCGGTGGATACGGCTTGTTCCAGTTCACTGGTGGCCGTGCATCTGGCCTGCCAGGGACTGTGGACCGGGGAAACGGAGATGGCGCTGGCCGGAGGCGTGTCGATTCAATGCACGCCGGATTTATACAGGACGGAGCATCGGGCGGGGATGTTGTCTCCCACTGGGCAGTGCTATACGTTTGATGAACGGGCCAACGGATTTGTCCCCGGCGAAGGTGTTGGCGTGGTGGTTCTGAAACGCTTGGAGGACGCCCTTGCGGACGGGGATTACATTTACGGAGTGATCCGCGGTTCGGCGATCAATCAGGACGGCACGACCAACGGGATCACCGCCCCCAGCCAGCGTTCTCAGGAACGTCTGGAGCGCTTTGTCTATGACCAGTTTGGCATCAACCCGGAAGAGATTCAGATGGTGGAGGCACATGGAACCGGAACCAAACTGGGCGACCCGATCGAATTTCAGGCGTTGACGCAAGCGTTTCGATCCTATACGGACAAAAAGGAATATTGCGCGATCGGTTCCATTAAGACCAATATCGGGCATGCGCAAATGGCAGCGGGGATCGCCGGTCTCATCAAAATCCTGCTTGCCCTGAAGCATAAGCAAATCCCGCCTTCTCTTCATTTCAGGAAAGGCAATGCCAATATTTCATTTAAAGACAGCCCGTTTTTTGTCAATACGCAGCTGAGAGACTGGAAAGTTGAGCCCGGAGTCAAGCGTCGGGCGGCCATCAGCTCCTTTGGCGTGAGCGGAACTAACGCCCATATGGTAATTGAGGAAGCGCCGGAGGTCAGAAGGCAGCACCCGGACAAGCCCGGTTATCTGCTCGTTCTGTCGGCACGTTCTGAGGAGGAGTTGCGGAAACAGGCGGGCCAACTCATCGACCATTGCAAGGAAGAAGACAAGACGGATTGCGGAAATATGTGCTATACCCTGTTGGTCGGCCGACAGCATTTTAAACATCGCCTGGCCTGTGTGGTGCGTGATTTGGACGATGCTGTTGAACAATTGGAGCAATGGCTGAACCGGAAATCCGGTTCCACCGTATTCTCGATGGAAACGGATGGGAAGCACAGGGAGCTGCCGGCACTGAAGAAGTTCGGCAACCACTGCATCCGCGCCTGTCAGGATTTGGACGGGGATGCTGACTATCTGGAGAATTTGGCCACTGTGGCCGAGCTTTACGTTCAGGGATATGAACTGGATTATGAAGGGCTGTTTGCGGACGGGCAATACAGCCGTGTTCCTCTGCCCACCTATCCGTTTGCCCGGGAACGTTACTGGGTTCCTGAAGCGAAAACCGCTGCCCCTGTCCCGGCGGAGACGATGGCGGCGGCAGAAACAGAACCTGCCGGAAATGCA
>NZ_JAECVX010000009.1:0-142482 GCF_016055105.1 Thermoactinomyces sp. CICC 10523
ATCTGTCGCGGGCGCAGGAAATTTGAGAGGAGCTGTCCTTAGTACGAGAGGACCGGGATGGACGCACCGCTGGTGTACCAGTTGTTCCGCCAGGAGCACCGCTGGGTAGCCAAGTGCGGACGGGATAAGCGCTGAAAGCATCTAAGCGCGAAGCCCACCTCAAGATGAGATTTCCCATTCCTTCGTGGAAGTAAGACCCCTTGAAGATGACAAGGTAGATCGGTCCGAGGTGTAAGCACAGCAATGTGTTCAGCTGACGGATACGAATCGGTCGAGGGCTTATCCTACTACTTCTCTTCCACTCGCAACCCTTATTCCAATCTTATTTTCAGGGTGTGTTCCCTTCAGGGAACCACTTAACAAAAAACATCGTCTGGTGATGATAGCGGAGGGGATCCACCCGTTCCCATCCCGAACACGGAAGTTAAGCCCTCCAGCGCCGATGGTACTTGGGGTTCACCCCTGGGAGAGTAGGTCGTTGCCAGGCAAAGATACAAGCCACCTCGTTGGAGGTGGCTTTTTCATTGTTGTCTTTGTTATTTTTATTTCCTTCGATTCATCCTCCTTCTCCATCCTTTCCCATCGCCATCTGTTTTTGAGCGTATTTCATTCACTCCGTCGGGAATCCTCGCGGAAATCCTGAGGATGTTCCCCGATGTTCTCCTCAGATTTGCGGATTCATCCAAATGGGATACAAGTTATAGGGGCGGGAAATCGCTTCTCCAAAGTACAATTTTACCAGGCTTGGGGAATCTGGTTTGGAATCCGGCTTAAGGAAATTACAGATTTAATTTTTAATCGCGATTGAGCTGAGACAAATCAATTTAGCTGAAAATATTGGTCTCATTCAAAAATATTGGTTTTATTCAAGGAAGACGCTGTGAACTGCTTCTACTGATAAATTGCAGAATGGATCGCTTCGACGATACGATACCGACGTTCACTGCGACCAGGAGTCTTTGTTAGCGTTTAGGGTTCCGTGGTAGTGTAGTTGGGAAACGGTTAGCATTTTTCTACTAAAATGGAAGGATAAAAGAAAGAAAAGATCAAGAAGCATGTGCCGAGGATTGGCTGGGAGACAGCAGAGCATCACTTGTTTTCTACTTTGTTTTGGATCTTGTGTTTTCATATTTAATACGTAAATAGCTTCTGAGCAGTGCATTTAGAGGAATAAAAATAGCAAAAATGAAAATGACAATCCATCTTGGAGTAAGCATCAGATTTCCTCCTTTTTCATTTAGCCTGTTACGCAAATGACGAAAATATTCTAATAGGGTGATGAATAAGCATAGGGAGTAGGATGTTTGACAGGTTATAGAAAACGGGAGATGGTTTATCAGGGAAATCCGGTTAAGGAAAGGAATGCCTGAACAAGAACTGTGCCACCTCCCGACAGGAGATATCCTTCTTCTTGGAAAATGTTTATCTCTTTACGGTATATACAGTGGATCAGAAGTAAACAAAATTGCCAGGGTAGAGGTGCCCCACTGACCGACCGGATCTAAGGTTGACTTCAGCGGAGTTTCATGACTGTCATTTTCGCCTGAAGTGCGTTGAAGCAGGGGAGTTTGGTTGCTTTTCGATGCAGTCGCCTGCCGCTGGAATTGTTTGTGTCGGTAATCATCCACTCACAGACGGACAAAATTTTGTTGATGAAATCCCTGAAAAATGGAAGCAATGAATTTTATTCGCTAAGCTTTCTCCACACAAGAAGCGGCCCGGGCAACCGGAATTGGAGCAATACCATGCAAAACATCAACACATCCCTGACAGCAACCATAATGAATTTTCCTCAAAAAACAGGGCTATTGGTCATTGTTTATTGTTTAAATCATTGCCCTTTTGGAAATGATGTGAACAAAAGGGAAAGGCGGGCGATTGAGATGGAGAATAAGCAGCCCTATCACTGTATCATTTGTGACCAGGTTCGCGATGAAATGTTACCTTTATTGGATCAATATATCTGTACCCTCTGTGAAAGAGAGTTGGCGCGCAGTACCGTTGATGATCTGCGTTATGGCTACTATGTTTGGCGTTTAAGGGTATTTTGGAATCATCAGGGAAAAACATTATATGAAGCACCTTAACTTTTTACTGAGAGGTGAAGCCTCTGTTGCCGTCTGGCGAAAACAAGCGAATCCTCGCGAGAGAGGATGGGTAAAGGGCGATTCATTTGCCTGTCGCGGATATTTGTGCTGCGTGGTTTTGTTCCCTGCCCTTTCGAGCAGCGCAATTCAGATACCGGGACATCGGTTTCCTTCAAGAAGTTGCGATGATCATCACAGAGACGGATTTTTTCAAACCATATTTCCTGAAAACGGGGAGCGCTAAATCTCTCCAATTTGACTTGGTTTCATCTTGACAGAAAAGACAGGGGATTCTGTTCACCATCCGCTCACCTCATCCGTTATCCGGCTGTCGGACAATGTTCCAGGGGCCGGCTTTTTTATTTGGGTGGGTGGTTGCAAACCCAAGCGGACCACGGAAAATGATCTCTCTGTGACAGAAAGGATTTCTCTATTCTTCAAGAAGCTGCTTGCGGATTTGAGTGAGGGCGTACTTTAACTTTGCTTGCCCATTTGCCATGAATTGTTTTATATAAATAGGAAGGAGGTGGCGCGAAAGTGGATCAGATGAAGGCGCCGTTGTTTGATGCTTTGATAAGGCATATCAACCGTTCGACGGGCAATTTTCATGTTCCCGGTCATAAACAAGGTCAGGCATTTGATGATGCCGGAAAGAAATGGTTTGCATCCGTTTTGCAATTGGATTTAACAGAGGTGGGGGAACTGGATGACTTACACCATCCGCAAGGAGCGATTTTGGAAGCGCAGCAGTTGGCGTCTGCAGCATTCAGGGCAGAACATACTCTTTTTCTGGTGGGAGGAACCACCGCCGGCATTTTAGCGACCATTCTTCACCTCTGTCGTCCGGGAGAAGAGATTATTATTCAGCGCAATTGCCATCAATCTGTGTTTCACGGATGTATGATGGCCGGGGCAAAACAGCGCTATCTGCCATGCGAATTTGACCAAAACGGAATGGAGATCCCGATTTCCCCGGATACGGTTCAACAGATGATCCGTCAGTACCCACAGGCCAAAGGGGTGGTGATTACCAGTCCGTCCTATTTTGGAGTTGTCCAGAATGTGCGCGAAATCGCAGAGATTTGCCATGCACATCAAATTCCGCTGGTTGTCGATGAAGCACATGGAGCCCACTTTGGATTTCACCCGCGTCTCCCGCTGTCGGCCATCGACCAAGGAGCCGATGTTTCCATTCAGTCCACGCACAAATTGCTCACCTCCATGACGATGTCCTCAATGCTGCACGCTCAAGGAGAAAGAGTAAATATCGCGGATATCATGCGCTGGCTTCGCATGATCGAATCAAGCAGCCCTTCTTATCCGTTGATGGCTTCTCTTGACTTGGCCAGACGATGGATCGCCACGAAGGGAAAGGAAGAATTGGAACGTTTGTTAATTGCCCTGGATCATTTCCGGGGAAATATAAAAAACGGTTCTTTTATACATGAGGTTTCTGTTCTCAGCCCTCATGATCCGTTAAAATTGACTTTAGTTGCCGATCCAGGAGTGTCCGGCTATGCCATGGCCGATTGGTTAAATAAACAGGGAATTTATGCTGAGTTGGCTGACCACCGAAAAGTGTTGTTTGTTTTTTCGCCTGGAACAACAGAAAGCGAGCTGAGCAGGCTTGAGCAGGTTCTCAGGCGGCTGGACAGGGAAATTTCCCATTTTCCCAAGGAACCTTCTTTCAATTTACCGAGCTTCTCCATACATACCCAGGCGAAGGTGGAGTTCGATGAACTGAGGCGGAGAAAAAGGCGCTGGATTCCTTTGGCCAGTGCCGCGGGTGAGATTGTGACAGAAATGATCACTCCGTATCCGCCAGGGATTCCTCTTGTGTTACCTGGAGAGGAATTGCGTGAAGAGGTTCTTCACTTTTTGTGCGATGTGATCCGGCGTGGAGGAAACGTGCGCGGTATTCGTTCTTCCGACACACCGGCGGTGGAGGTGCTCCTTTAAATCTTGACGGCGAAGTGAGGAGGTGCGACAAGGATGGGAAAAGGTAGGTTTATTACGTTTGAAGGGCCGGAAGGGGCCGGAAAAACGACACAAATCCGACTGCTCGAGGATTATTTGCGGCTGAAGGGAAAAGAATGCATCACAGTGCGTGAGCCGGGTGGTACACCGATTGGAGACGGAATTCGTCAGATTTTATTGAGCACGGAATTTTCCGATATGAGGCCGCGAACCGAAATTCTGCTGTACGCTGCCTCCCGGGCCCAACTGGTGGATCAAGTGATTCGCCCCGCGCTGGAGCAAGGCAAGATTGTTTTATGCGACCGTTATGTTGATTCCAGCATTGCTTATCAGGGTTACGGGGCGCAGTGGGATCTTCAGGAGGTTATTCAGATTAACGAATGGGCAACCGGCGGCCTGAAACCTGATCGTACATATTTGCTTGATTTGCCCGTGGAAATGAGCCAGAGCCGGATGAAGAATCGCGGCGGAAAGAAGGATCGGATGGAATTGAAAGAGAAATTATTCCATGAACGGGTTCGTGAAGGGTTTCTCTCTTTGGCGCAAAGCGCCCCCGAACGTTATCGCAAGCTGGATGCATGCTTGAGCAAAGAAGAGATATTCGGGCAGCTGGCCGAAGACATCCTCAACTTGGTGAAAGATTGACGGGAGAATGATGCTGTCGGGACGAATTTCCAGCTCTTACTTAATGAGATGTTTGCTCAATTTTTACTGTGAATGATAGAATGGTATATGAGATTCTTTAACAGAATCCTGTGAGAATCAATGAACAAATTGACGGATAGATCAGATGATCCAAACGGGTTTATTTTGAATAAATTGGGAGGCGTGTATTCAAACAAAACCGGCAAAGCATCAATATTTCTTGGATGGAACAAAAAAGAGATCATCGCTTTTCGTCAGCGACAGGCTGATACGATGCAACCTCTGGCCGTACTCGGAAAATAGGTTGGGCGGTAGAGGAGGGACGCTGTAAGTGCTAAGAGTGATTGGAGTTCGCTTTCGACAAGCGGGTAAGATATATTTTTTTGACCCTGCCGATTTACAAGTGCAACGCGGGGACCATGTCATCGTGGAAACGGTGCGGGGAGTCGAATACGGCCATGTGGTGACGGGAATCCGTTTTGTCAAGGAGGATGAAGTGGTACTGCCCCTTAAAAAGGTATTACGGATTGCCACGGATGGAGATACTGAACAAATGGAAGAAAATCGCCAGGCGGCAAAAGCGGCCTTATCCATTTGTCATGAAAAAATCCAAACACATGGTTTAGAAATGAAGTTGGTTGATGCAGAATACACGTTTGACCGCAATAAAATCATCTTTTATTTCACCGCGGATGGACGTGTCGATTTCCGCGAATTGGTTCGCGACTTGGCTGCGGTTTTTCGGACCCGTATCGAGCTCAGGCAGATCGGGGTACGGGATGAAGCAAAAATGTTGGGCGGAATTGGCCCGTGCGGACGGATTCTTTGCTGTTCGTCTTTTTTGGGAGACTTTGAGCCTGTTTCGATTAAAATGGCAAAAGATCAGAATCTATCCCTGAATCCGGCTAAAATCTCCGGGCTTTGCGGCCGGTTAATGTGCTGTTTGAAATATGAAAACGACCTTTATGATGAAGCGAAGCAAATTTTGCCCGATCTCGGTGAGAATGTGTTGACGCCGAACGGAGATGGAAAAGTGGTTTTGTTGAACCTTTTGGAGCGGCGGGTGCAAGTGGAACTGTTTCAAACGGGGGCGTTGGTGGAACATTCTTTGGAAGAGATCAAACTGACAGAGTCTCCGCAGACGAGCGGAAGCTTTAAATGACCGGAAACCACGAATATTAACCGCTTTTGGTGATAAACGAGGTGGGGGGGCTTGGACAAAGAAGCTATCTTTGAGCAGGTCGCTCGCGTTGAAGAGCGAATCGGTGAACTGTATAAGGAATTAGCCGGGCTGAAAGAACAGATTGTCGGATTAATCGAAGATAATACCCGATTAATGATGGAGAACCAACGGCTGAAAGAGCTGGAAGCCAGGTTCTCTTCACCTTCAGGCGAAACAGAAGAAAAGACGCTTCCACCAAAAGAAGAAGCCGCAGGTAAAGGGGTTCATCATCTCGCAGATTTATATGAAGAAGGGTTTCATATATGCAATGTTCATTATGGTCGGTTGCGCGGAGAGGGAGATTGCCTGTTTTGTATCGCCTTTCTCAATAAATCATCCAAGGAAGAATGACGCTGGCAAAGTGGTACCAATTCGAGTATGGTGTAACCACCAGACCCGTCCGGTGCCGGAAGCCGGCGTTTTTTCTTTGCCCAAATGGAGGAAGAAAATGGCCGATTCCTATTATGTTTACATACTGGAGTGTCGGGACGGTACATTATACACAGGGATGACTAATCATTTGGAGCGGCGGTTGCGAATGCATCGTCTCGGAAAAGGGGCCAAATATACACGCGCCCGCTTGCCGGTGGTTCTGCGGTATTATGAAGCGGGCACGAGCAAATCGTGGGCCCTGAAACGGGAGCATGAGATTAAAAAGATGTCACGGAAGGAAAAATGGAGATTAATCGCAGAAAGGGGAACCGAGCGATGCACGTGATCAAGAGTTTTGCCGAAGAAAAAAGAGGTATTCTCTATGTCGTCGGAACGCCGATCGGCAATTTGCAGGATATGAGTCCGAGAGCGTTGGAGATCCTGAGTGAAGTCGACCTGATTGCAGCTGAAGATACACGGCATACGCGAAAGTTGCTCCAGGTTTTTCAGTTTCATACGGAATTGATCAGTTACCATGAACATAATAAAAGAGAACGCGGAGCCCAACTGCTCAATCAGCTTTTGGAAGGGAAGAAAATAGCCCTGGTCAGCGATGCGGGGATGCCCGGAATTTCCGATCCGGGAGAAGAATTGGTTCGGGATGCCGTCCAACATCAGATTCCGGTGGTTCCGATCCCCGGCCCGAATGCCGCTCTGGCTGCGCTCGTTGCTTCAGGATTGCCGACCCAACCTTTTCTGTTCATCGGCTTTTTGCCGCGGTCAACTAAAGAGAGACGGGCGCAGTTGCAACGCTGGGCCAGGACCCCGGCCACCCTGCTGTTTTATGAATCTCCGCACCGGATCACCGAGATGCTGGCCGATCTTCGGCAAGTGATGGGCAACCGACGTTTGGCCATCTGCCGGGAATTGACCAAAAAGCATGAGGAATGGCTGCGCGGAGACATTGACCGCTGTTTGGATTACTTAAAGGAGCATGGAGCCCGCGGGGAATATACGATTGTCGTATCCGGAGATCTTCAGGAAGAAGAGGAATCTCAAGAGGAAGCATGGTGGGAATCACTTGCGATTGAAGACCATGTCGAGATTTATATAAAAAAGGGGATGTCAAAAAAAGAGGCGATCGCCCAAACGGCGAAAGATCGTTCCCTGCCCAAGCGAGAGGTTTATAATACCTATCACCGGAACTGAATTTGCCTGAAAGAAGGCATTTTGTCATCCAGGTATTATCCTCAGTCAATATAAAAAATATGACAGGAAAATTAACTTTCTATGTATAATAAAAGTATGTGTTTGGATGTCCAAAGTCGCGGCAGACAGGCTGGAAATAGACTAACGGAGGTGTAAGAGTTTGAGCAAACGACGAGGAGGGGGTATTTTAGGGTCATTGCAGCGCATCGGAAAATCATTGATGCTTCCGATCGCCGTGTTGCCGGCCGCGGGGATTTTGCTCCGCCTGGGCGCGTTATTGTCCGACCCGAAATACTTCGCCAAAGGAAGTATTATTTATTATGTAGGCGAAATTCTGACCCGTGGTGCGAGTGCGATTACGGACCATATGCCCGTCCTGTTTGCAGTTGGGGTGGCCATCGGATTGGCGGAAGAGGCGGGTGCCGCGGCACTGGCAGCTCTCGTTGGATATCTGGTGTTAAGCCAGGTGGTCGATCTGGGAAGCACCAAGACGATGAAACTGGATACCGGAGTTCTCGGTGGGATCATTTCCGGGGCCATCGCAGCAGTGCTTTATCGCCGGTACCACAAAATTAAACTGCCCGACTGGTTGCAGTTTTTTGGCGGAAAACGCTTTGTTCCGATCATTACCTCTTTTGTGATGGTATGGGTAGGTATTATTTTCTTATTCATTTGGCCGACTGTTCAAGACTGGATTAATAGTGCCGGAAACTGGTTGATCGGTGCGGGTGCCGTCGGAGTCTTTGTCTACGGGATTTTGAATCGTTTGCTGATTCCTTTTGGGCTTCACCATATTGTTAACACGATTGTCTGGTTTAATGTCGGATCGTATCACGGGGTTACGGGAGACATGAACCGGTTTTTGCATGGGGACCCGACTGCGGGAATCTTCATGGCCGGGATGTTCCCGATCATGATGTTTGCCTTGCCGGCTGCGTGTTTTGCCATGTTGCATGAAGCCCGGCCGTCCCAGCGCCAAAAAGTGTACGGTGTGCTGGTGAGCGCGGCTCTCACTGCCTTTTTGACCGGGGTTACCGAACCGATCGAGTTTTCGTTCATGTTTGTGGCGCCGATTTTATATGTGGTGCACGCCATTCTGACCGGGGTCTCCATGGCGGTTGTCGATCTGCTGGGAATCCGCCACGGTTTTACCTTCTCGGCAGGGGCGATTGACTATATTCTCAACTACAATCTGGCTACCAAGCCGTTGCTGTTGTTGGTCATCGGCGTGATTTATGCTGTGCTGTACTACGTCCTGTTCCGCTTCATGATCCGCATCTTTAACCTGAAGACACCCGGACGTGAAGATGAAGAGGATGAAACGGCAAATGCAGCGGAAGAAAAGGGGAAACGAGCCGGAGGAGGAGAGGATGAACTGGCGCGCCAGGTTCTCGAGGCCATCGGCGGAAAGGAAAATATCGAACATCTGGATGCTTGTATCACCCGCCTGCGCATGACTTTGAAGAATGAAGAAAAGCTGGATCGCGACCAATTGCGAAAATTGGGGGCTTCCGGTGTGATACAGGTGGGGCCGGGCAATTTTCAGGCTGTGTTTGGCACAAAATCTGAACTATTGAAGGAACGCATATTGGAAATAGCCAAACAGGAGAAGGCGGAGGAAGCGGAAAAACCCGAAAAGGAGTAAAAAAAGAAAGCGGTTGCCCGTGAACGAAGGGCAACCGCTTTACTCTGTGCCGGCATATCAAAATCTCCAAGGAAGGATGACTTCCTGCTTGCGTTTGCTGAAGCAGGCGTTTCGTAAATCTCCGCCTGATAAAACGGCAATATGGTTGACACAATATTTTCAAAGTTCTTCCTCGCCACTTCCCATGCAGGTAATATGTATCCTCATTAAGTGCGTAAGTGTTGCGGATGATGCTGGGAATAACGTGTTTCATCTATAGGAAAAAAGGCGGATGCATGAGATAATGGTAAATGAAGATTTTGGCAGATTTAACTTTATTCTACCGTCACTTTTTCACCGTGGATCAGTTGGTACATTTCTTCAATGCATTTTTTGCTCACGACTTTGTTCTTGTAGCGGATTGTTTCATCCACTTCGCCGGTGAAGATGCAAGCCGGTTCATATTTTTTCAGAACAATGCGTTCTCCGTCTACATAGATTTCCAGAGCATCTTTTTCACCAATTCCCAACGTTCGGCGTAATTCGATTGGAATGACAACGCGGCCGAGTTCGTCAACTTTGCGAACAATACCAGTAGAT
Source organism: Thermoactinomyces sp. CICC 10523 (assembly GCF_016055105.1). NCBI lineage: Bacteria > Bacillati > Bacillota > Bacilli > Caryophanales > Thermoactinomycetaceae > Thermoactinomyces > Thermoactinomyces sp. CICC 10523. The sequence goes on from NZ_JAECVX010000009.1 coordinate 9,737, forward strand.
TTCAACATATCCGGAATCCCCTCTCAGTTTTGATTTTGGTTTTGGGTTTTGTTTTTATCTTTAAATTGACGTCAAATTTCGACATCGACGTCAAACTCATCATACCAACCATTCCCATAACAGTCAATATAATTAGAGGATTTTTATAGAAAATTCCTTAATCATGTAAAAGAATAGTTATTTCTTAGTCAAAAAAAGTTTATTTTATCAGCATGAAACATTTAATATATAAATATTATTTTTATCTTAAGTTTATTCTGTGTCGGTTCCGGGCTTAAATGAGACTGTTTTTCCAAAAATACCTTTCCTTTCTTTATCATAATCTGAAAAAATAGGGTAAGAAAACTCGGGATTATTAGATGGCAGATTCTTGACAATGAAGGACCAAAGGAGGAAAAGACATGCTGCCCGTATCGGAGGAGTTAAAATGGAAACTGAAAAAATTAAATGATTCCCTGCGTGAAATCTATCCGTCGACTGCGTTCGACAAAGAGAAAATCCGCGCCCGCCTGCGTGAAGTTGGATCATTTTACCGGATTGAAAAATGGGAAGACGGAGAAATGCGGGATTGGCTACAGGGGAGATCCGTGATCGGAGTCGATGGTTCCGTCAACTCCACCCGCGGCTCGCAAACCCGGACTTTATCTGTATTTCAAGCGTTGGCAAAAGGAACGCTGGGCGAAGAAAAGTGGGCTGCAGATGTATACACCCCGCTGCTTGAAGAGGAGGAAGAAGAGGGACAAGCTGCCCGGGAGGCCCGAAAACGGGGAGCGATTTTATCGGCGCTGGAAATGAGGGTGGCTGGTGAGGCGATGCGGGAGTGGGAAGCGCGGGTGGTGATCATGGACGGGTCACTTCTGCATTTTTATATCGATGATGCGGAAGAGTGGGAGAAATTGGCCAGGATCGCCGAGGATCGGGGAATTCTGATCGTGGGCGCGGCCGAAGAAATCAGCACGCGCCGGCTGGTCAAGGAACTGTTTCCGGAATTTCCCGCCTGGTCTGATCGCGATTTGCTCTATGGCGTGTTAAATGTGGGAGAAGCGTTTGAATGGGAGGAGTGGAGTCCGGCCGGAAGCGGAATGTGGAAAATGGCCTTTCGCTCGTCGAAAAGTCCCCAGCCGATTGGTTTGGACGGGCTGATGTCCCAACGGGAAGAGCGGCTGGCTCTGGCGCGGTTGATTTACAGCCTGACGCCGGAACAGGGCCGGGGCATTCCTTTTTGGCTGGATATTGTCGATAACCAGGTGCGGGTGACCAACCCTTTGGTCGAGACGATGGTTGAGAAGTATATCGACGCTGATCTGCGTCATCGCCTGCTGGCCGTAAAGCGGAGTGAACGCATGATTTGACGGGACAAAATACGCGATGGAAAGGGAGAGATGAGAATGCAGGTCGTTGGGGTCACAACACAGCAGGAAGTATATATCGTGTCGCGGGAGCGTAAATTTCGCATCAATGAGATTTTGGTTATTGAAGACAATGCCCTGAATAATCCGCGGGGGGAAGTGGTGGAAACTTTATCCTACAACCGCTTGATCCCGATGGGTCTGGACAAGTCCCTGGTGGATGCCCAGGTGATCCGTTCCCTGGAACAAATCGGATATGATATCGAATCCGATGAAATCAATCTGGCCAAATTGCGCTTATATGAAGAGGCGCCGCATCCCGTTCGCACCGGCTGTTCCGTCCGTTTGCCGGAATTTGCCGAAGTGCGCGATCTGCTGGTGAAGACAACGCCGTCAGAGGGGATGCTGCTCGGTGAAATTCGCGGAACCGAATCGATGTCGGAAACGATTACCCCCGATTTGCGAAACCGGGTGATGATCATGGAACAAGGAGCGCTCAGGGAGCAGCGGGGCGTTCCCTTTATCTTTGATATCAAAACGATGCAGCAATATCCCCATGTCGGCATTTTTGGCGGTTCGGGGTCGGGGAAGTCGTTCGGCTTGCGCGTGATGCTGGAAGAACTCATGAAATTGCGCATCCCGACACTGGTTTTTGATCCGCATTTTGAGATGGATTTTCGTGACCGCGTTCCGGGAGTGGAAGGAGGGGACGATTTTACCGATCGCTTTATCGCCGTGCAAATCGGGCAAGAAGTGGGTATTTCCTTTTCCGATCTGTCGACGCGCGATGTGACCGAACTTTTGGGCGCTGCCGGTAGCCAACTGTCTGACGCGATGGTGAATGTGATCCAGATGCTCCATCGGAAGCGTGATTCCTTTGCTTCCTTCAGTGACCGCATCAATAATCTGGTGCAGGCGTTGGAGGAGGGAAAACAGGGGCTGGAACGGCAGTTGAACAATGCGGATTTAACTCCGACCGATGTGCAGCGCATCCACGACTTGAAGCAGCTGTTGGCGCAGTATGGAACATTGCCGCTCTCCTCTGTCAAAGGGGTCCATTGGCGTTTGCAGCGGCTTGACAGGGCGGGATTGTTCCAACAGGATATCCGGGCGATCGAACGAGGCCTCGAACAGGGGAAATTGGTGGTGATTCAGGGGAGCACATGGGTTTTGCAAGTGTTTGCCACCTATGTGATCGGCTCCTTGTACCGGAAGCGCCGCGAATATAAAGATGCCCGCATGAACGGGGAGGAAGCGAAATTTTTTCCGCCGTTTATCGTCGTGACGGATGAAGCGCACAATTTTGCTCCCAAGGCGCTCGAATCTCCGGCGAAAGCGATCTTGAAAGAGATTGCCCAAGAGGGAAGAAAATACGGAGTGTTTCTCTTTCTCGCCACGCAGCGACCAACGCTTTTGGATGAGACGATTACTGCGCAGTTGAATACCAAATTTGTTTTCCGCACTGTGCGGGGAACCGATATTGCCACGTTGCGGGAAGAAACGGATTTGACGCCGGAAGAAGGGAAACGGCTTCCCTATCTGCGCTCCGGAGATACGTTTGTTTCCTCGGCCGTGTTTGGACGTACGATCTTTATTCGCATCCGCTGCGCTTATACACAAAGCCCGCATTTGTCCAATCCTTTTGATGAACTCAAGCAATTTGCCGAGAAACAGGATGATCAATTGCTGGGCGTCCTGGCCGGGTTGCTCCCTCTTTTTGATACCGATCTGGTCGGAGCGGTTGCCCAGATCAATCGTGCCTGCGGGTTAAGCTGGGATGTGCATCGCCTGAAACAGGAACTGGAACGTTTAACCCTTGAGGGAAAGCTGTCAAAGCATGCAACTCCGTTCGCCGTGCGCTATGATAAGAGATAGGGAGGTTTATCCGGTTTTTTCGCTGGAAAAGCTATGGAGAGAAGCAGCTTGGCAGAGGCGCCGCTTTTACTTTTCAACCGTTTTTGACTATTGTATAATAGGAAAAAGATCTTGATCCGTAATCAATGGAAAGAATCAAAGTCTGTGAAGGGGAAGAGTAGTCGGTGGACGCTATCTCCAGAGAGCTGGGACAGGTGGAAGCCAGCATAGCGGAAGCGGATGAACATGGCCCCTGAGACTTCTTCCTGAAATGGAGGTTCTCCGGACTAGGGAAGAACGTGTGCCGACGTTAAAAGGCGTCTGAGGGCATCTGCCGACAAAGCAGGTGCTGAACTTGGGTGGTACCGCGTGCACAGATCTCGCCCCAATGACGGGCGGGATTTTTTATTTTAAAAACGGGAAAGGAGTATGTGGGAATGAGTGAAGCCAAGAAGACCTTTTATCTGACGACACCGATTTATTATCCCAACAGCAAACTTCACATTGGTCATACCTATACGACGGTGGCCGGAGATGCGATGGCGCGTTACAAACGTTTGCGCGGGTACGATGTGATGTACTTGACCGGGACAGATGAGCACGGGCAAAAGATTCAAAAATCGGCCCAGGAGGCAGGGAAGACCCCGCAGGAGTTTTTGGATGAAAACGTGAATGAAATTCAAAGATTGTGGCAGAAGCTGGACATTTCCTACGATGATTTTATCCGCACGACACAGGAACGCCACAAAAAAGTGGTGCAAAAGATCTTTAAAAAATTGCTTGACCAAGGTGATATTTACCTGGGTGAATACGAAGGATGGTATTGTGTTCATGAGGAATCCTTCTTCACTGACCGCCAGGTGAAAGATGGCAAGTGCCCCGATTGCAATCGTCCCATCCAGAAAATCAGGGAGAAAAGTTATTTCTTCCGGATGGGCAAATACGTGGATCGCTTACTGCAACATTATGAGGCCAATCCGGACTTCATTGAACCGGAATCCCGCAAAAATGAAATGATCCAGAACTTTCTCAAGCCGGGGCTTGAAGATTTGAGCATTTCCCGAACCACTTTCGATTGGGGAATTCCGGTGCCGGACGACCCGGAGCACGTTGTTTATGTCTGGTTGGACGCCCTGACCAACTATATTACCGCAGTGGGCTATCTGTCCGACGATCCCGCGCTCGCTGCCCGTTTTGAAAAGTATTGGCCGGCCGACGTTCATCTGGTTGGCAAGGACATCGTTCGCTTCCATACGATTTATTGGCCGATTTTCCTGATGGCTCTCGGATTGCCGCTGCCGAAAAAGGTTTTTGCCCATGGGTTCTTCATGGTCGGGGGAGAAAAAATGTCAAAGTCAAAAGGAAATGTCGTTGACCCCGTTCCGCTCATCGACCGATACGGATTGGATCCGATCCGCTATTATCTGTTGCGTGAAGTCCCGTTTGGCGCAGACGGAATCTTTACGGCCGAGGCGTTTGTCGAGCGGGTGAACGCCGATTTGGCCAATGATCTGGGAAATTTGCTGCATCGGACCCTGACCATGGTGGAGAAATACTTCGGCGGAGTGGTACCAAAGCAGGTTGAAGGAGCCACTGAGCATGATCGGCCGCTGATCGACTTCGCAAGAAAAACGGTGGAGAAAGTGGAGGAAGCGATGGAAAACCTCCGGTTCTCTGTTGCACTGACTTCCATCTGGGAACTGGTTCGCTTCGGCAACCGTTATATTGAGCAAACCCAGCCGTGGAATCTGGCCAAAGATGAAGAGAAGAAGCATGTTCTCGGTTCGGTTCTCTACCACTTGCTTGAGGTGCTGAGAATGGTCGGCATTTTGATTCAGCCTTTTATGACAAGGGCACCCAAACAAATTTGGCAGCAGCTGGGGATAGAGGAAGGCCCGCTGACCGAATGGGATACGCTCAAGCAGTTTGGAGTGCTGCCGGCTGGTACGAAAACGCAGAAAGGAAAACCGATTTTTCCCCGACTCGATGTTAAAACAGAAGTGGAGGAGATTAAAAACATGATCAGCAAATCAACCCTCAAACCGGATGAAAAAACGGAAGCAGAGAAAACAATAAAAGAGAAGGATGAAGCGGCAGGGCTGATCTCGATCGACGAGTTTGCCAAAGTTGAACTGCGTGTTGCCGAGGTGATCCAGGCTGAGCCGGTGAAAAATGCGGATCGCCTGCTGAAACTGCAATTGTGCCTGGGGTCGGAAAAGCGCCAGGTGGTGTCTGGGATCGCCAAACATTATAAGCCGGAGGATTTGATCGGCAAAAAAGTGATTTGCGTGGTCAACCTGAAACCGGTCAAATTGCGTGGGGAGTTGTCCGAAGGGATGATTCTGGCCGCTTCTGATCAGGACCGGCTGGTTTTGGCGACGGTTTCCGGTGACATTCCCAACGGAACCAAAGTGAAATAACCCAAGCATGATTTGAGAAGGGAGCGGGCCCTCCTGACCGATTGTTCCGGGAGGTTGGGAGGCGCCATGTCCCGATTCTCCACACACTTCGGGCCACTACCCCGGCACGCGGTGATTTTTATGCCAGAAGTTGAAGTGAATCGGTTCCTTGAAATGGATGCAAGGAACTTCTTTTGCCTGTTCCGCTTTCAGAAACCAAGGGGAAAAAACGGTCTGTCCATTACAAAAACGGCCAGACAGTGAATTTGGTATAGAACCTGGTTCGAAATTTTTTCATACAGGAGGTTTTTTGATGGCGGATCCGAAAAGCTCATCGAAAAAATGGGTGACCGCATTGGAGTGGTTTGTGGCCATTGCCGTGGCGGTGTTGATTGCCTTTGGCATTCGCGGGTATTTGTTTGCCCCGTATGAAGTAAACGGTCAATCCATGGAACCGACACTGAAAGGCGATGAGCTGCTGATTGTAAATAAATGGATTTATCGTGTCGATATGCCCGATTATGGAGATATTATCGTCTTTCATACCAATGAAGGCCGCGATTTTATCAAACGGGTCATCGGTTTGCCGGGAGACCAGATCGATATTAAAAACGGAAAGGTATACCGAAACAAAAAACCGCTTGACGAACCTTATATCAACGGGGCGATGAATGATGCGATCGGAAGTTACAAGCATTTGATCGTTCCGGCTCACCATTTGTTCGTCATGGGAGACAACCGCAACAACAGCCTTGACAGCCGCATGATCGGCCCGGTTGACATCAGCGCGGTAGTGGGCCGGGCTGATGTGGTTGTATTGCCGGTGAACCGCATCCATTTACTGTCTCTGGCGACCCAGCGATAGAGGAGGATTCAGCCGTGATGTTGTTTGACACCCATGCCCATCTGAACGATCCCAAATTCGACGGGGACCGGGCGGAAGTGATCAGGCGGGCGCGTGAGGAATATGGCGTGCAAACGATTTTAAATGTCGGATACAACAAGGAAACCATTGCGACATCCCTGAAATTGGCCGAGGAATATGAGTTCATCTATTCCGCTGTCGGCTGGCATCCCCATGATGCCAAAGATTGCACCGATGCCGATTTGGAATGGATTCGCTCACTGACCACCCATCCCAAAGTGGTTGCACTGGGGGAAATGGGGCTTGATTATTATTGGGACAACTCCCCCCGCGATGTGCAGGCGCAGGTGTTTCGCCGGCAGATCGCTCTGGCGAAGGAGACAGGGCTTCCCATCATCATTCATGACCGGGATGCCCATGAGGACGTTGTGCGCATACTAAAGGAAGAACATGCCGAAGAAGTGGGAGGAGTCATGCATTGTTTCGGCGGCGACCTTCGCATCATGGAGGAAGTGTTGAAACTGAACTTCATGATCGGGTTGGGCGGTCCTGTCACCTTCAAGAATGCAAAAGAACCGAAAGAGGTGGCCAAAGAGGTTCCGCTTGATCGTCTGCTCATCGAGACGGATTGCCCCTATCTGGCGCCGCATCCCTATCGCGGCAATCGGAATGAAACGGGATACGTCCGGCTCGTGGCCGAGAAGATTGCCGAATTGCGCGGGATGAGCCCGGAAGAACTGGCCGAGGCCACCCGGGCCAATGCGATTCGTCTGTTTAAACTTGAAAAAGTGCTGAACGCTTGACGAAGCGAAACAAAAGGGAGCCTGGGTCCAGTGCTCCCTTCTTTCAAAGTTCAGTTTGAAATACAGTCCTGGAAAGAGGTAGCTTATTTTGTCACGTCCGAAGTTGAAAGAAGTTATTGTCGTAGAAGGAAAAAACGATACATTGGCGATCAGGCGCGCCGTCGAAGCCGATACAATTGAAACGCGGGGCTCGGCGCTGGGAGAAGAGGTGCTTGCCGAGATAAAACGGGCGCAGGCAAAGCGGGGAGTGATCGTGTTTACCGACCCTGACTATGCCGGAGAACGGATCCGGCGCATCATTTCGGAAAATGTGGCCGGGGTGAAACACGCCTTTTTGCCGCAAAGCGAAGCCGCAGGGAAGGGTAAAATCGGCATTGAACACGCCGGGGCGGAGGCGATTGCCAAGGCGCTCCAGTCCGTTCGCGCCGAATGGGACGGGGAGGAGCCAGAGCCGCCGCTCACCTGGGAAGAATATTATGAATTGGGTTTTGCCGGCGGGAGCGATTCGCGCAAACGCAGAGAACGGATCGCAGAGCGTTTGGGGATTGGTTACGGGAATGCCAAGCAATTTTACCGTCGTCTGCAAGTGCTGTGCATTTCGCGTGAAGAACTGCTGCAAGCCATGGCAGCAGAGGAGGAAGGATGGAAGGGATGACGCAAAAACCGATTTCTGTACGGACGAGGGATATTCTTAACCAATATGGAATCATACTAAAAAAGAGCTTGGGCCAAAATTTCCTCACTGATTCCCATGTCCTGGACAAGATCATTCGCGCAGCGGATTTAACCCCCGATTCGGGAGTGATTGAGATCGGGCCTGGGATCGGCGCTCTGACCGAGCGCATTGCCGATCAAGCGAAAAAAGTGGTTGCTGTTGAAATTGACGGCCGGTTGGTTCCGGTTTTGAAGGATTTGTTTCAAACCCGGCCGCAGGTGGAAATAGTTCATGGAGATGCTTTGACCGTCGATCTTCATGCTCTGGTGGATGAATATTTTCAGGAAGTGAATTCCCTTCATGTGGTCGCCAATCTTCCCTATTATGTCACATCCCCGATTGTGATCAGGCTGCTCACGGAGAGACTGCCGCTCAAAAATATCGTTATCATGATCCAGAAGGAAGTGGCCGACCGCATGACTGCGAAGCCGGGAACGAAGGATTACAGTTCGCTGAGCGTACTGGTGCAGTATTTTGCTGAAGCAAAAGAAGTGGCCCGCGTTCCAAGTCATGTTTTCGTTCCCCGTCCACAGGTGGATTCCGCAGTGGCGTGTTTAACCATCCGCGATCAACCTGCGGTCGAAGTTGGAAATCAGTCACTCTTTTTCAAAATCGTGCGAGCAGCTTTTGCTCAGCGGCGCAAAACTCTGTTGAATTCGCTTCATGCCAATCTCCTCACCAGCCTGGACAAAGCGGAAGTGGAGAGGTTGCTTCGTGAGGCGGATATTGATCCGAAACGACGCGGAGAAACATTAGACCTGGCGGAATATGCACGATTAACCGAAGTAATAGATGCAAAAGCGGATACGAACCTCAGACTCGACGTGTAGGATCAAACCATCCTAAATCGTTGGGGGTTTTTCCGTGAACTTTTATCATCCTCGTAAGGGCCGACGCAGTCTTGATCACATGATTGCGGAGATTAAGGAATATATTCAGGAAGACCCGAAGGCCAGCTATAAGATGGTGATCGGCACCGACTCGCAAACGCGCGAGCGGGAGACCATCTACGTCACGGCCGTAATTGTGCAGCGCATCGGCAAAGGTGCCACTTTCTACTATGCGAAGATTCGCCATAACGCGATGCGTGATCTCCGTTACCGCATTTATCGCGAGACGGAATACAGTTTGAAAGTGGTGGAACTGCTGAAGGAAAAAGGGTTCTTTGGTTTTTCCGTCAACATTCCGATGGAGATCCACTTGGATGTGGGGCAGCAGGGGGAGACGAGAAAACTGATTCAGGAAGTGGTCGGTTGGGTCACGTCTGTCGGCTATACGGCCAAGATCAAGCCGGAATCTTTTGCGGCCAGTGCCGTGGCTGACCGTTTTACCAAGTGAGTCTTATTTTATGGCAAAAAATTATGCAGAATCCCATTGACAAGAAGTTTGTCCCCCTGCTATAATACTTCGTTTGACTTTGCACCTCGCTTGTAGTATAATCTTCTATAAGTGAGGTGGTCGACCAATGGGCAAAAACGCGTTAACCGAAATCAAGTGTACTCTTGAGGGATACATCGGACAAAAAATCCGCTTAAAAGCAAACAGCGGACGCCGTAAGACCGTTGAACGGACCGGGATTCTCGAAGAGACTTACCCCTCCGTGTTCGTTGTCAAGTTGGATGAAGACCATTCTTTCAACCGAGTTTCTTACAGCTATGCAGATATACTGACAGAATCAGTGGAACTCACTGTTTTTAATAACAATAACGAACAAATTCCCGTGAAATACGTGAAAACATCTCAATAATGGAACACATTTCGGTGTGTTCTTTTTTTTACGATGTGAAAGCGCTTACATAAAAATGCGTTGAATTTGTCATACTAGGGATGCCCTGTGACTTGTTCTTGAATCCGAAAAGGAGGGGATCACTTGGCACGTCGGCGTGGTGGAGTGATGTCAGAAGCCTTTAAGTATGAGTTGGCCAAAGACCTCGGCTTTTACGATGTGGTTCAGCGTGAAGGCTGGGGTGGAATCAGAACCCGCGATGCGGGAAACATGGTGAAACGGGCGATTCAGATCGCCGAAGAACATTTGGCTGCGAGAGATTCAGGAAAGTAAACAGGGTAAGAAGCCCAAAGGGATATTTCCCTTGGGCTTTTCTTGTCTGGATGGTTACACCCGATTTCTTTTCATACTTCTGGCGAACCGATCGTGATAAAATAAGGAAAGTCTGGTCAACCGCTCTTGTTAAACAACGGAGAAATCATCAGTTGGTGCACTGGGGGGAAGAGAATTGCTCGTTTCAGTCAAAGCACCGGCCAAAATAAATCTGACACTGGATGCCCTTTATAAACGGCAGGATGGATACCATGAACTGGAAATGGTGATGACGACAGTCGATCTGTTTGACAGAATCGATTTGTTTGAAAAGGAAAGCTCGTCCATCACACTGGAATCCAGTTCGGGACTCGTGCCGCAGGATGAACGGAATCTCGCTTATCGCGCCGCCGTTCTTCTGAGAGAGAAAATCGGGATCAAGCGCGGGATACATATCCGAATTGATAAACATATTCCGGTAGCAGCGGGACTCGCCGGGGGAAGCAGCGATGCGGCGGCAACCCTGCGCGGGCTGAACCGGTTATGGGGGCTGGGTTTGAGCGATGAAGAACTGGCAGCCATCGGAGCGGAAATCGGTTCGGACGTTCCTTTTTGCGTTTATTCAGGCACTGCAATCGCCAGAGGACGGGGAGAGATCCTCACCCCGTTGCCTCCGCCGCCGCCCTGCTGGGTCGTGCTGGCCAAGCCGGGGCACGGCGTTTCCACGGCGGATGTATTCGGACGTCTGAAAGTGGATGAAATCGCGGAGCACCCGGAAACAGAACAAATGGCAGAGGCGCTGAGAAAACGAGATTACGATCACATGGTTCGTCTGTTGGGGAATGTGTTGGAGCCGGTGACGATGGAAATGCATGAGGATGTGGGCAAGATCAAGAAGAAGATGAAAGAGTTCGGAGCCGATGGCGTGTTAATGTCCGGCAGCGGACCCACGGTTTTTGCCCTGATAAGGCAAGAATCGCGGGCGAGACGGATTGTAAACAGCCTTCGGGGATTTTGCCGGCAAGTCTATTGCGTGCGCATGCTGGGAGTACGCACGGAAAGTGTGCTTGATGGAATCCGAACAAAATGATATATTTCGGTCAGGAATATTAGGACTTCGGAGGTATGGAATGGATAAGTGGAAACGGAGCGCGAGACTGGTTGACATGACCCGCCAATTACTGGTCCAGCCATACCGTTTAATTCCGCTTACGACTTTTGCTGAGCGATACCATGCGGCCAAATCTTCGATCAGTGAGGATTTGGACATCATTGATGAAGTGTTGAAAGCAGAAGGAAATGGCGAATTAGAGACGGTGGCCGGTGCGGCAGGCGGCGTGAGATATATTCCGGATATCGGCCGGGATCAGGCTCTTCACGTGATTCAAGGATTGTGCGAGCGGCTGAGCAATCCCGAACGAATTTTGCCGGGAGGGTTTTTATACCTTTCCGACCTGTTGGGAGACACAACCTTGGTCAACGAGATGGGCCGCATTTTCGCCTCGGTATTCGGCGGCAAAAAAATCGATGCCGTTTTAACCGTCGAAACCAAAGGAATCCCCATCGCTTATGCGACAGCGGCTTACCTTCGCGCCCCCGTGGTGATAGCGCGCTATGACTATCGGGTGACGGAAGGATCGGTTGTGACGGTCAACACAGTGTCGGGTTCAGGCAAACGGATGAGGCAGCTGTCTCTGTCAAAGCGGAGCTTGTCCGAGCGTTCACGCGTGCTCATTGTCGATGATTTCATGAAGGCGGGTGGCACGGTGCGGGGGATGTTCGATCTTCTGAACGAGTTTAACGCAGAGGTCGTCGGTGTCGGAGTGATGCTGGAAGCCCCGGCCAGGGAACGGTTGGTCGACGCTTATGCCTCATTGGTCCAAGTCAGGGAACTGGATGTGAAGGAACGGAGAGTACAAGTCGATTTGGGAAATATTTTTAACAGGGAGAGATGGGCATGATCACCATGATCAAACAAGTGCAAACGGAAAAAGCGCCGCAGGCAATCGGTCCTTACTCACAGGCGGTTGAACTGGGAGAGTTGATTTTCACGTCCGGGCAGATCCCGCTCACGCCCGAGGGGGAACTCGCCGGATCCGATATTGCGACACAAACGCACCAGGTTCTTAAAAATATCGGAGCTGTGCTGGAAGCAGCCGGAAGTGATTACAACCATGTCATTAAAACGACGATTTTCATAAAAGACATGAATCAGTTCCAGCAAATCAATGAGATTTACGCCCAATATTTTTCCGGGCATAAGCCGGCTCGCTCCTGCGTAGAAGTTGCCCGTTTGCCCAAAGATGTCCTGATTGAGATGGAGGTCATTGCCAAGAAGAAATAGATTGGAAAACAAGAGAAATTTACTAATACTGTCTATTTATGGGAGGAATTGGTCCCGTTGCCTCGAATAGGTAATTTAGAAATGATTAGTCATCATAGGAAACAGGTGGTGGGATCAGATGGAAATTACTGATGTGCGTTTACGCAGAGTCAACCGTGAAGGTCGAATGCGTGCGATTGCTTCGATTACGATTGACAGCGAGTTTGTGGTGCATGATATTCGAGTGATCGATGGCAATAACGGGATGTTCGTTGCCATGCCGAGCAAACGGACTCCGGATGGCGAATTTCGCGATATTGCCCATCCGATTTCTCCGGTCAGCCGGGAGAAGATCGAGGCGGCTGTTCTGGAAGAGTATCGCAAGGCCGGCGAACTCGAAGCGGCAGAACAGATGAATATCAACGCGCAAAAAGCTTTGTGATGGTTGGAAAATGATAAATCAGGAAGAGGAACCCGTGCCCCGGGTTCTTTTTTGTTGCGAAAGTTTAAAGACCGGTTTGGTTGCAATCCTACATATGATGCGATATATTCAGGGAGGAAGTTTCGAGAAACGGGGGCGCTTTGTTCATGCAACATGTTTATGCGGTGATATTGGCAGCTGGAAAAGGGACGCGGATGAAATCACGAAAACACAAAGTCCTTCATCCCGTTTGCGGAAAACCGATGATCGACCATATTCTGGATACTTTGGATGAACTTCAGACGGAAAAAACCATTCTTGTCGTCGGGCACCAGGCGGAAGCGGTTAAAGAACATCTGGGTGACCGGGTTTTATTTGCCGATCAGAAGGAGCAGCTGGGAACGGCCCACGCAGTCATGCAAGCAAGGCCTCTTTTGCAAAATGAAGAGGGAATCACCTTGGTGATCAACGGTGACCATCCTCTCTTTACCGCGGAAACATTCAGGAAGCTGGTGGAAAACCATCGTGCTTCAGGTGCGGCAGCGACCGTGCTGACGGCGGTCATGGAGAACCCGACCGGTTATGGACGGATCGTGCGCCGGGAGGACGGCCAAGTCGACCGCATTGTCGAGCAAAAAGACGCGTCGGAAGAAGAACGGGCCATTAAGGAAATTAATACCGGAACTTATTGTTTTGATAATCAAAAATTATTTTCTGCACTTTCTCTCGTTAATAATAATAATGCTCAAGGCGAATATTACCTGCCGGATGTCGTAGCCATTTTGCGTGAGCAGGGGCAGCCGATCCGCGCAGAAATTCTTGATGATCCGGATGAAGCGATGGGTGTGAATGACCGCGTTCAGATGGCCGAAGCGGCGAAACAGATGCGTGAGCGCATTTTGCGCAAAGCGATGAGAAGCGGTGTGACAATCATTGACCCGGCAAGTACGTATATTGAAGCAGATGTGGAGATCGGACCGGATACCGTGATTGAACCGGGAACGTTTTTGCGGGGCAAAACGGTCATTGGTGAAGGTTGCCACATTGGGCCGCAAGCCGATTTGTCCGATGTGGTGGTGGCGGACGGAGCCCGGATTCGCTATGCCGTGATTGAAGGCAGCAAAATCCGGGAGCAGGCCAAAGTCGGGCCTTACGCTTATCTTCGTCCCGGAACGGATCTGGGTGCCAACACCAAAGTGGGCTGTTTTGTCGATCTGAAGAAAGCCAATATCGGAAACGGTACAAAAATCTCTCACCTCGCCTATGTAGGAGATGCAGATGTGGGAGAGAATGTAAATGTCAGTTGCGGTGTGATCACGGTCAATTATGATGGACTGAATAAACACAAAACGGTGATTGAGGACGGGGCGTTCGTCGGCTGCAATGTTAACCTGGTGGCTCCGGTTAAGGTGGAAGAAGGGGCGTATGTGGCCGCCGGTTCAACCATTACGGACAATGTGCCGAAAGATGCCCTGGCGATTGCGCGTGAGCGGCAAACCAACAAACCGGGTTACGCGCAAAAATTAAAAGAAAAACGCTCAGCCAAATGAAATGAAATTGGAGGAACTTCAGCTTATGTCGACAGGTAATTCTCGCTTGCAGGTATTCAGTTGCAATTCCAATCCCGCTTTGTCAAAGGCGATTTGCGATCATATCGGGATCCCGCTCGGTGATGCCCATGTCGGCAAATTCAGCGATGGGGAAATTCATGTCAAACTGAATGAGAGTGTGCGCGGCTCCGATGTGTATGTGATCCAATCCACCTGTGATCCTGTCAACCAGCACCTGATGGAACTATTGGTCATGGTTGATGCGCTGCGCCGAGCTTCCGCGGGAACGATTAATGTGGTGATTCCCTATTACGGCTATGCCCGCCAGGATCGCAAAACCCGTGCGCGCGATCCGATCACGGCCAAACTGGTGGCCAATCTGATCGAAACAGCCGGAGCCGACCGCGTGATTACAATGGATTTGCACGCAACACAGATTCAGGGCTTTTTTGATATCCCCGTGGATAACCTGATGGGTGTGCCGATCCTCGGAGACTATTTCAAAAGCAAGGGCTTAACCGATGTCGTTGTTGTCTCCCCCGACCACGGTGGTGTGATTCGGGCTCGTCGTTTGGCTGAGCGTTTGGAAGCGCCGATTGCGATCATCGATAAGCGCCGGCCCGAACCCAACGTGGCTGAAGTGATGAACATTGTCGGAGATGTAAAAGGAAAAACAGCCATCATTATTGATGACATCATTGATACCGCCGGAACGATCACGCTGGCCGTCAACGCCTTGATGGAGCATGGCGCCAAGGAAGTTTACACTTGCTGTACCCATCCGGTCTTCTCCGGTCCGGCCATTGACCGAATCCGTGATTCCAATCTCAAAGAGATGGTGGTAACCGATACGATTCCGCTGTCGGAAAACAAGCAATTGGACAAGGTTAAGGTCTTGTCTGTTGCTGCTTTGCTGGGGGAGGCCATTTTGCGCGTTCATAATGAGCAATCGGTCAGCAAGCTGTTTGACTGAGAAAACGGACATGATGCCAAACCAAATCAGGATGAAAACCGGCAAACTCGGGTGGGGAGTGGTGCCCCTTTCACCGACCATCGATGTGGGGAGGTTAAGGGGACATCACGATCCAACCTGTAACACACCTGTACTTTTGCAAAACAGAGAAAGCGCTTTCCTTTTTTTGAGATTTGTTCCGGTGTTTGCGGGAGATGGAACTTTTTTTGCCGGTTGACGGCAGCTGAAGTTTAGGAAGCCGATGATCCGGGTATACCCTTACTCAAGAAAGGGGATGTTTGGTTATGTCAGTTGCCATTACAGCAGAGAAGCGGGAAAGAACAACGCAGGGATATATAAACCGGTTGCGCCGGGAAGGCAGAATACCCGCAGTCCTGTATGGGAAGGATTTTTCCCCCGAGTTGATTCACGTGGCGGAAAGCGAGGTTCGCAAACTCGGGGCAAGAGGCTTTGCTGATCTGCGTTTGGAAGGAAAAGCTTATCGTGTAATGGTTCGAGACATCCAGAGAGACCCGGTTAAAGATCGCCTGCTGCATATCGATTTCTTCAAAGTGGAGAAAAACCGGCCGATTGATGCAGAAGTTCCCCTCGTTCTCACAGGGGAAGCTCCGGGAGCGAAAGCGGGCGGCATCGTTGAACAACATCTGCGCACGGTCGAAGTCCGCACCCTGCCCGACCGGTTGCCGCAGGAATTGACACTGGACATCAGTGGCTTGGAAATGGGGGATAGCTTATCGCTGAATCATCTGCATCTCCCCGAGGGGGTTGAGCTCCTGGCAGACCCGGAAGCCGTTGTTGTCAGCATCGTGCCTCCTCAGGCAGGAGAAGTTTCGCAGGAGGCGGAAGAAGAAAACGAAAAAGAAAACGAGTGATCCCCGACGCGCAACTTTCCCGGTTGCGCTTTTTTTATATCCTCTCGCTTTTTTTGCACCTGTTTAACGGGATATTTTGAATTTGATGTGATCCGTTGTAAAATTGGCAACAGAAAAAGCTGTTTACATTTACAATAATCTGCAAAGGGGAAGCCTTTTTAATTTGCGGCTGATCTGAGAAAATAAAAAAATGGAGTAAAAACCGTCCCTCATCCTTCCAATGGGTTGAGGCTTGCCAGACTTGAGGAGGAACAGCATGAAATTGATTGCAGGGTTGGGGAATCCGGGCATCAAGTATGCCAGGACCCGTCATAATATCGGCTTTTGGGTGATTGACGAACTGAGCCGGCGATGGGGAATTCCCGTCACAAAAGAAAAGTGGAATGCGGAAGTGGGAGAAGGGGTGATCCGGGGGGAAAAGGTGATCCTCATGAAGCCCTTGACTTATATGAATTTATCCGGTGAAGCCGTCCGTCCGGCAATGGACTGGCTGAAGGCGGATCTGGAAGATTTATGCGTCATTTACGACGACCTGGACCTGCCGCCTGGACAAATTCGGTTGCGACTGAAAGGAAGCGCCGGCGGACATAACGGGATGAAATCAATTATCGCTCATCTGGGCAGCGATCAGTTCAAGCGGATCAAGATCGGCATCGGCAGGCCGGAAAGCCCGGTTCCTATACCGGATTATGTGCTGGGCACATTTTCTTCCGCCGAATTGGAGGAGATATCCGATGCAGTCGTGCGCTCGGCAGATGCCGTAGAACGTTGGCTCAGTTCCACTTTTCTCGAAGCGATGAATATTTACAATATGCGAAAACAGTCCTGAACATCATTGTCTCCCGGCGCTGCACCAGGTATATTCTGTTCTTTTGCGGTGATACTAATAGCAAAATTGGCGTTAGGGAGGCAGCCTTATGGCCATACACTATGTTTGCCGCCATTGTGGATATCCCGTCGGAACGATTGAGAAAACCGTCTTGTCCGAAACGGATCTCGGCTTTGATCAGTTGACCCCGGATGAACGGAACGATATAATATCCAATGATATGGATGGAAATCAGGTGGTGCGTGTCACCTGCGAAGCATGCCAGCAGGTGCTGGAGCGCGACCCAGAACGTTTGCTGTATCCATCCCTTTACCATTGACATGGCAAATGAATAACCTGATGGCGGGTATTTTTCTGATTATACCGAAAAAACGGCCTTGGCTGTTGAGAGCTAAGGCTTCTTTTCTATTTCACATTGAAGTTTTTGAAAAGGGGAGGAACATCTGATGATGCCGTTGATCCATATATTTAAACAAGATCATGACTTCCAGTCAACGGTGGAGGGGCTTAAAGCCGGACTGAAAGATCAGCTGGTCTCCGGACTTACCGGCACCGCCCGCATGTTGTATATCGCCGCAGTCTACCAGGAAAGCAAACGGCCGATGCTGCTCGTTTGCCACAATCTCAATCAGGCGCAAAAAGCGGCAGATGATCTGCAGGAGATCCTGCCCAAGGAAGAAGTGCTTCTCTATCCGGCCAATGAGTTGGTGACAACGGAAATTGCCATGGCAGGCCATGAGACACTCGGTGACAAGATCGATGTGTTGTCGCGGTTGTCACTCGGTTTTAACGGAGTGTTGATCGTTCCGTTCTCAGGGCTGCGGAAGTTATTTCCACCGAAAAGCGTATTTGCGCAAAATCATGTTCATTTAAAAGTAGGAATGGTGCAAGAAATTGAACCATTGGTTGAACAATTGGTCAAAATCGGTTACCGGCGGGTCGACATGGTGGAAAAGCCGGGTGAATGCAGTGTCCGCGGGGGAATCGTCGATATTTATCCCGTCAATTTTGCCAGACCTGTACGGATCGAATGGTTTGACGATGAAGTCGATTCGATTCGCCCTTTTTCTGTTTCCGACCAGCGATCGATCGACAAATGGCAAGAAGTCCTGTTGCCTCCGGCGACAGAGCTGTTTGCCGATGCCGACCGGCTCTACCAAGCGGGAGAACAAGTGGAAAAGCTGTTGGCGGAACGTCTGGCTAACGTAAAAAATTCTGCGTTGAAACAGAAATTGACCAGTTCGATCGGATACGATATTGAACAACTGAAATCCGGAGCAGTGTTTGCCGGTATTTACAAGTATATTGATTGCATTTATCCGAATTATGAAAGTCTGCTGGATTATATGCCAAAGGAGACCGTGATGATTCTGGATGAACCGACCAGGATCATGGAAAGCGCCAAGCAGATGGAACGCGAAGAAGGAGAATGGCAAACCGCGCTTTTGGGACAAGGGGAATTTTTGCCTCAACTCAAAATTTCCCTTCCGTATGATGAAGTAATCTTAAAAAGCCGGCCTCAACGCATTTTTTTATCACTGTTTATGAGGCAGATTCCCGGTGTCCAACCGCAGAATATCATTCAGGCGATCTGTCGCAGCATGCAACAGTTTCACGGACAGATGCACGTTTTAAAGACAGAGTGGGACCGTTGGGTCAAGGCGCAGTATCGCGTCCTCTTCCTGGCCAGCAGCGAAGAGCGGGCGGAACGCTTGGAACGCGTGCTGGCTGATTACGGGATGAAAATCGAACGTGACAATCCCGTACATCTGCCGCTCCCGGGAAAACCGGTGATTCGGGTCGGCACCTTGCAAAACGGATTTGAAATGAGCGGCATCCGCTTGGCGGTTGTGACGGAGAGCGAAGTCTTTACTCAGAAGCAAAGGCGGACAAGACGCCACGTAAAACTGGATCATGCCGAGAAGATCAAGGATTATCAGGAACTGAAGCCGGGCGATTATGTGGTGCATGTAAATCACGGGATCGGTCGGTATGTCGGGATTGAAACGCTGAATGTAGGTGGAATGCACAAGGATTATCTGCACATTCAGTATGCCGGCAACGATAAACTTTACGTTCCCGTCGAGCAGATCGACCAAGTGCAAAAATATATCGGCAGTGAGGAAAAAGCACCCAAAGTCTACAGTTTGGGCGGCAGCGAATGGAGCAAGGTGAAAAACAAGGTTCGCACCTCCGTGCAGGATATTGCCCAGGATCTGATTGAACTTTATGCAAAAAGGCAACAGGCCAAGGGCTATTCCTTTGCGAAAGATACGCCCTACCAGAAAGAGTTTGAGGCGATGTTCCCGTATGAGGAAACGCCGGATCAGCTCCGATCGATTGAAGAGATTAAACAGGACATGGAGAAAGAACAACCGATGGACCGCCTTCTGTGCGGGGATGTGGGTTACGGAAAAACGGAGGTGGCGATTCGTGCCGCTTTCAAGGCGACCATGGACGGGAAGCAGGTTGCGGTGCTGGTTCCTACCACCATCCTGGCACAGCAGCATTTTGAAACGTTCCGTGAGCGGTTTTCCGGTTTTCCGGTGCAGATCCATGTATTGAGCCGCTTCCGTTCCCGCAAGGAACAAAAGGAGACAATAGAAGGCTTGGCGAATGGTACAGTGGACATTGTGATCGGGACACACCGTTTGCTTTCCAAAGATATCACGTTCCGGGATCTGGGACTGTTGATCATCGACGAAGAACAGCGGTTTGGCGTAAAGCACAAAGAAAAGATCAAACAGTTGAAACACAACATCGACGTGCTCACCTTGTCGGCAACCCCCATTCCGCGCACCCTTCACATGGCGATGATGGGCGTGCGTGACCTGTCGGTGATCGAGACGCCGCCGGAAAACCGTTTCCCGGTGCAAACGTACGTTCTGGAGTACTCGGCCGCACTCGTGCGTGAAGCGGTGGAGCGGGAATTGGCGCGCGGAGGACAGGTTTACTTTTTGTATAATCAGGTGCAGAACATCGAACAGATGGCCGAGCAAATTCGCATGCTCGTGCCGGAAGCACGCGTGGCGGTCGCGCACGGGCAAATGCCGGAAACGGAACTGGAAAAGGTTATGCTCGACTTCCTTGACGGTGAGTTTGATGTACTGGTAAGTACCACCATTATTGAAACGGGCGTCGATATTCCAAATGTCAATACACTGATCATTTATGATGCGGATAAGATGGGCTTGTCCCAGCTGTATCAATTGCGCGGACGTGTCGGCCGTTCCAACCGGATCGCGTATGCCTACTTTACGTATCAGCGGGATAAAGTGCTCTCGGAAACGGCGGAAAAACGGTTGCAAGCGATCAAGGAATTTACTGAGCTCGGGTCCGGGTTTAAAATCGCCATGCGGGATTTGTCCATCCGCGGTGCGGGTAATATTTTGGGGGCGGAACAGCATGGACATATTGCCACTGTCGGATTTGAGCTTTACAGTCAGATGCTGAAGGAAGCGATCAATGAGCTTCAGGGGAAAAACGTGCAGGAACAGCCGGGTGAACCGGTGATTGATCTCAGCGTTGACGCCTATTTGCCGTCAGGGTATATCCGGGATGAGAAGCAGAAAATCGAGCTGTACAAAAAAATTCGCGGAGTAACCGAATTGGATGAGGTCAGTGATCTGGAAGAGGAGATCGAAGACCGTTTCGGCGATTTACCGGAACCGGTGCAGATGCTTTTGAAAATCGCGAAAATCAAGGCTTTTGCGATGTCCTGCGGAATTGAAGCCATCGAGCAAAAGGACGGGGATATCTCCCTTCTGTTTCACCCTTCGCAAAACGAGAAAATCGACGGACAAAAGCTTTTCCAAATCGCGCAAGATTTCCCGGGAAAAATTCGCTTCTCCACAGGAGAAAAAATCGGGGTTGTCTTCAAAGTGAAAGGAATGTCTTCAAAGAGGGCATTAGAAATGGTGGAACAGTTTTTGATAAAATATAAAGACGTTCCCAAACTGAAAGGAGCCGTTAAAAATGCGACTGGGTAAAAAATGGATCGCGGGACTGTTAGCATTAATTTTGATTGTCTCGATTGTTGCCGGCGGATGTGCCGCCACACAGAGCAACCAGGATACCGCTGACAAGGAGAATTCGCAGCAGGTGACGGAATTCAAGCCGCTCAGTACGACGGGGAAAAAAGTGGTGGCGGAGTATAACGGAGGGAAAGTGACGGAAGGGGAACTCAATCGCTATATCAATATTATCGCTTTCCTTGATCCGCAGTTGGGGCTGATGATGTCTTCGATGAAGGATAAGCAGAATCAGTTGCGGGCAGAGCTGGCAAAAGAATATGCGGCCAGACAATATATGGTGAGCAAGGTCAAGGATGATCCAAAGTATGACAAGGAAGCGGATCAAACCATGAGCGATATTGAAAATGGTTTGAAAAACGCACCGCAGGCAGAAGGCTCCAAAGCGCCGAAAAATCTGGCGGATGCCATCAAAGGAAAAGGATTTACGAAAGAGGAACTCCAACAGTTCTTCGTCGATTACCATAAAGTAAATGAGTACTACGATGAGCAGATGAAAGGTGACAAATATGATTGGGTGAAGGCGGCCCATATTCTGATCGCCGTCGGGGATGGACAAAACCAGCAGCCGAAGCGTTCTGATGCCGATGCCAAGAAACGGGCCGAAGAAGTTGAGAAAAAACTGGCGGCTGGCGGTGATTTTGCCAAACTGGCCAAGCAGTATTCCGATGATCCCGGCTCCAAGGATAACGGTGGGGTGATCGAGGGATCGGTTGACCAGTTTGTACCTGAGTTTTCCAAAGCATGCAAAACATTGCCTCTGAATACAGTGAGCGATCCTGTCAAAACCTCTTACGGCTATCACATCATCAAGGTGCTGGACCGACAGCAGAAACCGATTGCCGATGCCCCGGATGATGTCAAAGCCCAAAAGCGGGAAGAAATCTACAACAACCTGGTTAAAAGTGACTTGAAGTTCAAATCGCTTTTGCCCGCGTAACAATCAAATCGTTTGATCTGAAGCAGAGTTCAATCGGACTCTGCTTTTTTTATGTACATAATTAATTGGAAGCAGAACAATACTATGGGCGTTAGAACTAATTTAACCAGAACTACTAAAAATTTTTAGGAAAGTGAGGAACTCGTGTTTATGAAAGCAACCGGCATTGTTCGCCGAATTGATGACCTCGGACGTGTTGTGATCCCCAAGGAGATTCGTCGAACACTGCGCATTCGCGAAGGTGACCCGCTTGAGATTTTTGTTGACCGCGATGGCGAAGTCATTTTGAAGAAGTATTCCCCAATCGGCGAGTTGGGCGATTTTGCACAGGAATACACGGAAGCGCTGTTTGAGAATTTGCAGCATGCCACGGTGATTTGCGATCGGGATGGGGTGATCGCGGCGGCAGGAGTATCCAAAAAGGAATACTTGGATAAGCCGATCAGTGAGACGGTGGAATCCTGTATGGAGCAGCGCCGGACCCATTTGGAGACCGTGCCGGGGAAGGCGGAGATTTTCAAAGGGATGCAAGAAGAATACCAATCCTACTGCATCGTCCCGATCATCGCAGGAGGAGATCCCATCGGAGCCGTGGTGATTTTTTCAAAAAAAGAGGGAGTCAGGCTGGGCGAATTGGAAGTGAAGGTGGCCGGAACGGCGGCATCGTTTCTCGGCAAGCAGATGGAACACTAGAGATGAAGCATGAAGCGCTTGGCTGCCGGCCTGAAAGCCCCAAAATGGTTGTACAGGTAAATTTGCAGGTAAATGACACCTGCTTTTTTTCTGCAAAAGTGCATTTCAGTCCGATGGGCGGACATCCCCCGCTTCCCTGCGTTTCGAATGGCTGTTCATCGGTGTCACCATGATTCACGCATTTTTGGCTTCATCCCCGGATTGTGCCGGATTATGACCAGCTCAGCACTGCCACTTTTTCTTTGCGGGCCTTTTTCACTCCTTGTATAATGGGAAGGATAGCGGAGTGAAAGGGGAACGTTATGGCACAACTGCAATCATCTTTTGTTCGCGGGGCGGCCATATTGGGGCTGGCGGCTTTTTTCAGCAAAATACTTGGCGCCCTTTACCGGATTCCGTATCAAAATATCACCGGCAATGAAGGGATGTTTGTCTATCAACAAGTTTACCCCTTGTACAGTGTGCTGTTGATCCTGGCGACGGCCGGATTCCCGACAGCCATCTCCAAATTGGTTTCAGAAAAGTTGGCCGAGGAAAAAGAAGAGGAAGCGCGACAAATTTTCCGGATTGCTCTGGTGTCGCTTCTGCTCATCGGATTTGTTTTCTTTCTGGTTCTTTTTTTCGGAGCGGGGAAGCTGGCTGAATGGATGGGAAACAGGAACTTGTTAACCCTGCCCATTCAAGCGGTATCGTTTGCTCTTTTGCTCGTTCCGGCTGCTTCAGCGATTCGGGGTTTTTTCCAGGGGTATCAGAACATGGCTCCGACAGCTCTGTCACAGGTAGTGGAGCAGTTGATCCGCGTGGCGACGATTCTGGCTCTCTCCTGGTATCTGACCAGAACGGGCTTCGGGTTTGCGCAGATCGGTGCCGGGGCCGTTTTCGGTGCGACAACGGGTGCAGTTGGAGCCATCGCTGTACTCCTGTTTTTTATGCGCAAAAACCGGGCAGAAGAGTACAGCCGGAACGTATCGGGAGGACCGCGAAGCAAATCTTCCATAAGGAGCATCGTCGTTTCCATTATCTCGATTTCTTTACCGGTCTGCTTCGGTGCGCTGGTGCTGCCGCTCTTTTCCCTGGTGGATTCCTTTACGATTGCCAATCTGCTGGTTGATTCCGGCTTGAGCTTGAATCAGGCGGTGATTGCCAAAGGCATTTTTGACCGGGGGCAGCCTTTGATTCAATTTGCCTCTTTTTTTGCGACGGCAATCTCTCTTTCCATCGTGCCCGCCGTTGCGGAAGCAAGAGCGCGCAAACAGGATCAGATGGCCGGAGAGAGGGCGCAGTTGGCCCTGCGTCTGACGTGGATGCTGGGACTGCCGGCATCGGTCGGCTTGGCGGTGATTGCCGAACCTGTCAATGTGATGCTCTTTAAGGATGCTTCCGGTACAGATGCGCTGTCGATCCTGGCCTTTGTCGCGATTTTTACCGTACTCGTGCATACCACAACCGGCATTTTGCAGGGGTTGGGCCGGGTTTATGTACCGGCGGTGACCTTGCTCATCGGAGTAGCCGTGAAACTGGGATTCAATCTGTGGCTGATCCCTCTGCTGGGCATCCGTGGTGCGGCGGTTGCCACTGTCATCGCTTTTGCTTGTACGGCAGCACTCAATTTGTTTGCCCTCAAAAAGGAATGGGGAACCACCGTCCTGAAGGGGCTGCCGTTGAAAACCATCTGGGCAACCGCGTGGATGGCGGCAGTCGTTTATCTGGTGATGCTGGGCTTAAAGGCGCTCCTCGTTGACGGCGACGAATCTCGTATGGCGATGAGCGTGATCGCTCTCTCTTGCGTGGGAATCGGGGGAGTCGTCTATTTGTGGGCGCTTTTGCGCTTCGGTGCGTTGACGCGTGCCGACCTTGAAAAAGTGCCGAAACTGGAAAGAAAAATTTTGCCGCTTTTGGAAAGGTGGCGGCTGCTCGAGCTGAAGGAGTGAAACGATGAACGGAAAAATTGTGGTTGTCGGATTGGGATTTGGCGATGAAACAGGGTTGTCGCTTGGCACGCTTCGCCTTTTGAAAGACAAGAAAAAGATCTGGCTGCGAACGGCAAAGCATCCGGTGGTGAAGTGGCTGGAACAGGAGGGGATTCCTTTTTCCTCTTTCGATTCCGTCTATGAGGAATTCGCCGACTTCCCTTCTGTCTACCGGGAAATTGCCAGTCGGTTGCTCGCGCTTGCTTCAGGGGAAGAGATTGTCTATGCGGTTCCGGGTCATCCCATGGTCGCTGAGCGGACGGTGCAATTGCTGCTCGACCAGGGGAAACGGAAAGGAATTGAGATCGATATACGCGGGGGAAGCGGGAGCTTTTTGGATCCCGCGTTTGCCCGGCTGCAAATCGACCCGGTCGAAGGGTTTGTCCTTTTGGATGGAACGGGTTTAACTGCGGAACAACTCAATCCGCGCTCCCATGTGCTGATCGCACAGGTATATGATCGTTTTGTTGCCTCCGATGTGAAGCTCACGCTGATGGAGGTGTATCCCGATGAGTACGAGGTAACGATTGCCACGGCTTTGGGGATTGAAGGAATGGAAGAGATGGTTACGCTCCCCTTGTTTGAACTCGACCGGGTGGAGGCTTTTACCGATCTGACTTCCGTTTATGTTCCGCCGGTCAAGGAAGAGAAAGCCCTCTACCGCCGCTTTGAATACTTGGTGGAAGTGATCCGGCATTTGCGCAGTCCGGAGGGCTGTCCGTGGGACCGCAAACAGACACATCAAAGTCTGCGCCCCTATTTGCTTGAAGAGGCATATGAGTTTTTGGAAGCCGTCAGCCAGGGGGATGCCGATGCAATGGCGGATGAACTGGGCGATGTTTTGCTTCAGGTGATGCTCCATGCGCAAATCGCCAGCGAAGAGGGGACATTTAATGTCTACGATGTGATCGGCCGCCTGAATGACAAGATGATCCGGCGCCATCCCCATGTTTTTGGCGAGCAGCATGCGGAAACCGCCGAGGATGTGAAGGTGAATTGGGAGAAGATCAAAGCGAAGGAAAAAGAAGGGCATCAGGAAAAGTCGGTCATGGATCGGGTCTCCAAGCATCTGCCGGCGCTTATGATGGCTTTTGAACAGCAGAAACAGGCGGCAAAAGTGGGGTTTGATTGGGAGAAAAAAGAGGAAGTGCTGGAAAAGGTGCAGGAGGAACTGAAGGAACTGCACCAGGCTCGGACCGCAGCGGAACAGGAAGAGGAACTGGGCGATCTTCTGTTTGTGATTGTCAATCTGTCCCGCTTCCTTGGAGTCGATCCGGAATTGGCGCTTTTAAACGCCTGCCGCAAGTTCGAACGCAGATTTCGCCATATCGAAAACCAGGCTGCTCTGCATAACCAACGCCTGGAAGATCTGACGCTGGAGAAGATGGATGAATGGTGGAACGAAGCCAAACAAAAAGAGAAACACCGGTAGGTCCGGTGAAAAATCGGCTTCTTCCCGGATCTTGTCAATAATGTGAAATTCTAAGCAGGGATTTTCCCTTCTGATGAGAAAATCTAAAACTGACAGATCAGGCGGTGTTGATTAAGCAAATACAGGATTGGGACGGAGGGGGATTTCCGCGGTTCTGATCGCTTTGCCGTAAGCGTCAAGTGTCCGGGAGCAAATTTCCTCTTCAGGATTCCTTCCGTTTGGAGGCGGAATCCTTGCCATCCAATGCACATCGGCCGCCTGAAAAATGAGGTGACAGCATGAGATTGGACAAATTTTTAAAAGTATCACGCCTCATCAAGCGCCGTACGCTTGCCAAGGAAGTGTGCGACCAGGGACGGGTTTCGGTCAACGGCAAGCCGGCAAAAGCCGGGACAAATGTGGCAGTGGGGGATGAGATCAGCATCCGTTTTGGCCAAAAAACGGTAACAGCCCGGGTCGAAGCGATCCGGGAATCCGTCAAAAAAGAGGATGCGGGGCAGATGTTTACCATCGTCAAAGAAGAGCCGACCGTGGAAGAGGAACAGGCCAGTTCTAATTTATAAGCTTTGTCCATATCATGGTACCAAGGAAGGAGGTACTTGATATGGTTGAAGACGTCTTGGCTGCAACCCGGCATGAAATCGTATTGACCAACCGGAATACGCTCGAAGTGAGCGGTGTGATCCGGGTGGAGAGTTTTGACAGCGAAGAATTTTTGCTGCAAACCGACTACGGGTATCTTGGCATTCGCGGACAAGACTTGCACATAAAAAATCTGGATCTCGATCAAGGGCGGGTTTCCATCGAAGGCAACATTATCGATATGAGCTATTTGGATGTCCATATGCCCGCTTCGGAAAAAGCGAAAAGCATCTGGGGAAGGATCTTCAAGTGAACCTCGGCACGCAATGGCTGACGATGGGGCTCATGCTCAGTTCCGGGCTGATCTTGGGCGTTTTTTTGGACTTTTATCGCGTGCTGACCATTCGGTTCCGCTTGCGGGGTTGGATCATTTCCCTGATCGACCTTTTATACTGGGTTGTTTCAGCGGGGCTTGTGTTCGGTTTGCTCTTCTGGAGCAATTGGGGAGAGATGCGGTTTTATTTTTTTGTGGCCGTCGGAGTTGGTTTTCTCTTGTACTTTCGCTGGTTCAGCCGGACGGTCACTAAAATGATCCGTTTGTTTCTTTACGGGATGGAGCGGCTTTTGTTCTTCTGCTTCCGGATTTTGCGCCTGTGTCTCTGGGTGCCGCTCCTTTCTCTTTGGCAATTGGCCATCGTGGTTCTGCGGTTTGCCCTTCAGGTGATCAGGTGGTTGCTCATGCCCTTTCTGTGGCTGGCACGCCCGCTGTACCGACCCGTGCAGCGCTGGCTGGAGCCTTGCTTCATCAAAGGTCGCAACTTGATTCAGAGAGGAAAGCGATGGTGGAATAAGATAAGAGCAAAGGGTGGATAACGTGCCTTTTCATCGGATGAACGACAACATTTTGCAGTTTCGTCGGACATCACAGGAATCGGAAAAGCCCAAAGTCCGGGAGAGAAAGCAGAGATCGCTGCACCCGGTTGTACGTCGGCGACGCCTGATCTGGCTGGGCGCCATGGTTCTCTTCTTCTGCTGGGCGATTGTGGAGCTGATTGTGCAGCAGGTGCATATCTGGGACAGGGAAAAGATCCTGGCGGAAAGAAAGGCGGAACTGGCTGACGGGCAGCGGCACACCAAAGAGCTGAAGGATGAGATCAAAAAGTTGCACGATGAAAAGTACCTGCTCGAATTGGCGCATAAAATGGGATTTGGGAAACCGGGTGAAGAAGTTTATTCAACCGGAGATGATTAAGGGGTCGTGTCCAGGGGAAGCCTCTTGCTTTTGGGAAAGGGCAAGAGGCTTCTTTTCTGGAAGAGAAGGACGGCCGGCAGGATTTTATGAGAAAGCTCAGCAAACCCAGAAGGGGGGAGACGGCAACAGACTTTTACAGAAAATCGAAAAAGTAGATGCGAATGAGTTTGTCCGGGGGGAATCCCGGGAACCATACAGGATAGACCGGTATAAACAGGGAGCGGCGAGTTTCGCGAACAGAAGCTCAAGCGGTTTCCGCCAGGATGACATGACCGGAAACGGACGGGAGAATTGAATAAGTTAAGGATTTTCAAGGGAAAGACCTTCTCTATCCGCCATGGAGAATTTCGTATAAAAAAAATAAATTTATTTGTTGACATTGCAGTGGACTGTCAGTATAATAAACATTGTTCGCAGCGATGCTCATTAAAATGTCGCGGGGTGGAGCAGTCGGTAGCTCGTCGGGCTCATAACCCGAAGGTCGCAGGTTCAAATCCTGTCCCCGCAACCAAACATGGCGGCGTAGCTCAGCTGGCTAGAGCGTACGGTTCATACCCGTGAGGTCGGGGGTTCGAGGCCCTCCGCCGCTACCAATTTTAAACCGAGGAGAAGGCGAGGAAGCCCGCGCGGGTGGGAAATCGCCTTTTTTTTGTGCCGTTTTGCGGCTTGAAAAGCATGGGAGTGGTTGTGTGAATGTCGCCATTAAAAAAATAAAATTTACAACGATTAATAAAACCTATACGGAAAAAGTGCGAGACTGGCGTGGCCGCCATTGTTTTGCCACCCAATATGCCAACCCGGATGGCGAGCGCATTTTTCTCACCTATTATTTCGTTCGCAAAGGATATACGATTTCCAAAGTGTTTGGCCGTTCCGGTGAATTCCTGTATTACTATTGCGATGTGATGCAAATGTACCAGGTCAACCGGCTGAAATATGTGATGGTCGATTTGCTGCTCGATCTGATCGTCTACCCGGACGGGCGCTATCACCTTATCGACATCGATGAGTTTGCCGATGCGGTGGAGCGCGGGCAGCTGAAACGGCGGCAGCAGGTACATGCCTTGCGCACGCTCGATCAAATGATTCGCCTGCAAACGGAACGAAAGCTGATCCCGGCGTTTATCCACGAAGCGAAGATGTACCCTCTGACTGATCATTACCATCGCAGAACATAGCCCGTTTTCGACAGGGGGGATTTCCTGTCTGATCCTTTCTTTGGAAGTTTTGTCGCTCCCATGCCCAATCAGATTGAAAACGACAAACTATGACGCAAACAAATGAGCCCCGGTACCCATTCCGGGGCCTTTTTCATTTGCCCTGAAAATCTTGCAACAGAAGGAAACCGGGAAAATGAACAAAAGGCGATGATGGTTAAAAAATGTCGCAAAAAAATTTTAAAACAGTCAGAGAAATTGACAAACTTTCCAGTTGCTTCCTCGCTATAATGGGAGGGCACAAATCGAATAGCGAGGTGGAAGGGATGCAAGTAAGAACTCATTTTAAAAATTTATTCATTCGTCCGGTTATGTGGTTTGGTGTGGATCGAAGCCGGCAGAAGAGGGCGATCCATCGCTGGACCGGCATGTGGAATATCCCTGTGATCGGAATGGGGGTGCTGCTGGGCCGCGCGACGATTCTCGATTTTGTTTCCCCGTTTGCGATCGCCTATCTGGCGGTGATTTTATACCTGGCACGAAAACAATGGCCGGTCGTGATGGCTTCCCTGATTGCCGGGTCAGCGACGCTGGGGGGGATGGAAGCGGCAAAAACGACCGGAACCTTGCTCATTTTGCTTTTAATGCATCGATTGTGGGAATGGGCGGGCAAAGGACAGATCAATTACGCCCCTTTCGTTGTGGGATTGTCAAGCATCGCGGCCCACCTTATTGAACTGGGATGGACAGGATTTCGTCCGTACCGGATGATGCTGGACGGGGTCGATGTGACTCTCAGCTTTATTCTCACATTCATTTTCGTCCAGTCCCTCCCCGTGTTTACCGTCAAGAAAAAAAGAATCACCCTGCGCCATGAGGAAATCGTCTGCCTGGTCATCTTGCTCGGGTCGGTGATGACGGGCACGATTGGCTTAAAAGCGGGAGACTTGTCCCTGGTTCACATCGTTTCCCGCTACGCGATCCTGGTATTGGCTCTGGTCGGAGGAGGCATGCTCGGCTCTTCAATGGGAGTGGTGACAGGTCTCATCCTTAGCTTGTCCGATACGCGGACGCTTCCTGAAATCAGCTTGCTGGCTTTTTCCGGTTTGCTCGCGGGTTTGTTCAAAGAAGGAAAACGCATTGGAGTCGCAATTGGCTTTATGTTGGGTTCTTCCATTTTGACGCTTTATGACGGCGGGACTTCGGCGATGTGGTTGTCCTTGCAGGAATCGGCGATCGCCATTGTTTTCCTTCTGCTGACGCCGGAGAAGCTTATTCGCATGCTGTCCCGCTATGTTCCGGGGACATCGGAAAATCAGATTGCCCATCAGGAATATATCAAGCGGCTTCGCGATGTAACGGCGAAAAAAGTAGAGCAATTTACGGAATTGTTCCAAGAGCTGGCTTTCAGTTTCCGCGAGGATGCGACCAAACATCGCAAAGAGGATGAAGACCAGGTGCAGATCTTCATCTCGGAGATCATGAACCAGGCCTGCGCGGGCTGCCGCAATGCAGAGCGATGCTGGGAACAACATGTGATGAAAACCTATCAGGGCATGACGGATCTCATGACACTGGTCGAAGCGAAGGGAGCGCGGGCCCCGGTGCAAATTCCGGAAAGCTGGCGGGGCCACTGTATCCGTCCGGAGCGGGTTCTTGCCTCGATACGAAATCAATATGCGCGATTCGAGCAAAATATTTACTGGAAAGAAAAAATGCAGGAATCGCGCCGGCTCGTCTCCGACCAACTGGCGGGAATGTCGGAAGTGATGGGCAAATTGGCCAAGGAAATCAGGCATGAGACACAAGTGCTGACCGCCCATGAAGAGCAAATCCATGAGGCACTGGAAGAACTGGGACTGGCGATTCAGCGGGTGGATATTATCAATCTCGAAGAGGGGAAAGTGGAGATCGAGGTTGTCATGCCGGAACGGGAAGGCCTGGAGGAATGCAAAAAGCTGGTTGCTCCCCTGTTGACGGAGATCCTGGGCGAACCGATTTCCGTTTATCGCAAGGTGGTGAAAGACGGCTCACCCGGTGCGGTGATTACGTTGGGTTCCGCCCAGCGGTTTGAACTGAAGACAGGGGCGGCAACGGCGGCCAAGGGCGGAGGCTTGGTTTCCGGGGACAGCTATTGTTACATGAATCTGGGAACGGGAAAATATGCGGTGGCTCTTTCCGACGGAATGGGGAACGGTCAACGGGCGCAAGAGGAGAGCAGTGCGGCCTTGAAACTGCTCCGGCGCCTGCTGATGGCGGGAATGCATGAAGAACGGGCGGTTGACACCGTGAACTCCATACTGAGTCTGCGTTCGGCAGATGAGATGTTTGCCACCGTCGATCTGGCGATTGTGGACTTGAACACGGCGGTGGGGCGGTTTATGAAGATCGGCTCAACCCCGGGGTTCATTAAACGCGGACAAAAGGTGATCATGCTTTCCGGCTCCAACCCGCCAATCGGGATTTTGAACGAGATTGAGTTCGATCCGATCGAAATGCAGCTGGAGCCGGGAGACTTGCTGATCATGATGACCGACGGGGTTTATGATGCGCCGCATTATGCAGTGAACAAAGATGCGTGGATGACCCGGATGATTGCGGAAATCGATACCAAGGACCCGCAGCATTTTGCCGATTGTCTGCTGGAAAAGGTGGTCCGGGTTTATGAAGGAAGAATCAGGGACGATATGACGATTGTTGTCTCCAAAGTCGAACGGCACACGCCCGAATGGTCGACCATCCGCCTGCCGGGTGTAAAAAGATTGCAGCGGACGCAAGCAGCTGGATGAAATTGCTTCCAGACGGCAAAAAGAGTATGATGGAAGTGGAGAGTCCCGGGGGGTTCCCGGGATTTTATTTTTCACGATTAGGGGAAGATGGCTTTGTTTTATGATCGGGTAAAACAGGAAATTGCCAATCGGAAACTGATTGGGAAACAGGATCATGTCCTGGTCGGTGTTTCAGGCGGCCCTGATTCTATCGCACTCCTTCATGTTTTGCACCGTTTGTCTGCGGAAACGGGTTTTTCGGTGGGGGCTGTTCATGTCAACCACCAGTTGCGGGGAGAGGAAAGCGAAGAGGATGCCCGTTTTGTCCGGGAATTTTGCCGCAGCCTGGCTCTTTCGTGCGATGTAGTGCGGGTCGATGTGAGCGGAAAGAGAAAGGAGCTGGGCGGGAACAAGCAGGCGATTGCCCGTCAGTTGCGCTACGATGCATTTCAAGAGGTGGCAAGGAAGCGAAAAGCGACGAAGCTGGCGCTGGCGCACCATGCCGATGACCAGCTGGAAACAGTGATGATGCGGCTGATCCGCGGAACCGGGGTAAGCGGTCTTGCCGGGATGGAATGGGAAAGGCGGTGGCAGGGCATCGGGCTGATCCGCCCCCTTCTGGGAGTCACCAAGGAGGAGATTGAACATTATTGCCGGGAGCAGGGGCTTCACCCTCGCTTGGACTCGAGCAACCTGTCCAATGACTATACCCGAAACCGTTTGCGTCACGAACTCGTTCCGCTGATCCACTCTTTTAACCCCAGAGTGGCAGACGCCGTTTTGCGCCTGTCGGAATTGATCCGTGAGGAAGAAAAAATTTGGGAAAAGTTGACACTTGAGGCAGCGGATCAAGTCGTGGCGAAGCAGGAAAATGGACAATTTCTTGTCGATGTTTCAAGTTTTCTTCACCTTCCGGTCGCTTTACAAAGAAGGGTAGTTAAACTAATATTAAGTTATCTTTGGGATTACGGTACGCATGAGGTGACGCTTGACTCTGTGGAACAAGTAAGGAATCTGGCCCAGCTTCCGTCCCCGTCTGCAATGATCCACCTCCCTGGAGGCATCATCGCGCAGCGGGAATATGAAAAGCTGATCCTGAAAGTTCATTCAAGCACAAATGAACAAACAACGCCGATTCTCTCAGAGACCATTCCGCTGTCCATTCCTGGAGTGACTTCGTTGCCGGGTCTTTTGGGTAAAATAGAAGTGTTGGAAACGGATGAGCCGATACATAGGATGAGGATGGGGCCGAACAGTGCCGTCTTTGATCGTGACAAGCTGAAAGAACCGCTTTATGTACGATTTCGCCGGCCGGGAGACAAAATGAAACCTTTGGGTATGACCGGAAGAAAAAAAGTGAAAAGCTTAATGATGGAGGCGAAAGTGCCGAAACGGATCCGGGATCAGTATCCGCTTGTGGTGACGAAAGATGAGATCGTATGGATTCCGGGGATTAAGCGGTCGGGCGCGGCACCGGTAACACCGGATACCAGGCGCTTTCTTTATTTGCATTGGCATGCAGGAGATGGTCCGAATCGGGAGAATGATTGAAAAAAGATACAGGAGGACGGACATGCATCAGGATATTAAGGAAATACTAATCTCGGAAAGGCAGATTCAAGAAAAAGTGGCCGAACTGGGGAAGGCGCTTTCCAGAGAATATCAAGACCTCAACCCTCTTTGCATCTGCGTTCTGAAAGGAGCCGTTCCCTTCATGGCCGATTTGATCCGCAAATTGGAGATCCCGCTGCAGATGGATTTTATGGCGGTATCCAGTTATGGCAATTCCACCACATCTTCCGGTGTAGTGCGAATCCTGAAAGATTTGGACAGCGCCGTCGAAGGACGTCACGTATTGATCGTCGAAGATATTATCGATTCTGGTTTGACTCTCAGTTATCTCGTAGAAATGCTTAAAGGGAGAAATGCCGCTTCCGTCAAAATCGTTACCTTACTCGATAAGCCGGATCGCCGGAAAGTGAATTTGAGTCCTGACTACTCCGGATTTACCATCCCGGATGAGTTTGTGGTGGGTTATGGATTGGATTATGCCGAAAAATACCGAAACCTCCCTTACATCGGCATCCTAAAGGAAGAGGTTTACAAGTCGTAATCAGGTTCTATTGAGAATGTTTTGCCGACTGTGATACAATGATACAAGTGGACTGAGAGGAGGCCAGGGATGAAAAACTTCTTCCTCAGGAACGGAGTATTATATATTATCCTCATCCTAGTAACCATCGGGGTTGTGAATATGATCGCAAACCCGAGCACGGATACGACAACTTTGGATTATTCTCAATACAGGCAGATGCTCCTTCACAAGCAAGTGAACGACATTTCGATCCAGTTGGATAAAGGAACTTACCATATTACCGGCAAGTTCACAAATGACCCCAAGAAAAGCTTTGTCACCACTGCACCTGCCGGTGATGGCAGCACGGTCATTCAGGATTTGCAAAAGGCCAATGTTCGGATGAAAGTGGAGCCGACGAAGGGTGAATCCGTATGGCTCAGCTTCATTACATCCATCATTCCCTCGGTCATCATCCTACTTCTTATCTTTTTCATGTTAAACCAAGCTCAAGGCGGCGGCAGCCGTGTCATGAACTTCGGCAAGAGCAAGGCGAAACTGTACAATGATGAGAAGAAGCGGGTAACCTTTGATGATGTGGCAGGGGCAGATGAAGAGAAAGCTGAACTTGTTGAAATTGTGGATTTCTTGCGGGATAACCGCCGTTATGCGCAAATGGGCGCGCGCATTCCCAAAGGGGTACTGCTCGTCGGTCCGCCTGGTACGGGGAAAACTTTGCTTGCGCGAGCGGTTGCCGGTGAAGCAAAAGTCCCGTTTTTCTCGATCAGCGGTTCCGATTTTGTCGAAATGTTTGTCGGGGTGGGAGCTTCCCGTGTACGCGACTTGTTTGAACAAGCGAAGAAAAATGCTCCTTGCATTATTTTTATAGATGAGATCGATGCCGTTGGTCGTCAGCGCGGTGCCGGCCTGGGCGGAGGTCACGATGAACGCGAGCAGACGCTCAACCAGCTGTTGGTGGAAATGGATGGATTTGACGTCAATGCGGGAATTATTATCATGGCCGCAACCAACCGTCCCGATATCCTCGATCCGGCGCTGTTGCGTCCGGGACGTTTTGACCGTCAGATTTTGGTCAACCGTCCGGATGTGAAAGGCCGGGAAGCGGTATTGAAAGTGCACGCCCGCAACAAACCGCTGGCGGACAGTGTTAAATTGAGCGTGATTGCACAGAGGACGACCGGTTTTTCCGGAGCAGATCTGGAAAACCTGCTCAATGAGGCGGCATTGCTGGCAGCACGCAACAACAAGAAGAAAATCACCATGGAAGAAATCGACGAAGCGGTTGACCGGGTAATCGCCGGCCCGCAGAAGAAAAGCCGCGTCATCAGTGAAAAAGAACGCAAGATTGTGGCATATCACGAAGCCGGCCACGTAATCTGCGGCTACTACCTGGAGAATGCGGATATCGTTCACAAAGTAACCATTGTTCCCCGCGGTCAGGCCGGGGGTTATGCGATGATGTTGCCCAAAGAGGATCGCTACCTGGCAACCAAAGGCGAACTTCTCGATCGGGTTACCGGTTTGTTGGGCGGTCGCGTGGCCGAAGAGGTTTTCTTCGGGGAGATCAGCACGGGAGCAAGCAATGACTTCGAGAAAGCAACCAGCATCGTTCGTGCGATGATTACCGAATACGGGATGAGCGACAAGCTGGCGACGATGATTTTCGGGCGTTCCCAAGGTCAGGTATTCCTGGGCCGTGACCTCGGTCATGAGCAAAACTACAGCGATAAAGTGGCATATGAAATCGACATGGAAATGCAAGAGATGATTCGCAAATGCTACAATCGCGCCAAAAACCTGATCATCGAACATCGCGATAAACTGGAATTGCTTGCGCAAACGCTTCTTGTTCGTGAAACCTTGGATGAAGAACAAATTAAGCAGCTTCTCGAAAACGGGAAGTTGGATGATGATGACGTGAAGGTGACGATCCAGGGGAAAGAGGAAAAAGAGAAGGACGAGAGCAGCGTCTCCCATGAAACAAAGAATTCCGGTGATACCTCCTATACCAACGGAGCATCCGCATTGAACGAGTTGGATGAAGAGCCGGATAAAAATTCGATTGTCCACAATGATTCGGATTCAACCAATCCGGACGGAAACCGAACGGTTTAACGGGAAAAGAGGCGGGAAAACGCCTCTTTTTTCTATGATCCTGTCTTTGCATGTACAGTCGTGGGGCCTGTTTCACCGGATTGATGGCCTCCACGACTCTGCCGGGTTGCTTTGGTGAGCTCCCGATGCCATTGTCCAATAAACCGGAGATTGCTAAGATGTAGGTGATTATACCAAAAGCGGGTGTCAAAAATGAAGAAAATCGATCAACTTTTATTAGTGATGGATGTGGGAAATACCAATATCGTGTTAGGGGTTTACCATAAAGATCATCTTCTCCATCACTGGCGTCTGCAAACCGATCGCAATGCCACCGAAGATGAGTACGGGGTGTTGCTGAAAAATTTGTTAAGCCACGAAGGATTGTCGTTAAATGAGATCGGCGGTGTCATCATCTCCTCGGTTGTTCCTCCGCTCACCATCGTCTTGACGCGGCTGACACAAAAATACATGAATCAGACGCCTTTGATTCTCGGGCCCGGGGTAAAAACCGGACTGAACATCAAATATGACAATCCGAGAGAAGTGGGGGCCGACCGTATTGCCAATGCCGTAGCCGCACTGGAACTCTACGGGGCGCCGCTCATCATCGTGGACTTCGGCACGGCTACCACTTTTTGCTTCATCGATGAAGAGGGGCATTATGTTGGCGGAGCGATTACCCCTGGGGTAAACATTTCCGCTGAAGCTTTATACCAAAGAGCGGCCAAGCTGACGCGGGTGGAAATTGTCAAGCCGGATTCAGTCGTCGGCCGGAATACCGTACACGCGGTGCAGGCAGGCATTTATTACGGCTATGTGGGGGTTGTCGATGAAATTGTGACACGGATGAAAGCCCTGTTGAAAAAGCGCCCCAAAGTAGTGGCGACCGGCGGATTGGCCCAACTCATCTGCGGAGATACTAAAACAATCGATATCGTGAACCCCCACCTGACTCTGGAAGGGCTGAAACTCATTTATGAACGAAATCAAAAGTAAGACTCTGCCAAACTGCAGGATTCAGTTACTGTCGTCAAGGATTGAAGGAGGAAACCAACATGGGTGATTATGCGATTCGAGCCATCTCAGCGAACGGGCAGGTGCGTGGGTTTGCTGCCCTCACGACGGAGTTGGTGCAAGAATTGCAGCGTCGTCATCAGACATTGCCCGTGGTCAGCGCGGCTTTGGGAAGAACGGCTACCATGGGAGCTTTGATGGGATTGACGCTTAAGGAAGAAAAACATAAGGTAACCCTTCAGGTGCAGGGAGACGGACCGATCGGGCAGATCGTGGCGGACGCGAACGGGAGAGGGGAAGTTCGCGGCTATGTGGATAACCCGGCCGTGGAAGGCAATCAGGACTATAAATTGGATGTAGCTTCCGCCGTGGGAAAAGGGAGCATTTATGTCATCAAAGACCTGGGGCTAAAGGAACCCTATCGCGGAACTTCGCCGATCATCTCCGGGGAATTGGCCGAAGACTTTACTTATTATTTGACCGTATCGGAGCAGATCCCCTCTTCCGTCGGGCTGGGAGTCCTGGTGCAGAAGGAGAAAATCCTCGTATCCGGTGGTTATATGATTCAGGTATTGCCGGGCGCCGATGATGAAACGATCAGCCGGCTGGAACAGCGAATTTCCGAGCTCAAGTCGATTACGGAGCGATTGAAAGAAGGGGAAACCCCTGAGAAATTGCTCGCTTTCCTGATGGGGAATGATTTGGAGATCCTGCATCGGGAGCCGGTGCAGTTTGCCTGCAATTGTTCCCGCACCAAAACGGAAGCGATGCTGAAAGCGCTGGGCAGAGAGGAACTGGAATCCATTTTGCGTGAATTGGGGCAAGCAGAGGTGATTTGCCACTTCTGCAACGAAAAATATCTATTCAGTGCCGGTGATCTGGAAAAGCTGATTTCCTCTTTTGACCGGTAAAGGCTTTTGACAAGCTTTAAACAGAAGCGAATGGGTGCTTTTTTTTCAGCGACCTTTGCGATGAAGGAGCCGGGAGCAGAGTAAAGCCCTGTGGCCCGGCGGATTCCTGTTCGGGATTTTGTCAACCGGCAGAACAGCCCTCCTTCTTCATTCAGCAGAAGGGAAAACCGTTGGCTTCGCGGGTGCATGGATCAGCCCGAAATTCCCGCCAAGCAGCCCTCAAAATGAGAAAAATGGATTGATCCATGGTCCTATGATTCGCTATACTAGGGTTTAATTCTGATCAACTAAATCGGATTAGGAGGGGTTCGCGATGCGAGTGGTCAACAACGTTTTGGATTTGATCGGGCAGACGCCATTGGTGAAACTGAACCGCGTAGTCGGGAAATCGGATGCTGATGTGTTTCTCAAGTTGGAGTTTTTCAATCCCGGAGGAAGTGTCAAGGACCGGATTGCTTTGAGCATGATAGAAGGAGCAGAAAAAAGGGGCGAACTAAAGCCGGGCGATACGATTGTGGAACCGACCAGCGGAAATACCGGAATCGGACTGGCGATGGTGGCTGCTGCCAAAGGTTACCGCGCCCTTCTGGTCATGCCGGATACCATGAGCATGGAGCGTCGCAATCTGTTGAAAGCATATGGGGCCGAATTGGTGCTGACCCCCGGTGCCGAAGGAATGAAGGGAGCGATCGCCAAAGCGGAAGAAATTGCGCGCGAAAACCCCAATGCCTATATGCCTCAGCAATTCAGCAATCAGGATAACGTCAAGATTCATTATGAAACCACTGCGGTGGAAATCATCGAACAAACAGGCGGCGACTTTGACGCTTTTGTGGCCGGTGTGGGAACAGGCGGCACGATTACCGGTGTCGGGAAACGGTTAAAAGAGAAATTTCCCCATATTCAAGTGATTGCGGTTGAACCGGTTCATTCTCCCGTATTATCCGGCGGCAAACCGGGGCCTCATAAAATCCAGGGAATCGGTGCGGGATTTGTACCGGAAATTTTGGATACGCAAATTTACGATGAAGTGATCCAGATCGGGAACGAGGAAGCGTTTGACTGGGCGCGCCGTGTGGCCCGCGAGGAAGGAATTCTTGTCGGCATTTCCTCGGGAGCTGCTGTGGCCGCTGCGGTTAAAGTAGCCCGTCGCCTGGGTGTCGGCAAGAAAGTGGTTACCGTTTCTCCGAGCAACGGTGAACGGTATCTGACCACGCCGTTGTACCAGTTTGATTAATCGAATCATGACCTGTTCCAAGCTGTCCCTTTTTCCGGGATGGCTTTTTTGGCTTGAAGAGAGAATGACAGATGAAGATTGATTATGCATGTGTTAAAATAATGTGATTAGAAGAGCTTAGATAAGATCAGGTGAGAGGAGAAGAGAAAAGATGATTCTCATGATTGACAACTATGATTCGTTTACGTACAACTTGGTTCAATATCTTGGAGAACTGGGTGAGAATTTGACAGTGGTGCGCAATGATGAGCTCACCGTTGATGGAATAGAAAAGGAGAACCCGCAGGCGATTGTGCTGTCGCCGGGGCCGGGAACGCCGCGGGAAGCAGGGATTTGCCTTGATGTGGTCAAGCACCTGTCCGGGAAAATTCCGATCCTGGGCGTATGTCTCGGACATCAGACGATCGCCGAGGCATTTGGCGGGGAAGTGATCCGGGCGGGACGTCTTATGCACGGAAAAACTTCCGAGGTGCTCCATGACGGAGAAACCATTTTCAGCGGGCTTCCTTCCCCTGTGACGATGACCCGCTACCATTCCCTGATCGTCAATCCGGATCGGTTGCCTGAAGAGCTGGTTGTCAGCGCGAAAACGGCGGAAGGTGAAATCATGGGAATACGACACCGCTTTTTGCCGGTGGAGGGTGTGCAATTTCACCCTGAAGCGATTTTGAGTGAACATGGAAAAACGCTTTTGGCCAACTTCCTGCAAACCTATGTCAAACAGAATTGATTTCCTCAAGCGGGAATGGAAGGGGAATCCCATGGGAACGATCATGATGAACGGACGGCTCGTTAGGGAAGAGGAAGCGGTGGTTTCCGTCTTTGATCACGGCCTGCTGTACGGAGTGGGGGCATTTGAAACGATGCGCCTTTATGATGGTCATCTGTTTTTGTTTGCCGATCACCTCGAACGTTTGGAGGCCGGGCTGAAGCGAATGGCCATCAAGTCTCCGCATTCTCCCGATGAGTGGCGGGGCCAGAT
Source organism: Thermoactinomyces sp. CICC 10523 (assembly GCF_016055105.1). Classification (NCBI taxonomy): domain Bacteria; kingdom Bacillati; phylum Bacillota; class Bacilli; order Caryophanales; family Thermoactinomycetaceae; genus Thermoactinomyces; species Thermoactinomyces sp. CICC 10523. The sequence continues at coordinate 49,889 of NZ_JAECVX010000009.1, forward strand.
TGATACATTGATCAGAGAGACCGGATATACCTCGGGAGTCGTCCGCCTGATGGTGACCGGCGGAAATGCGGGGGCAGGGCTGGGTTCCGGCTATGATCAGCCGAACAGCTTTGTCTGGCTGCGTCCGCTCCCCTTTTCTCCGGGAGAGCCTTTTAACCGCGGAAGAAAGATGAAAACGGTATCTGTTCCCCGCCAAGCGATCGGGGGAGCGGAGCCGTACAAGACAAATAACTATCTGAACAGCATCCTGGCCAGGCAGGAGCTGGGCCAATTGTCGGATACCGAAGGATTGATGCTCACTCCCGATGGCTATGTGGCAGAAGGAATCGTCAGCAACCTTTTTTTTGTGAAAAATGGCGTGTTGTACACACCGTCGCTGGATCTCGGGATTTTAAACGGAGTGACGCGCCGCTTTATCCTGCGCCTGGCAGCGCTGCTCGGCATTCCGGTAAAAGAGGGTGCCTTTTCTCCCTCTTTTCTGTACGATTCTGACGAAATCTTTATCGCTAACTCATTGCTTGAAATTGTCCCGGTCACCGAATGGGAAGGGCGGGAGTGGTTTCAGTTTCCTTTGACGAAACGCCTGATTGAAGCCTATCATCAATATGTGACATGGCTGACTGACAGCGATGAGTTGCGCGGGAAGGGCGAAACAAATGACGAATCAAGTGATTGAAGCTGGACCTTATCAACTTTCTTACCACAATCGCACATTGGTGATGGGAATATTAAATGTGACACCCGACTCTTTCTCCGATGGCGGAAAATATGACCGGATCGACCGGGCGGTTCGCCATGCCCGGCAGTTGGCGCAGGACGGAGCGGACATCATCGACATCGGCGGTGAATCCACCCGGCCGGGAGCGGAACCGGTTTCCCTTGAAGAGGAACTGGAGCGGGTTCTGCCCGTGATTGAGGTTTTGACAAAGGAAATTGATCTTCCGCTATCGGTTGACACCTATAAAGCGGAAGTCGCGCGGCAGGCGATCCGGGCGGGTGCGCATATCATCAATGATGTCTGGGGAGCAAAAAAAGATCCGGAGATGGCGCACGTGGCCGCGGAATTGGATGTTCCCCTCATCCTGATGCACAATCGCCGTGAAGCCCGGTATCATTCCCTGGTCGAAGAGGTATGCGGGGATTTGCTCGAGTCCGTTCGCCTGGCAAAAGAGGCGGGAGTAAAAGATCACAATATCATCCTTGACCCCGGGATCGGCTTTGCCAAGAATTATGAGGAAAATTTAATTGTCATGCGCAATTTGCACCGCATTGTCCAATTGGGGTATCCCGTCCTGTTGGGAACTTCGCGCAAATCGATGATTGGCCGCACATTGGGACTCCCGCCGCAAGAGCGGATGGAAGGGACGGCGGCGACCGTGGCGTTCGGGATTACCAAAGGATGTCAGATCGTGCGGGTTCACGATGTGAAACAGATGGTGCGGGTATGCCGGATGATGGATGCACTTGTCTATGAATCGTCCGTGAAGGAGGCATAGCCGTGGACAAAATTTTGCTGAACGGAATGTGCTTTTACGCTTATCATGGGGCATTTCCGGAGGAAAACAGATTGGGGCAGCGGTTTTACGTCGATCTGGAAATGAGGCTTGATCTGAAAGCGGCCGGAGAGAGCGACGACCTGAGCAAGACCGTAAATTACGCGGATGTATACGAATTGGTCAAAAAGGAAATGACGGAAACACAAGTGAAATTGATCGAAACGCTGGCAGAGAGGATCGCGGCCAGCCTCCTTTCCGTTTTTCCGATCGCCGAGGTCCGGGTGCGTGTCACAAAGCCGGACCCGCCCATCCCCGGATACTATCAATCAGTCGGTGTCGAGATCGTGAGGAGAAGAGCATGAATCCTCAAACAACCGCCTATCTGGGTTTGGGAGCCAATCTGGGAGATCGTCCGGGCCAGCTGAAAAAAGCGATTGAGCTGCTGCACCAGAGCGAAGACATTCTGGTTACCGGCGTTTCTTCTGTCTATGAAACGGCCCCGGTCGGATTTACACGGCAACCCGATTTCTACAATCTCGTGGTCGAAGTGAAAACGGCGCTGTCCCCTTTTGCACTGCTCGCCCGGGTGCTGGACATCGAGAAAAAATTGCACCGGGTCCGCGAGATTCGCTGGGGGCCCCGCACCATTGACATTGATCTGCTTCTCTATGATGAGCAAATCATTACTGCGGATAAATTGACCATTCCTCATCCGCGAATGACGGAGCGCGCTTTTGTCTTGATTCCTTTGCGTGAAGTGGCGGGAAATATACGGATTCCGGGAACGGACAAGACGCTCGAGGAATGGATCAGCCACTTGCCGCCCGATCAGGAGATCAAAAAGCTTTCGCCGCTCAGTGATCTTTTCACGGAACGCCAGTTGTTCATATAAATGGTTTCATATGAAAAGGCATTATTGGAATGGAAGGAGGTTGTTTCCGATGCTGAAGATTGGTGATATCGAGCTGAAAAACAGGGTTGTGCTGGCTCCGATGGCCGGTGTCTGCAATCCCGCCTTCCGCCTGATTGCCAAGGAGTTTGGAGTCGGGCTTGTCTGTGCGGAAATGGTAAGCGACAAAGCGATTTTGCACGGCAACAAGCGGACAAAAGAGATGCTGTTCGTCGACGAACGGGAAAAACCGCTCAGTTTGCAAATCTTCGGCGGCGACAAGAAAACGCTTGTCGAAGCAGCCAAAGTGGTTGACGAGCAAACCAATGCGGATATCATTGATATCAATATGGGCTGCCCGGTTCCAAAAGTCGTGAAATGCGATGCCGGGGCACGCTGGCTTCTCGATCCGAACAAAATCGAGGAGATGGTTTCCGCAGTGGTGGAAGCCGTCAAAAAGCCGGTTACCGTGAAAATGCGCATGGGCTGGGATGAGGATCATATCTATGCCGTGGAAAACGCCCAGGCCGTGGAGCGCGCCGGCGGCAAAGCAGTTGCCGTTCACGGACGGACCCGGCAGCAAATGTACAGAGGCAAGGCGAATTGGGATATTATCCGCCAAGTGAAAGAAGCAGTGAAGATTCCGGTCATTGGCAACGGTGACGTATTGACACCCGAAGATGCAAAACGCATGCTGGATACCACCGGCTGTGACGGGGTGATGATCGGGCGCGGTGCTTTGGGGAATCCTTGGATGCTCTACCGTACGGTTCACTATCTGGAAACGGGGGAACTTTTGCCCGAACCGTCGCCGCAAGAGAAGATGGAGATCGCCGTGTTGCACATGGACCGGCTCGTTCGTCTTCGCGGGGAACGGATCGCCGTCAGGGAAATGCGCAAGCATGCCGCCTGGTATCTGAAAGGGCTGCCCGGTGCTTCCAAAATCAAAGATCTCGTCAACCAGCAGGAAACACGGGATGGAATGGCACAGCTTTTATTGAATTTTGCTGCTGAGGCAGAAGAGAGAAGACAAAAAGAACCGGCGTAAGCATTGTGTTTTGTCGAGTGCGGGCGGATGGCTCCCGGCTTTTTTGCCGCCCGCTTTTCTACATATGCAGGAGGCCGGATTGGCAAGAAATGAAGGAGTGATGAATCATGTCTCATGAAGAACACAGCGATCTGTTTCAGGTGCGCCGGGATAAGTTGGATCGCCTCAGAGAGAGGGGAATTGATCCTTTCGGACACAAGTTTGAACGAACGGCAACCGCCCGTGACATTCTGAGTCAGTATGAATCTTTATCCAAAGAAGAACTGGCGGAGAAAAATATCGAGGTTTCCATTGCCGGGCGATTGATGGCAAAACGCCAGCAAGGCAAAGCCTCTTTTGCCCATTTGCAGGATATGAGCGGACGCGTGCAAATCTACGTCCGCCTGGACCGGGTCGGGGAAGAACAGTACGAAGCGTTTGGACTGGCTGATCTCGGCGACTTTCTGGGAATCAAGGGTGTTGTTTTTAAAACGAATCGCGGTGAACTGAGCGTCAAGGCGGATGAAGTCGTCTTTCTCACCAAATCGTTGCTGCCGCTCCCAGAAAAATACCATGGCCTGAAAGATGTGGAGCTTCGGTACCGCAAACGTTATCTCGATCTGATCATGAATCCGGAAGTAAAGGATACCTTTATCGCCCGGAGTAAAATCATCTCTTCAATCCGTCGTTATCTCGATGAAAAAGGTTACCTGGAAGTGGAGACGCCCACGATGCATCCGATTGCCGGCGGGGCTGCGGCTCGTCCGTTTATCACCCATCACAATGCATTGGACATGACCCTCTACATGCGCATTGCGATCGAACTTCATCTGAAGCGCCTCATTGTCGGCGGGATTGAAAAAGTGTATGAGATTGGTCGCGTCTACCGCAACGAGGGGATTTCCACCCGGCACAATCCGGAGTTCACCATGTTGGAACTGTACGAAGCATATGCCGATTTCCATGATATCATGAACCTGACCGAAAACCTGATCAGCCACGCGGCCAAAGAAGTTCTCGGCACAACCCGGATCGAGTATCAGGGGCATGAGGTGGATCTGTCTCCGGGCTGGGCGCGCAAATCGATGGTCGAACTGGTCAAGGAGCACACAGGTGTTGATTTCAGCCGGCAAATGACTGATGAAGAAGCGCATCGCCTGGCCAAGGAACATGGTGTGAACGTTACGGATTCGATGAAATTCGGCCATATCGTCAACGAATTTTTTGAACAAAAGGTTGAAGACAAACTGATTCAACCGACCTTTGTTTACGGTCACCCGGTTGAAATTTCCCCGTTGGCGAAAAAGAACGAACAAGACCCGCGCTTTACGGACCGCTTTGAATTGTTCATCGTGGGCCGCGAACACGCCAACGCCTTTTCTGAGTTGAATGACCCGATTGATCAGCGTGAGCGGTTTGAACAGCAAGTGAAGGAAAAAGCGGCAGGCAATGATGAAGCGCATCCGATGGATGAAGATTTCCTCGAAGCGCTCGAGTACGGGATGCCGCCAACCGGCGGACTGGGCATCGGCATTGACCGCCTGGTGATGTTGTTGACCAATCAGCCTTCGATCCGCGATGTGCTCCTGTTCCCGCATATGCGTGAACAACAAGGTTAAACAAAGTTATCCACATTTTGTTCACAACCGGGAAGAAAAATGTGGATAAGTTGTGAATAAAGCAGCCTTTCCTCGGGGCTGCTTTTTTTATTGGAATCTGAATGCCAGAAAGAAAATGATAATATATTCGGATGATTGGAGGATTTTTCCTCTTTTTGAAGAATAAATCATTACACCCTTTTTTGTTTCATGAGTCCAGAGCGGGGGGAGGGGCTGTGATGGCGGACAAGTGCACTTGTTCAAATTGTGGAGCAAAGTCCTTATACATTCAGTTTTTTCAATTTGAAGGCAAGCATTATTGCCGGTTGTGCCTGACCGATCAATTGCAAAAGGTCAAAAAAAAGCGGTTCTTCCGGCTCTTTGTCAGATTCCCTGAAATTCGCAGGCCCAGGGAGAGGAAGATCAAAATAACCGTTAAACGCAATTTTGAAAGTTTTACTGATCGAAGCCCTGGTTGAAAGGGCTTTTTGTTTTCGGTTTTCAGGTGCAGGAACTTTTTCCTGCCTAGCGAATAGATAGAAGGGCCGTAAAATTAAGGGTTCCTTAAAGATAAATAATCCTTGTCTAAATGTAGGAAAGGGTCTATAATTGCCCTAGGTTACGCAGTAGCGACCCATTCCCTCTTTTTGGCTATTTTCCGTATTTTCTTTCTTATTTGGAATGGAGTAACCCTATCTGTAAATATTATATTTGGATTACAAATGTTTTTGCACATATACTTGCGACATTATTTATGTTATTAGTAAAATTATATAAGGCAAAAGAGAAAACGTGACACGGAGATTGGTTTCCTTCTATCGGCTTAATATTTTACAGATAGTTTAGCCTTTATATAAATTTGAATTTAAAATCGACAACATCGGGGAGGTTAAGCTATGGGTCCCAGGAAAGAGAACCATAGATTCTTTGAACAGAGCAACCATCTTTCATTGCCTGAATCCCGTTTTGGCTTAGCGAGGCGAGAGAATGCGATCAGAGAGGTGAAAGAGACCAGGCCTGACAGGCAACATCAGCAGGTTCTTTCCATGCTGTCTTCCTTGCAGCAGAATTTTGCCTCTTTGCTTCAGGTAGTAACCAATCGCCTGAGTTACGATAAAACAAAAGAAGTGGCTTTCGACCGGCTGTATAAGGAAATGGAAGAGCTGAAACAGGATCAGGAGCTTAACCAGCTTCGTCCTCTATATATTGACCTGATTTTGCTGATTGATCGCATGAATAACATTTATAATGACAAGTTGGAAGTGGGGGAGAAAAATCCTGAGCTTGTCAATATTTTGCAGACGCTCAGCCATGAAGTATTGGAGATTTTGTACAGGCGTGGCGTCGAGTTGATCGTTGCGCCATCGAATAAATTCGATCCGCGCATTCAGCAAGTCGTCGAAGTCATACCCACCAAAAATCCGGCAGAAGATAATTTGGTTGTCCATATGGTACGACATGGGTTTAAATATAAAGAAGTGGTTCTCCGCCCTGAAGAAGTAGTAGTGAAAAAGTACCATCCCTGATTCAACAAAGCGAATGGTTCCCCGCGGCTTTTTCTCCCTCAAACCGGGACGGGAGAAGCAGCCGCAAATGCCATATGCCTTTTTAAAAACGAGAGATGGGATTCCCATCTTTTCGTTTTCATTTATTGCAAGATCATCATCCACTTTTTGCCTCTCTTACATAAGATCTTTTTTCTAATCACGGTTTCTTTTTTTGGCTGATTCACATGGAAGTGAACGAAGGAGTGAAAAAAGATGGGAAGAGTTGTAGGGATCGACCTGGGAACAACTTATTCGGCGATCGCTATAGTCAACAATTACGGCAAACCAGAGATATTGACGAACCGCGAAGGAGAACGGATTACCCCATCAGTCGTTCTCTTTGATAACCGCGATGTCATCGTCGGAAGTATCGCAAAGCGCTCGGCTGTAGCCAGCCCCTTTAATGTCGTGCAGTTTGTCAAAAGGCAGATCGGGGACAAATCATGGAAGTTCCAGACCGATAACAAGGAAGATTTTACTCCGGAAGAAATCTCCGCGATGATCTTGCGCCGTCTAAAAGAAGATGCTGAGACGCTGCTGAATGAAGAGATCGAAGATGCAGTGATCACCGTTCCGGCTTATTTTGACGACGCGCAGCGGAAAGCGACGCAGGATGCCGGACGGATCGCGGGCCTCAACGTTTTGCGCATCATTAACGAACCGACCGCAGCCGCCCTTGCCTACGGGTTGAACAAAATGAACCAGGAACAAAACCTTCTGGTCTATGATCTCGGAGGCGGTACGTTTGACGTCACCATCATGAATCTGTCTCCGCAGGGCCTGCGTGTGCTATCCACGGGTGGAGCCAAAAATTTGGGCGGATTCGATTGGGACAACGCCGTGATGGCTTACCTGAATGAGGAGTTTAAAAAGCAGGGCGGGATTGATCTTCTGGAAGATCCGATGCTGGAGCAAGATCTCCGGGATAAAGCGGAGATTGCCAAAAAGACCCTTTCTGTGCGGGATCGTACCAACGTCTTCCTCTCCGCCAACGGGTTAAACACATCGGTGACGCTGACCCGGACAAAATTTGACGAGATCACTGCGCATCTTCTCACCCGAACGAAAAAAATCATGGAGTTTGTGCTGGAAGATGCCCAACTGAATTGGAAGGATATTGATAAAGTGCTCCTTGTCGGCGGTTCGACCCGCATGAGACAGGTACCGGCCATGATTGAGCGCGTCACTGGTAAAAAACCGTCACTGGATGTCAACCCCGACGAAGTGGTCGCGATGGGAGCGGCGATCCAGGGAGCCATTTTGCAAGTGAAACAAGGAAAGGCCGATCCTCAGCTTACCAGCGTTTTCCCTGTGGTTAATGTGCAGGATGTCAATTCGCACAGCATGGGGGTTGTGGCGCTCGATGAAGAAGGACGTGAATTCAACTCCATCGTTTTGCGCAAAGATACGCCGATCCCCTGCAAAGTGAGCGGGCACTATACCACCACGGTCGATCATCAGACGCGATTGCATTTACAGATCACCGAAGGAGAGTACAGTGAGCTCGATTATGTAAAAATCGTCGGTGAAGGCATGATCGATCTCCCTGAATACCCCAAAGGCGCACCTCTGGAAGTCATCTTTGAATACGACAGCGACGGTATCATTCATATCACTGTGATTGATTCGACCCAGGGGGCCCGGCTTGGAGAGCTTCAGATCCAGCGTACGTCCAACCTGACCGAGTCGGAAGTGATTGAAAAGAGACGACGTGTGGCGCAGCTGGCGATTGGATAAACATAAGCGAAAGCATCTTTTTATTGCAATTATTATTCATCATGAATTGTAACCTGACCATCAGGTAAAAAACGGGAAGCTGAGTCTTCCCGTTTTTTAATTTCCGTGGTTTTTGTCCTTCTTACCGAGGCCGGACGGTTTCCGACTGTCTCTTCTTGCGATCATCAGGGGAAAAACCCTGAGACGGTTCCGGTATATCCTTTGGCAACCACATGCGTTGTTTATGCTTTTAAATCTTGTTTACCGGGTTGTCAGTTTCAAACCGATAATGCCGATCAGAATCAGGCTGAGAAAGAGAAGGCGGCCGGGATCACGGGGTTCATTAAACAAGATCATTCCCAGAAGGATCGCTCCCAATGCTCCGATGCCTGTCCAGACGGCATAGGCGGTGCCAATTGGCAGTGTTTTGGTTGCCAAGGAGAGAAAGGTAATGCTCAGAACCATACCGGCAATGGTGATCAAGGAAGGAATAAGCCGGGTAAAACCTTGCGTGTATTTCATCCCGATGGCCCATACCACTTCAAAGATACCGGCAATCAAGAGATAAAGCCATGCCATAAGAAAATCCTCCTTTGATAAAATGTTTCATTGCGCACCCCACGGAGAGTGTGGCGTCCCCTGACCACCCCCGAAAACGTGAGGAGGTCGGCGGTACCACACGACGCGATTGCAATTGAAAAGGCCCGGGAGCGATATCCTGATTGATATCCTCCCGGGCTTTTCGCCCTTCATGTACACAGTTTGCCACTGTGCGTTTTCTCCCGAACCGGACCAGCGACAATGCTGCGGCTCCCTGGAAAACCTCCTGTTTATTCTAACATAAGACCAGATTGCTTGGCGAAATATCGCGGTTTGGGAAAGCCGATGTCGAGCGGCTCAACCCCTTCAGGACAAGTTTCATCTGCGTTCTTGCCAACATAGTATGACGTGGGACAGACGCAAAAGGGAGGATTTTAATCATGCTGTGCTTGTTCTGCAAAGGGAAAATCCACAAGGCACTCGTAACAGAAGCAGACCTTGATTACCAAGGGAGTATTACCATTGATGAGATTTTAATGCAAAAAGCGAACATCCTGCCCTTTGAAATGGTGCAAATCAACGGTTACCGAACCGGGCAGACATGGAGAACTTACGCGATTCCTGCTCCTCCCGGCTCAGGAACGATCTGCCTCAACGGTCCCCCCTCCCGCCTGTTTCAACCGGGTGATTATGTTGCGATCCTGAGTCTGGCTTATCTGAATCCCCAAGAAATGGACGGTTTTCAACATACAACGGTTTATGTGGATGAACAAAATAAAGTGACGGAGACAAAAACAACAGCGTTTCAATCTGCTCACTTCCAGGAGGCAAGCGATGGTTCAATTTGATCCCCAAAGAAGATTTATCAATAAGTGGGAAATGTATAAATTCCTGTCCCAAGAGGAAATCAAGCCGGGACTCCTCCCGTTTACGGTCTTGTACGAAAAGGAAGCCGACCTTGTCCCGATGCTCCGCCGTTATCACTGCATTTATGTGAAACCGATCTCCACTTGGGGCGGGGAAGGGATATTCCGGATTCAGCTTCAGGATTGCCCTGATTCCTTTGTTTTGTCATCTCAAGGGGAAGAGCTCAAAGTTTTTTTCGATGAACAGGAATTGATCCGGGAGATGGCTCTGCGAATGGAAAAAAAGAATTATATTATCCAACAGAGTGCACCCATCCGCCAGAGCAACGACCGGCCGATGGATATTCGCGTCCACATGCAAAAAGGGAGCGACGGCACCTGGCACTATGCAGGTGATCTGGTCCGAATCGGCGGGGAAAATGCGATCGTTTCTAATGTCAAAATCAGCAATGGCCGCGTTCATCCCACCGATGAGATCCTGAAAGAGGAGACGCAAGAAATCAGACAAAAGCTGGAGGAAGTTTCTTTTAAAATTTGCCGGCTGCTGGATCAAATTTATGATTATGACGAAGTGGGGATCGATTTTGGGGTGGATCATGAGCAGAACCCCTGGATCATTGAGGTTAACACCAATGATGCGATCGGAATGCCCAGCCATGAACTGTTCGCGGAACTGCCCGATGCTTCGGTTTATATGCGGATGATGGAACGGACGTTTGAACGATTCCGTGTACCGCTGATTCTCCGCGAAGCTTTTTTTGCGGAAACGCTCCCTCCGTTTGAGTGCGATCCGGACGAATGGTTATCGGAAAATGATCTGAGCAGCGCTCTCGACGAAGTGTTGGAGAAATACCGCCCGGATGAATCATGATTCTCATCCGGACCGCAAATGGCGCCAGCCGTCCAATTCCCGGGGACGGCTTTTTTGTTGCAGATCGGGACGCGTCAGCCCCTGCCGAAGGTCAAGAGAAGACCCGTTTATTCTCAGTTCATAACCCTTTTGCCCATGATCACCAAATCGCGCTCCACTTCGTCCAGTTCGGCCACCTTCGGCAGATATCCCCACCGTTCAAAGCCAAATTTGGCGAACAACCTTAAACTGGGTTCATTATGGGCAAAGATAAACCCCAGCAAGGTCTTGATTCCGAGACGGGGGCAGCTTTCAATCGCTTTTTTTAAAAAATGGTATCCAAGTCCCTTTCCTCTTGCCTTTTCGCTCAGATAAATACTGATTTCCGCCGTACTTTGATAAGCGGGCCGGCCATAGAACGATTGAAAACTGAGCCAACCGCATACCTCCCCCTGATATTCCAGCATCCACAAGGGACGGGAGTCTGCCGAGTGTTCATAAAACCATTTTTCCCTGCTCTTCACCGTCACCGGTTGGGTGTCTGCGGTTACCATCCTTCCGGCAATCGTGGCATTATAAATTTCAACAATTCGTGTCAAGTCCTCGATGGTTGCATCCCGAATTACAACGTTTTCCATTAATTGACTCCCCTCCGGAAGTTAATCGATTAAGATCAGTTATGAATAAATGGGACAAATTTACGGATTTGGACACAAAATTCACTAGAATGAATATTATAAATAATACTTAATAAAGGTATAATTTTACCATGTAATCTATAGTAACACTCTAATACATATTGCGGGAAGGATTGAACTTCATGTCGGTGAATTTTCAGTGAAATGGAGGAATTTTCCTGAGAAGAGAGGCCGAAGGATGAAGTTTGTCTTCTTTTCCGGCCGGTTTTTCATCATGTGTTGAACATCAGGGAGAAAGGACGGTGAACCGGTTACGGAAGGCAATGGAGAGGGAGGGAAATGGCATCATGGCTTTGGAAGAACCGGAGCATGATCCCGGCATCACCTGTTTTCCGTAACGATCAGTATGCGAAACAGCATCTATCGATGGATCATGGCTTTTTTGATCGCAGTGGTTGGAGTCGGCATTTCATTTGGACAAGGCATTGTTTATGCAGAAGCGGGAGGGATCTCCGTTCCCCATGTGAGTGACCATTTTGATAAGCCGAAGGAAGGTCCGAAGCCGGCCCCGCAACAGTCGATAAACAAGTCGGAGGTAAAAGCGCAGAAACCGCCGTCTTCAAAGCCTGGAGTGTGGGATCTGTACGGCAAGACCGCGGATTCGGAAACATACAAAATTACAAAAGTGGCACTTGGTGATCTTTGGGCAGCCAAAGCTCAAACATTGGAAGAAATATTTAATGAATTGCCCAGCGTTTCAGGAAACCCCCTGACTATGAGCGGGAAGTTATCGATTTCTTCCAAAGTTTATCTGTTAGCATCTGCGATTACCCGGGATTCTCTGGGAGTCAAATTTGATAACGCATGGCTGGATGCTTGGGATGGTCTTGATCACGCGATTACAGCGGGTCAAGCAGTTAAATGGAGTAATCTTGCTCAGGCGGCTAGAACTTTTACTGGTGCAGGGTTTAGTGGTTTAGGTGGTAATGTAAAAAATGCACTCGGTTTATTATCAAATGTGGAAGCACCCTCTGTCCTTGGAAAAGTAGGGGGCGTCGTGGGGATCGGCTTTTCCGCGATTGAATCGGGAAGCGGATTTGCCAAAGCTTTTACGGCCCAGGCAGGCAGTCAAGATCAGTCTGATGGTTTTTGGAACGGCATTGGGGGCCTGGGGAATATGGCGATGGCGGCAGCTCCATTTGCTGCAGCATGTCCGCCTTTGGCAGTAGGAATGGCCGTGGGCGGTGGAATTGTTTGGGGAGCGTCTACTATTCTTAAGCATACGGATGTTGGTAAAAAGATAGCCAAATCTGCGGTAGGTGCTGTCAAGAGTGTTGCCAAGAAGTTATGGCCTTTCTAAACGGGCAACAGTCGGGTTTTTCACCCGATTGTTGCTGAATATTTCCTGAAAGTGGGGGATGGCAATGGCAACTCCAAAACATATCCAGTCCGTTATTGAACAGCATAAACAACAAGGGGAATATTATAATATCTTACCAGAGCTTATTCTGGTGCAAAATCAACGCTACTATGGTGCATCTTATCATCGTGGGAATGATGTAGTAGGTTATATAATTATCGACGAGAACGGAATGCTTCCTTCGAGAAATGGGCTTGATGAGCATCTATTAATAGCAGCTGGGGTTTCCCATATAGCCCAGGTCTATCGAACTTTTTTTCTCAAAGCGTCTAAAAGGAAATTAACCTTGACCAAAATGGCACGAAATCTCCTGTTGAAATTGAAGAAGTCGACTGAAAACATCAAAGAGACCGATTATCAGGTTTCTCTTGATCGTTTTCTGGAGATGACGCAGACGATGCTAAAAGAGCAGGAGCTGGCCAGAAACGTTACAGGAGAAATGACAAAGTTTATCGAGAAAGGAATCCAAGATGGAGTATTGACATTGACATTATACGAAGAGATGCAGGAATACCAATTTAAAATCGGCAAGGCCTTTTTTAATCAAAACTATATTCAGATGCAAACTTATGAGGATCGGAAAAAGGTAATTGATTATCTTCGACAGTACCGAAAATGGATGAGCGCGTTGCTGTTGTCTTTTTATCATGGTCAGCTTCTGACTGACGAGATAAAAGAAAAAGACCGCAAGGATTTTGAGTTGTCGAAAAGGAGATTTTTGGATGGGGAGAAATTGCATGAGGATGAAGAAGAATTCCAAAAAGCATTGACCAAATTGAGAAATCCGGATTAAGGAACATTAAATCTGACAGAAATATGCTTAACAGATGGGTGATCGGATTCATGAGATACTTCTTGGATGGATTTTCTTTTTATAAAAGAAATTTTGTGGCGATATTGGTGCTGGCGTTGACGACGACACTGCCGCTATTGTTGTTGTCCGACTTTTTGTCCACCTTTATGACTGCTTATAACCTTGCGCTGGGAGTTCCGTTTCTCATGAGAATTCCGCAGTATATCATCTCCCTTACTTTTATGTTTGTCATCGAGATTCCCTTTATTTACATGGCCAATGAGTGGATGAACCAGGAGCGGCCCACTTATGGGGAAGTTTACTCCACCTTTTTTGAAAATCTTTTTCCCGTTTATGTGATCGGGGCGATTACGGCATTTTTGGTTGCTTTTGGGTCGATGTTGTTTATTATTCCGGGAATTGTTTTAATGGTCTGGTTCATGAATTTTCCTTATGTTGCTGTGATCGAAAAACACCGCTGGTTCACCGCTTGGAAAAGAGCGTTCTCCATTGGCAAAGCAAAGTTTTTTCCGATTCTGGGGATCTCTGTCCTCCTGATGATCATAACACTGATTGTTAATCTGCTGTTTCAGTTCATCGCCGTGGAATTGACCGGAACATTGCTCGTTTACGGTGTGGCGCAAATCTTGTTTAACATGCTGTTCGTCCCCTATGTGACCGGTGTAACAACCTTTTATTTCCGCGATTGGGCGGGGATTACGAACAAATGGGAATGGTAAAGAAAGCATAAAGTCAACAAAACGGGAGGGAGATTATCCTCCCGTTAGCCGTTAAATAGCAGAGAGAAGGAGCTGATCAGCAATAGCAGGGTAATGAGGCCGAGCAATAATAAAAGGGCGAATCCAAGACTGAAGCCAAAGAGAGTGATCCCATAGCGGTAGTAGAAGCATTTCTCCCCAGTTCGGCGGTTATAGTAAATTTTCTTTTTATCGCCGGGCACGGGGGGAGTTAAGTCAGATACACCGATGTAAAACTGCCTTTTATTAAAAAAAGTGTAACGATCTTTTGGATCGGATGTATCCCAAATCGACTCATTTCCCTCCGGATCAACGAAACAAAGAACCGGTGATTCAATCTCCCATACGGGGGTTTTGAACCTGCCGACATAGACCGGTTGATCCAATTTCACCCTTTTTACCTCAACCACTGTCGCTTCCAAGATCACGGCATCTTTTAAAAATGTTTTCAGCTCTTTTCTTTTGGCCCAGAAATCCTGGAAGGCGGAATAAAAAGCAAAAAAAATAGCAATCGCAATAACGAGAAATAAGAGGGATAAAGCGATGGTTTCGATGATCTCCATGTCCAATCATCCTGTCCTAAGCGAGACTCATATTGTAGAAATGGCGATGGGTATGATGATGATCACAGTAGCAAAAATGAAGATGCCAATAAATATACAGATAACAAGAATGCTCATTTTCCAAAATGCAAAATCTGCCGCCCAGGAATTGACGAAGTTTATCAATTTTTTCATCACATTTGATGTGAAAAACAGATACAGGACAAAAATGACAATAAAGGCGTAGGACAGGCCCCAAGGCAGCATGAAATTAACAAACTCCGTATCAGCTTTCAAACGCATTAATAGTGCGATTAACATGACAAGAGAAATAGAGAACGCATACAAGAATGCTCTAAGCAATCTTTTTGGCATTTGTCTCCTCCTGACTGATTTGTCTTCGCAAATAAGTATTGGTTCGTGCTGGAAACTCAATGGCAAGCGTAACAAGGTCATGGCCATTTGTCAATGTATAATTGTAAAATTTATAAAATATGTAATTGTTTATTGTTTGATAACGGGGTTTCGCCGCCGGAGGGACAGGTCCTTGCGGGAAACCCTCTTTCTTTGTTTTACGCGGTGCCTGTCTCCGCACCGGACGCTTTTTCATCAGCGAGTGCCTGCCTCTTTCCTTTTTCCAGATCGACCACCAGCAGCAGGATGATACCGATGATGAAAAAGAGGGCGAGCGAGGCAATGCCGTTTCGGCTGGAACCGGTGAGTTGACCGACAAGACCGAAGACGGCGGGGCCGAAGATGGCGGAGAATTTCCCACACAAGCCGTAAAAGCCGAAGAACTCGGCATTCTTATGAACAGGGACGAGCAGGCTGAACAGGGAGCGGGAAAGGGCCTGGCTGCCTCCTTGAACGAAGCCGACGAAAACGGCCAGCAAATAGAAATGAACCGCGTTCTTCATAAAGTATCCCAAAATGACGATGAGCAGGTAGCAGATCAGGGTGACAATCAGAGCCGGTTTGCCGCCGATGCGCCTGGCGATGTTTCCGAACAGGAAGGTGCAGGGAATCCCGACGAATTGGGTGATGAGGAGTGCAGCGATGAGGTCGGTTTGACCGATCCCGATTTCCGTGCCATAGATGGTTGCCATCTTGATGATCGTGTTGATGCCGTCGTTAAAAAACCAGAAGGCGATGAGGAATTTGAGCAGTTCGGGGTATTTTCGCACCTGGGTGAGGCTGGTCCATACCCGCCGGACTCCGGTTTTGGCAAGAATGAGCATCGGGGGAACGGGTTTCTTAGGTGCGCGTTCCCTGACATGACGGAACAAGGGAAGAGAGAAGACCCACCACCAGATGCCGACACTGAGGAAGGAAAGTTGCGTGGCGGCCAGCTTTGTCAGGAAAAAGCGGTCGTGGAATTGGATGAGTGCGAGGTTGAGGGCCAGCAACAAGCCTCCGCCGATGTAACCGTAGGCATAGCCGGTGGTGGAAACCTGATCCCGACTGGCTTCGGGAGCAACATCCGTGAGAAAGGCATCGTAAAAAGTGGTTGCGCCGGCAAAGGCGAGAGAGCCGATGAGGACGAGTATCGAAGCCCACAGCCATTCTCCTTCCCCGATCGTGGCCATCAGAATTGAAGAGACAGCGCCCAGGGCAGTGAAAAAACGCAAAAAACCTTTCTTTCCTTTACCGGCATCAGCGATGGCGCCGAGCACCGGGGAAAGGAGGACGATGAGAAAGAGTGAGACGGATTGGGTATATCCCCAGTATGCCGTTGCCGTGGTCGGGCCCAGGTTCTTGCCGGCCACGCCCGAGTAAAAAATGGGCATGACGGTGGCCAGAATGGTGGTGGAAAAAGCAGAGTTGGCCCAGTCATACATCGCCCAGGAGCGAATGATTTTTTTGTCCATAGGGGTCCTCCATATCTGAATTGTCTAAATTGATTGCCCCATTTATAAGTGTATCATACGGATTTTCCGGTTTGCATGCGATTTGGCGATTTTGGTGGTTGACTACTCTCTCTGCCATGATCGTGATAGAATGAAGCGTAGTAGGTGTGAAAAAGGGGAAGGGGAAATGAAGCCAAAGACACAAGGAGAGTGGATTAAAGGTACATACCGTGTGGTAAAGGCGTTTCCGTTTGTCATCGGAACCCTTTATTTCACAGAGCTTCGCCTTGACAGCGGTGATGTTGCAACCCGCTTCATTCATGCATTGGACATAGAACCGGTCCGGGACCGCATTCGTGTTGAGTCGGTTTTCCATCGTGATGAAATTGTATTTTTCCCGGTTCGGGACGCATTTGTGGAAGAGGATGTGTTGTACCAGGTATTTCACCGGATGGAAGGCACGCTGCTCGCACATCACTTGAGCAGATGTTCTCCACTTCCGTTTTCTGAAGGGCTGCGGTTGATTCGGAGGATCGTGAATCATCTGCGCCGGCTGTATGATCAAAGGCAATTTACACTGGTCCATCCCCAAAACATGGTGTTAACCACTGACAGATCCCTTCGTTTTTTATACGGGGGAAGACTCGGTTTTTTGCCCAAAGGGGTGGGAATGGACTTCTCCCTTTACTCACCTGACCAAGAAAGGGATATGCTGTACGATTCGTATACATTGGGAGTGCTTATCTATCAGATTTTGACAGGAAACAATCCGATGGGGCAAGGATTGACGATTACACCCCTTTCAACGGTTCGCCGCGATTGTCCGCCTGAATTAAACGAATTGGTGATGCGTTCCTTTTCGTTTGACATGGGAAAGCGCCCCCGGATCGAGGAGTATGCCCGTCTGCTGAATTGGCTGGCTTGATCTCCATCTCGTATGCTGGTTGCCGGCATCGTTTAATCAATGCCGGCATTTTTCTGCGATCCGGCAAAGAATGATCTGATAAAATGGAATTATAAGATAAATGCATGGGATAGGAGAGTGGCCGGAATGGAAATGGCAAAACTGGCAGAAACGATTGAGAAATACGTGCGTCCGGATACATTTCCCCTGGGGATCACGGTCGTAAAAGAAAAGCTGCCGGAAGGAAAATGGAAACGACCCTTTCGCGACTTCGGAGTGACCTTGACCATTTGCCAGGCGATCACGATGTCCCGACGGTATGGTTGGAGCCTCGCCATGGGGGATGAAGACCTTTCGTGTCCCATCGCCAAAGTCGCCTTCGGTTTTAAGGAGAGTTTGCCCTATTATGAAGAAGGAACGCTCGCCTGCGGAATGTATACGGAAACGATGGAAGCGGGAAGAAACGCCGAGGCTGCCGTCCCGAAGTTTTCCGAAGCGGAGCGGGGCACGGTTGTGGTCGGTCCGCTTGCCCGAATCGGCCATGAACCGGATTTGGTGCTTGTCTATGGCAATTCGGCGCAAGTGATGCGTCTGGTTGCTGCAGCGCTGTATAAACGGGGAGGCTCGTTAACATCTCATTTCAGCGCGCGGGCCGATTGTGCCGATATCGTTGTCCGCACCAAACAGACAGGGGAACCGCAAGTGATTCTTCCGTGTTACGGGGACCGGGTGTTTGGGCAAACGCACGATCATGAGATAGCATTTTCGTTTCCGTATGCTTGGGCGCAGGAAATCGCCGAGGGGCTTGCCGGTACCCACAAGGGTGGCGTCCGCTATCCCATTCCCACTTTTTTGCGCTATGAAGCCGCGTTTCCGGCCACCTATGAGAGGATGAATCAGATGTGGAAAGAGATGGAGAATGAAACCACCTGAAAATCAAGCAGGCGGGATGCGGTGCTTTTTCGGATCAGGGCATTGCATCCCGCTTTTTTTGCAAACCGGGCCGGCGCTGATTCAGCACGGCTTTTTTCTGAGGAATCTTTCATATTTTCCGGAGGGAACTCTCCCTTCCGGGCTCAAGTTGATCCCCGGGTTGTGCCGAAAAGACAGAGTTATGTTTTCCATGAAAGAAAGAGCGTTGGAATTCGAACGGGAGTCCATGTGTAAAAAAACAAAAAATTTTTACCACAACAGGTGGCAAGCTGTGTTAATGTAATAGTGAGAAAAATGGGAATGGGAGGTAAAGGAGGAAGGGGCCGGATGAAACCAAATCTGGGGTTTGCAACCAAAGAGGAGGAGAAACCGAGCTTGCTCGGAATGCTTGTCAATCCCGGGAAACAATATGCCCTGATTCGCCAAACGCCGCTGGTATGGGCTCCGCTGACGCTGATGATGGTGATTTTTGCCGTTTTGGTGGGATTTAAAGCGGATTTTTATTTGAATCACCCTTACTTGTCCGATGAGTGGATTCGCTTGACCATGAGTGCCCCCGTGCTTGATGCCCAATCATTGAAGCCGCTTTTCATCGCAGCCAGCGTGGCAGCAGCTTGGCTCGCCTATCTCTCGGCCCTGCTTCTCTCCACCGGGATTGCCTGGCTGACGATCAGGTTGTTCAGCCGGATTGTCCAGTTTCGTTCCCTTTTTTCTTTCCACCTTCACCTCTCTGTTCTCTACGCCTTGTCACTCGCGTTGAATGTGCTCGGCGTGGCGGGTTTTGGACTGGACCCGAGAATACCGGTCACCAGCCTGGCTGGCATCATACCTGCTTCAGGGGTGTTGAAAGGCTTGCTGTCCGCCATCGAAGTGTTTACCATCTGGGCTTTGGTTTTATATGCGGGCGGAATTCGTGAGATTGCCGGCTTGTCCAAGAGACAGGCGTGGTTGATTTCGCTCCTGTTTTTTCTCGCTGACCTGCTCTTGAACGTCATTTTGGCCGCCTCATGAACAACAGAAAGATCAAATGTGGAGGAATGAGTTTGGATGAGAGTAAGGATCGATCGAAAAAAAGGATGGATTGGCCTGGGGACGGTTTTGCTTCTGGCCGTTTTAGTCACTGTGGCGGTGATGAATCAGGCGCAAGCGGATGTTCCCCTTTCCGTTGTCAACTTGAAGCCGCTTACCCTTACGCAAACCTTTACCACCTCCGGAACCATGATGTCAGAGCGTGAGCAGACGGTTTATCAGCAGCCGGAGCGCGGAGATGTGAAGAAAATCCTGGTCGAGCCGGGGGAGAAAGTGAAAAGGGGTGACCGGCTCGTCGAATATGAAAACGGAGCGCAGCGCTATGTGACGAGCAAATTGAATGGAACGGTGGTGCGGGCGGTTGATAATATTGTGTCAGGCGGAGCAGGAACCGAACCGCTTGTCGTGGTGGCGGATCTCGATCATTTAAAAGTGGAAGCCGCCATCTCCGATTACGATATTTTAAAAGTAAAACCGGGACAAAAAGTAACGCTCACTTCCGATGCCATACCAGGGAAAAAATGGTCTGGCCGGGTGGAAAGAGTGGGGTTGATGCCGCAGGAAAAATCAGGCGTGGATAATGCCGATTCCCAGGTGAATTACCCGGTCGATATCAAGTTGACGGAGCCGGTTCCCTTTAATCTTGGCACCAAGCTGATTGTGGAGATCATGACGAGCAGCCAAAAAGTAATGGGAATCCCGTCATCTGCTGTCGTGGACAAAGGGGATCGCAAAATCGTCTATGTCGTGAAAGATGGCAAAGCGGTGGAAAAAGAGGTTCACGTCGGGAAAACGAGCGAGCAGACAACCGAGATTCTGTCCGGAATTACGCCGAAGGATCAGGTGATTGCCCAACCGCCGAAAGAGCTGAGTTCCGGAATGGAAGTGAAGCTGAAATGATTGAGCTCAAGGGGATACATAAATCTTACCGGATCGGCAGCCAGGTGATCCCGGTGCTGCGGGATATCGATTTGTCGGTTAAACAAGGCGAGTTTCTCGCAATCATGGGGCCTTCGGGTTCGGGGAAATCAACGCTGATGAATATTATTGGCTGTTTGGACCGGCCTACCGGGGGAAGTTATACTCTTAACGGCAAAAATGTGTTGGCCGAAGATGATAAAGGACTGGCGGCCATTCGCAACCGCACCATCGGGTTTGTGTTTCAACAGTTCCAGTTGTTGCCGCGCATGTCCGCCCGGCGAAATGTCGAATTGCCCCTCATTTATGCCGGCGTTTCCAGAGAGGAGAGGATGAAAAGAGCGGTGGCGGCCCTGAGAAAGGTAGGACTGGAAGAACGCAAAGATCACCGGCCGTCGGAACTTTCGGGAGGGCAGCAACAACGGGTGGCGATTGCGCGGGCGTTGGTTAACGAACCTTTAATCCTTTTGGCCGATGAGCCGACCGGGGCGCTGGACACGAAGTCAGGTCAGGTCATTTTGGATTTGTTTGCGGAATTGCATAAGGAAGGGCGAACCATCGTGATGATCACCCATGATACGGAGGTTGCCGGAAGGGCGGAACGGATCGTCTATATTCGCGACGGACAACTGTTAAAAGAACGGATGAGCCCTGTGAGAGGAGCGGCAACATGAAACTGGCGGAACATTTCAGAATGGCCCTTGACTCGATTCTGGCCCATAAATTGCGCTCTGTCCTGACCATGCTGGGGATTATCATCGGAGTGGCCTCGGTGATGATTATCGTCTCCATCGGACAAGGCGGAACCGATCAATTGACCGAGCAGTTCGCCGGTTCAAAAAATACGATTAACCTCGTTCCCAAACGGGATCAAAGCTATCTTGATCTTCCCGGTGATGAACAGATATTCACCCAGGGAGACATTGAGGAACTGAAGCGGATTCCCGAGGTGCGTCAGGTGCTGTCCTACAGCTATGATACGGCGACGATCCGGTATCGCGATCATAAAGTGGACGGAGCGATCGTCTTCGGGATTAACAGCAATTCCCATTTAATCTCCAACGGGGCAAAAGTGGACAAGGGGCGTTTGTTTTATGAGAGCGATTTTAACAGTTCAAGCGGCGGCGTGATCTTGTCCGATGTCGTGGCCAGAAAGCTTTTTCCCAGCCAGTCTGCGCTTGGGCAAATTGTCCGCATCAAAGGGCAACCGTTAAAAGTGATCGGAGTGCTGGATAAAGCAGAAGGAATTCAGGGATTGCTCCAGACCCCGGAGGTTTATCTGCCTGCACAAACCTGGCGCGTCGTATTTGGAAAATTGAAAATTGACCAAGTGACTTTGCAGGTAAGTCAAGCGGATCAGATGGAGAGAGCGGGGAAAGAAGCAGTAAACATTCTCAACCGCAACCATAATAAGACGGATGGATATGAGGTTCAAAATCTGGAACAGCTGACGCAGGGGATCACCCAGATTGCGAGAATCATGACGATCGTCATCGGCAGCATTGGAGGAATCTCCCTGCTGGTCGGCGGAATCGGGGTTATGAACATCATGCTTGTTTCCGTAACGGAACGAACGAGGGAGATCGGCATTCGCAAAGCGTTGGGGGCGAGCAGGAACAATATCCTGATGCAGTTTCTGGTCGAATCGATTACCTTGTCCCTCATCGGCGGGGCCATCGGCATCTTGCTCGGTGCCGCTGTTGCGGGAGGAATGGAGGCGATCGGGCTGTGGCCGGCTTCTGTCTCGTTGCCCGTTGCCATCGGCGGCCTTTTGTTCTCGATGGTATTCGGCATCGTCTTCGGTATTCTTCCGGCAAACAAAGCGGCCCGTCTTCATCCGATCGAATGTTTGCGGTATGAGTAAAACCGATTGAGATGACCGCGCCGGTAAGCCGGCCGGCGACCGGTTGTGAAATATGAAGGAATAACGCCGGGCCGATTGCCGTTACGGCCCGGTAAAACAAATGCGGCATATTTTTTATTTTTGATTTGTTTCGTCATAGAATAGGGGTAACACGGGAAATAAGTTATTGAAAACGGGGGAGTGGTGTTTCTTTGGCAGGGTTGACTGCGAATGGAGAAAGCGCGACATAAACAACAAGGAGGCCCTTGCAGTGGATCAGGAGAATCCAAAAAAGAAGAACCGATTTGTTTCCTGGCTGGGTTGGATCGGTGTGGTTCTGATGAGTTTGCTCGGAAAGCTGAAAGCGCTGTTGCCGCTCTTGAAATTCGGGAAGTTTGGCGGTACGTTGATTTCCATGTTGGTCTCCATCGGCGGATACGCCCTCTTTTTTCCGATTCGCATCGCCGTCGGGTTGGTTCTGATGATTTTTATCCATGAGATGGGACATGTACTTGCTGCCAAGCAGCGGGGGTTGCCTGTTTCCGCCCCGGCGTTTATTCCTTTTTTGGGTGCTTTGATCACGATGAAGAAACAGCCGAGCGATGCGGAAACGGAAGCGTTTATTGCCCTGGGCGGGCCGTTGTTGGGAACAGTGGGAGCATTTGCCTGCTACTGTCTGGGGATTTGGTGGCATAATCCAATCTTGCTTGCCATCGCTTACATCGGATTTTTTATTAATTTATTTAATCTGCTTCCCATTCACCCTTTGGATGGCGGGCGGATTGTCATCGCCGTGACGAGATGGCTGTGGGTGGCGGGACTGGTTTTCGGGCTGGTGCTGATTATCTATCTTAAAAGCTTGTTGCTGGTCTTCATCTATATCCTCTTTGTCCTGGAGTTGTGGTCCCACCTGCGTCGAGGGAAACGCCGGAGAAAGGAAAAGGATGTTTACATGCAGGCAAATGTGGAACGTTCCCGTTTTGAGCAATCGGGCATTTGGATTCCGGGTGAAGCGCATCGCCGTTCTCTTCCCTATCGCCAGTACTGTACGGTTGAGACACAGGAACATTTCGCCGAAGTGGAGTTTCCCGGGATTGGGACGATTTTGCGGTTTATATGCCCGGGTGAGGTGACCGGGGCTGAACTGGTCAGCACATCCTCCCCGTCCCCGCATCATCCTGATGTCCGTATGGTGATCCGGGTAAAAATGATCCAGGACCCGGTCGGCGGGTTGCAAAGTGATGATGAGTACTATCGTGTTCCGGCAAAAATACGCTGGCTGTATGGCATCGCCTATTTCGGGCTGGCACTCTTTCTCGTCTTTATGATGATTCAGTTGAGCCGGTCCGGCTTGCTGGTACCCGGTCAGGTCAGTTGAAGCAAAAGGGAAGGAGGTTATATTTCATTTCGTGATTGAAGTGCTTTTTTGATTTCATCCCATGCAGGCATCCCGCCTTGTGCACCGAGCTTGGTGACCGACAGGCTGGCGGCGGCACAGGCGTGCCGAATCGCTTCTTCCAATGACAATCCTTTGGCCAAGGCGACGGCTAATACGCCGTTGAAAGTGTCTCCGGCTCCGGTCGTATCGGTTACCTTGACGGACAGAGCGGGGATGCGGCTGATTTTTTCCCCATCAAAGTAACGCACTCCTTTCTCCCCTTCAGTTAGGATCAATTTATTGGGATATTTGCGCAGAATCGCTTCCACCTCTGCCTGTTCCCCGAACAAGGTGCGGCATTCGTGTTCATTCGGTGTGAGAAAAGTCACCTGTTCAATCAACGATGGCGGCAAAGCGTTTGCCGGAGCCGGGTTTAAAATGACCGGGATGTTATGCTGTTTACACAAATTCGCTGCATAACAGACTGTTTCCAAGGGGATTTCCAATTGCATGAGTACGATGGAGGCGGATAACAGGAGCTCGCTTGCTTCCTCGACCTGCTCCGGGGTCACTTCTTTGTTGGCTCCCTGGACAATGACGATGCTGTTGTCTCCCTCGGCAAGCACGATGTGGGCAGTTCCGGTGCTCATGCCGGGGAGCTGTTTCAGATGGGTGATCGATACCCCTTCCTTGCGGAAATTTTCGCGCACCATGCGGCCAAACTGGTCGTTTCCCACCGCTCCGACCATTTCCACCTCTGCTCCGGCCCGTCTGGCGGCAACCGCCTGGTTGGCTCCTTTTCCTCCGGGCACAATATGAAGTTCCTCGCCGATGACGGTTTCTCCGGCAAGAGGACGCTTTGGTGAAGTGACGACCAGATCCATGCTCATGCTTCCGATAACCACGATTTTGCCTTGATTCATACGGGTTCCATCCTTATCTTTTGGGTGTTGTGGGGAAAACGGTCATGAATCAACTGCGATGCCATGGGCAGGCGGTGAATGAACGGGAGGAGTCTTTGCTTCAAAAAGACTCCTCCCGATTGAAGTGGAATTAGCTCAGATGTTATGGCAATTGCCCATCTTCAGGTTATTTTACCAAACGATTGATTGCGGAAAAAGGGGCTAAGAACGACCCACGTTGACTTTTCCCATGATCATCTGGTGAATGTTGGGCGTGGTTACATGGACAATCACCTGGTAGGTTCCTGTTTGCGGAAAAGTGTGTTTGGTGCTGTATACGCCAGCTTTTGTCTGTGTGGTGGGAAGCACTTGATGTTTTTCTCCTTCTTTCCACACTTCCAGCTCCACTTTCGCATTTTTTACCGGAGCGGTATTTGACTGGACACTGGCGCTGAGCTGCGTTGCCTGATTGGCCTGTGGATGGTTGGGATCGGACTGGAAGGAGATTTTAAGTTGAATCGGAGTCGGCGTATTCGCTTCATGATGCGGTTTGCTGCCTGCCTGATTGCATGCGGTTACGGAAATCAGCAGCATGATGATTCCCGCCAGTCCGATCACACGGCGTTTCATCCCCATTTTGGCATACGGCCTCCTTTTTCATCAGCAAAACGTGCATGGTTGCCGGAAGGATACAAATTCATCTTAACAAAGCTCCTTGCTTATACTATCCCTCTTTGGGGCTATTTTATCTGTGAGAGTTGGTTGCAGGCCGGTCAGGGGCCTGACTTCCTCGCGCGTTTGTTCAGAGTCTCATCCCATTGTTGCGCCAAAAAGACCGAAATGTTTTATTCACCGGGCCGGGAGCGCAAAAAGCCTCTTTTCAGTGCATATCTCGTCAGTTGCACCCTGTTTTGCAGATGCAGTTTTTGCATGATGTTTTTCAGGTGATTTTTTACCGTATATTCGGAGATGGAACAAGTTGCGGCAATGTCCCGATTGGTGAGTCCTTGTGCGACCAGGGTGAGAATCTCCTGCTCCCGCGGCGTCAGGGCGTGGCCGGGCTCCTCGGAAGGGGAGAACGGTGTTGTAAACTCCTGGAGGATTCGTCTGGCGACCTCTTTTGGCATCGGGGTCTCATCCGCTGCAATGGAACGCAAGTAGGTGAGCCAGAGCGACGGATTTAAATTTTTCAGCAGATATCCCTGTGCCCCTTGTTTCAGTGCTGCAAACAGGTCGGACGCGTCATCGGAAACGGTGACCATCACAATTTTGATGTAGGGAAATTTCTCTTTGATCACACGTGTCGCTTCCAAACCGCTCGGACCGGGCATGTTAATATCCATTAATATCATATCCGGCATCAATTCTTCCGCCAGACGGATCACCTCTTGCCCTGTTTTGGCTTCCCCGACGATTTGAAAACGGGAATCTTCCTCAAGAATGATGCGCATCGCTTCGCGGGCGTGATCATGGTCATCTCCTATCAGGATACGGCAACGGGATTCCAATTTCCCCGCCCTCCTTTTGAATGATCAGTTTCGTTTTTTCCTGCTCTCGGGTAAAGGAGAGTACTGCCCCGATTTGCCGGGCCCGCTCCTGCATGATCTTCAGGCCGAAGCTGGTCGGGGAGGCGAAGGGATCGCCACAAAATCCCTTTCCGTCATCTTCAATCACCAGCTTCCAGCCGCCCGGGCAGGAGGAGAGACGGCAATCAACCTGACGGGCTCCCGAATGTTTGCGGATATTGGTAAATGCCTCCCGGATGCAGGCGAACAACTCGATCTTCTCTTTGGGGGACAACCTGCTCTCCTCAAGATCGATTTTCTTACGGACGGCAATACCGGTATCCGTTTCAAACAGGTGAAACCACGTTTCCAACTGCTTTTGCCAGATTTGTGACGGGAGGGATGAGGCCGTTTTGACATTGAAGATCGCCTGACGCACATCATCGTGGATCTGGCGCAGGTGTTGATCGACGCTGACCAGATCGGCATCCGGGTACTTTTCCCGCAACCGGTTCAGTTTGACCGAGCAGAGAAACAGGGTTTGGGCGATTCCGTCATGAAGCTCGCGGGCGATCCGTTCCCGCTCTTTGAAGACCGCTTTTTCCTCCCGTTCCTTTTTCAGTTCTTCCTGCATGTTTTCATAGATGGCAAACAGGCGGTAAAGCAGGGTGATGGTCACGGCAAAAACCAGCACCGGTGTCAGATAATTTCCGAATTGCATGGAGATGACGGGCAGCAGAAACTGATGGCGGACGTATTCCCACACTCCTGTTACCAGTGTGGGGATGATGAGGATCAGCCATTTGATTTGTTTATAGGACAAAATGGGTCGTCCCTCCTTTTTCGCAAAGAAACCCCAAACGGAAAATGGTTTGGGGTTATTAAAGACCGAATTCTGCCATTTTGTCAAATGAACCCGGTTTATTTCAAGTTGTGACTGAATAAAATGGAGGGATTTTTGAAAGCGGGTCGCTACAGGCGAAAGCGCCAATACGGTGAAACTCAGATTTACCCGTTTCTCTTTAGTTTGCCGGTGCGCATCGCATATTTTTCTGCAGTGGAGAAAACAAATAGCCCCAGCGGGATTAAGATCATCCCGATGCCGATCAGGGCGAGGAGATCGGGCCAGAGACTGGTGATCGCCGCCCCGTCAAGGATCGCTTTTCTCACTGCCTGGAGCGCATAGGTTCCCGGTGACAGATAGGCGAGCGGTTGCAGCCAAGCAGGCAGGACGCTCACATCGTAGTAGACACCGGAGACGAGGAGGATAATCCCCTGAATGATATGCGTGGCTTGAGCTCCCCGCTCCGGCGAGAGCAACGGCAGGACGGCTGCGATCAAGCCCAATCCGATAAACGCAGGGCTGGCGACCGCCAGGACGAGCAGGGCGCCGATCAGATTTGCCTTTTGCAGGGAAAAATCAAAAAAGGAGGCTACGGCAACGAGAACGATCGCAGTACGGGCCAATCCGTAAAGGATGGCGAACAGGCACATCCCCGTCAGATGGGTAATGCGGCGAATGGGTGCCATAAACGTATATTCGATCGTTCCTTCCCAACGTTCCCATGTGATGGAGTTCGAGACTTCTTCAAATAAAACGGACATAAAACCCCAGAAGAGAGCGCCGATCACGAGATAGAGAATCATCTCGGCCCGTTGTTCCTGGTTTTTGATGGTCGTGCCGATCAGCCCGATGGTCAATGCATTGACGATGTTGTAAAAAACGAAGACGATCTCCCATGTGATGTAGCGCCGGACCAGGTTGAAGCTTCTTTCGACAAAGGCATACATGGCGTTTAATTCATTCTGTATTTTCATCGGCCAAAACATCCTCCCATGATTTTCCGGTAAAACGGAAAAAAACTTCTTCCATAGAAGCGGTTCCGATCTGTTTTTTCAGTCCCTCCGCCGTATCCATGGCGACAATTTTGCCGTGATCGATGATGGCGATGCGGTCGCATAACCGTTCAGCCTCATCCATATCATGTGTAGTCAAAATTATCGTCGCATCGTGCGTCTCCATCACTTCCTCCACGTACTCCTGCACATCCCGTTTTGATTTGGGATCGAGCCCGGTTGTCGGTTCATCCAGCAGCAGGAGGGTGGGTGAAGTCATCAATGCGCGGGCGATGGCCACTTTTTGCTGCATCCCGCGGGAGAGGTTTTCCAGCGATGTTTGCGCCTTGTCTTCGTTCATGCCGAGGCGCCGCAAGATAGAGAGCGCTTTTCTCTCTCCCTCGCTTGTGTTTAATCCGTAGATCCGGGCGGCGTACCGCAAGTTTTCAATCGCGGATAACTTTTTGAAAAAGGACGCCTCAACGGAAACGCGATTGATGAAGCGGCGAACTTGACGCTGGTCGCGGACGACATCGTGTCCGAAGATGGTCAGCTGGCCCCGGTCCGGGAACAGAAGGGTGGACAGAAGGCGGATCAGGGTTGATTTGCCGGAGCCGTTTGGGCCGAGCAAACCGAACACCTCGTTCCTGCGAATCTGAAAGGAGATTTGATGAACGGCTTTCACTTCCCGCTTCTTTCCCAGAAACAGGTTTTTCCATGAACGGCTGTCTTTTATTTCTTCATAAAATGATTTGCAGACGTCCCGGCATTCCACCGCAACTTGGCTCGCTGAGGAATGGTTCTCTGTTTTCTTTTCCTCATTCACAGTAAGCAATCGAAATCACTCCCAAGGGATTGAACTTGTTGACGTGACAGCGGGAAGGGATGAGGACCCGTTCCCGCCCGGGCGATTAATAATAAAAGAAGAAAAGCTGCCGTTTCCATGAGAAGCCTCGTATCTTGTCGTTGATAATGCTCTCCCGGTATGAACGGGGCCCTTCGATCAACCAAAAATTGACCAACATCTCACATCGACTCCTTTTTTTGTTAATCAAAGCAAAAAAAAGACCACAGGAACGGAGCAGACCTGTGGTTTTCAACGCAAATATAAAAACCACAGGTATCCGTGTGGAGCCCTGTGGTGATTTTTGCAGTCAGATTCCTAATCCACCTTTTTTTCACTGAGGCCGCCGCACGGGGATGAATATGGAATTTTGCCATGATAAATGTTGCCGCTGCCGTTCATTGCGGGCACAAGGGTGAAAATGGGCATACGAATCCCGTTGGATGCAAAAGCGATGAGCAACATCATGGCTGACGACCTCCTTTCAAAAAGATGGATGGAATGGGGAAACGACAATTCAGTCGCTTCATAGAAGTATTTTATATTTTTGGACAATATTTTGTCAATTATTATTTTGTTCTTTATTCTGAACCGGGGAGTCGGCGGGAAAATCGCCAATCGCGATGATTCGCGCTAAAATAGGGAATGATTTTCAATAGAAAGAAGGGATTCAGGTGAAAGCGATCATCTTCGATCTTGACGGTACTTTATTTCAATCGGAAAAAGTGGGACTCCCCGCTTTTCTTGAAACGTTTCGCGTTTTAAAGGAGGAAGGGCTTTACCGGGAAGAGATGCCGACTGAAGACAAAATCAGGTCTGTTTTCGGCATGACCCATGATGAACTCTGGCAGACATTACTGCCCGATGCGACGAAAGAAATCAGGGAAAAAGCCGACCGGATGATGCTCGGTTTTGAGCTTGAGCTGATCGGCAGGCACCGCGGGGAATTTTATCCCGGGGTGAAAGAAACACTCCATGCATTAAAAGAACGGGGATACGCTTTATTTATCGCCAGCAACGGGGTGGGGCCCTATGTCCGCGGCGTACTGGAATCCGGGGATTTAACTTCCTTGTTTACGGGAATTTATTCCGCAGGAGAGTATAAAACGAAAAGCAAAGTGGATTTGGTCTCACTTTTAAAAGAACAGCATCAGGTTACAGACGGGATGATGGTCGGGGACCGAAGTTCCGATGTGGAGGCTGGCAAGCAAAATGGGCTTGTCACGGTCGGCTGCCGCTACAGCGGTTTTCCCCAGTTTGGCTCCCGGGATGAATTGGCGGGGGCGGATCACTTGATTTCTTCGTTTGCGCAAATGCTCGATCTCGCTTAAGAAAGATTGAAGAGGGTCACAGTGTCCCGCAGGACTGGCCATCAGGAACGATGGAAGTCTGGAGTGGGGCCCTGACCCGGCTTGATCACTTTCACGGAAAAAGCGGCCGGGGAGGCGAACATGGTATGCAAAGCATATGGGAAATCTCCTGGTTTGAGGTGGCCCTGCGCCTGTTTTTGGCGGGCATGCTGGGGGGAGTGGTCGGATGGGAGCGAGAGCGGAACAATCATCCGGCGGGATTTCGCACCCATATTCTCGTCAGTCTGGGTTCGGCGCTGATTATGCTGATCTCGATCTACGGATTTTCCGATTTTGTGAAAGAG
This sequence comes from Thermoactinomyces sp. CICC 10523, assembly GCF_016055105.1. Taxonomy (NCBI): domain Bacteria; kingdom Bacillati; phylum Bacillota; class Bacilli; order Caryophanales; family Thermoactinomycetaceae; genus Thermoactinomyces; species Thermoactinomyces sp. CICC 10523. The sequence goes on from NZ_JAECVX010000009.1 coordinate 80,162, forward strand.
GCCAATGTTCGGATTGACCCGGCGCGCCTAGCTGCCCAGGTAGTAAGTGGCATCGGCTTTTTGGGTGCGGGGACGATTTTGCGCCACCGTGCCTCGGTCACCGGGCTTACCACTGCGGCTTCCCTGTGGGTGGTTTCCGGCATTGGCCTGGCGGTGGGTGCCGGCTTTTTGTTCGGGGCGATTTTAACCACACTTCTGGTACTGGTCAGCCTCGAACTGCTCAACCGTCTCGAATCGGTTTGGATTAAAAAGCGCCATCTGCATATCCTTCATATTAGGGTAGCGGATGAACCCGGGATGCTCGGCGAAATCGCCTCGATGATCGCAGACAGAGGCGGAAGTATCCGCAAAGTCGATATCCAGGAAGAGGATGATGGTGAACGGTGTCTGAATATCACCTTTACCATCCGGTTTCCGGAACGGATCGAATCGCCCCTGTTGGCTCAGGAGGTGCGCGAGCTGGAAGGAGTAAAATCGGTACGATTCGAGTAATAAATGGGCCGAACGAAGTCAATTCTAAAATAGAGAAGAGAGGCTTGGCAATTTCTTGTTTTTTATCTATAATAAAATCATAAGGTCAAAGTTAGTCAAAGTCAGCAGGAGGGCGTTCGAATGAGCAGTATTTCCGACATAATCGAACGCTATTTAAAATCCATTCTAAATGAAAGCGAAAATGGCGTAATCGAGATCAAACGCAGTGAACTGGCCGATTTGTTTCAGTGCGTCCCCTCTCAGATCAATTATGTGATCAGCACCCGCTTCACGATTGAAAAAGGGTATATTGTGGAAAGCAAAAGAGGCGGGGGCGGGTTTATCCGAATTCAAAAAGTCCGTTATAAAAACCGCCGGGAGATTTTCGAGGAGATGCTGGAAAAAATCGGTGATGCCATTCCGCAGTTGGCAGCGGAGCATGTGATCAGCCATTTGCTGGAGAAGAACCTGATGACTCAACGGGAAGCGATGCTGATGCAACGCCTGATTTCCAGGGAAACACTTCAGCTCCCAGTTCGGATTCGCGACCAGATCCGTGCGAAAATGATGCGAATCCTGATCACTACATTATTCAGTAAAGGAGAGTGACGGCCGATGCTCTGTCCTGAGTGCGGAAAGCGGCCGGCTACGATTCATTACACGAAGATCGTCAATGGTCATAAAACCGAAATGCACCTCTGCGAAGTGTGTGCAGGAGAAAAAGGGGAAAGCATGCCGGGATTCAGCAGCGGAATCTCCTTTCAGCAGCTGCTCTCGGGACTTTTAAACTTTGATAATTCTCCTGCATCCGGTACGCACGAATCGTTCTCGTCTCAGACGCTGCGTTGCCCCACCTGCGGGCTGACGTACAATCAATTCAGCAAAATCGGCCGCTTTGGCTGCGGCGATTGTTATAAAACGTTCAAGGATCGTCTCGATCCCCTGCTTCGGCGAATTCACGGTCACGCAAACCATGCGGGAAAAATACCGTCCCGGACAAAAGGAGAGCTTAAGTTAAAGCGTCAATTGGAAAAACTAAAAGAACAGTTGGCGATCAAAGTGAAGGCGGAAGAGTTTGAAGAAGCAGCCCGCCTGCGGGACCAAATTCGCTCGCTTCAGGAACGATTAGAGAAATAGGGAGGAACCTTCCATGTCGCTCGAACATTTTATGCAAAATGCGATCAGTGAATGGATGCGGGTGAAGGGTCCGCAATCTGATATCGTGTTTAGCAGCCGGGTGCGGATCGCGCGTAACTTGGTCGGGATTCCCTTTCCTATGCTCAGTACCCAATCGCAGGCAGAAGAGGTTGTCCGCAGGGTGGAACAGGCATGGAGGGAAGAACAGGATCTTCACCCCATCCTGCAGGGAGCCGAACTGGTGCGAATGCAAGATCTCACCGATCTTGAGAAGCGGGTGCTGGTGGAAAAACATCTGATCAGTCCGATGTTGGCTGAAGAATCACGTTATGGTGCTGTCCTTCTCAGCCAGGATGAGTCAGTCAGCATCATGATCAACGAAGAAGATCATATTCGGATTCAGGTGCTCTTTCCGGGACTGCAACTGGAAAAAGCATGGGAACTGGCCAACCAGATTGATGACTGGCTGGAGCGGCATCTTGCGTTTGCCTTCGATGACCGCCGGGGGTACCTGACGAGTTGCCCGACCAATGTCGGAACCGGGATTCGCGCTTCAGTGATGGTGCATTTGCCCGCACTTGCGATGACGCAGCAGTTGAATCGCCTGTTGCCGGCGATTACCCAGGTCGGCCTGGCTGTCCGGGGCATTTACGGAGAAGGCAGTGAGGCATTGGGACAATTGTACCAGGTATCCAACCAGGTAACGCTCGGCCTTGCTGAAGAAGAGATTCTGAGCAACCTGCAAGGAGTTGTCAAGCAGATGATCGAACATGAGCATGTGGCGAGACAGCGATTGCAGGAAGTTTCCCCGATTCAACTGGAGGATCGCGTGCAGCGTTCCTACGGGATTTTGGCTCATGCCCGGATTATCGATTCCAAGGAGTCGATGAAACGGTTGTCCGATGTAAGGCTTGGCATTGATCTCGGACTGATTCGCGGCGTGTCGGCCAATGTCATGAATGAACTGATGGTGATGACACAACCCGGTTTTTTGCAACAATACGCCGGTCAGCGCCTCAATGCGGAGCAGAGGGATACCAGGCGGGCAAGATTGATTCGGGAACGCCTTGCACTTGAGAAAGGAAAAGGAGGAAGCCCTGACCCCTCATAGAAACCGTTTTGGTTGATGGACTGTTCACAAAACGGGTCAGGGATGAAACCATTGCCGGCCGGCCTCGAAAGGCGCGGGTCGGGATCGGGTTTCGTTCCGGAGCAGAAATTTTCATGGCAAAGGTTCTTTTAACACACTTTCACAGAAAAGGTGAGGTGCTGAGAAGATGATGTTTGGCCGTTTTACCGAACGGGCGCAAAAAGTGTTGGCTCTGGCACAGGAAGAAGCGGTTCGCCTTGGACATGGCAATATTGGCACAGAACACATTTTGCTCGGTCTCGTGCGCGAGGGCGAAGGGATTGCCGCCAAAGCGTTGATCGCGCTGGGACTGGGACTGGATAAAATTCAAAAAGAAGTGGAAAACCTGATCGGGCGCGGCCAAGGGGTACCGACAAACATCGCCTATACCCCCCGGGCCAAAAAGGTGATTGAGCTTTCGATGGATGAAGCGCGCAAACTGGGGCATACCTATGTCGGCACGGAACATATTCTGCTCGGGTTGATCCGTGAGGGAGAAGGCGTCGCTGCGCGCGTGCTCAACAATCTGGGGGTCAGCCTGAACAAAGCACGGCAACAAGTGCTGCAACTTTTGGGCAGCAGCGAAGCACTCTCTTCCCATCCGGGTGCGCACACCAACGTCAATACACCGACGCTGGACAGTCTTGCCCGTGATCTGACGGCAGCAGCCAGGGACGGAAATCTTGATCCGGTGATCGGGCGGAGCAAAGAAATTGAACGCGTGATTCAAGTCTTGTCGCGGCGGACAAAAAACAACCCGGTGCTGATCGGGGAGCCCGGTGTGGGGAAAACGGCTGTGGCAGAAGGATTGGCCCAGCGAATCGTCGATGGGGAAATCCCGGAAACGCTTCGCGGCAAACGGGTGATGACGCTCGACATGGGAACGGTGGTCGCCGGCACGAAATATCGCGGGGAGTTTGAAGACCGTCTGAAAAAAATCATGGATGAAATCCGCCAAGCGGGGAATATCATCCTGTTTATCGATGAATTGCACACCTTGATCGGTGCAGGCGGAGCCGAAGGGGCAATTGATGCCTCCAACATCTTGAAACCGGCTCTTGCCCGCGGAGAATTGCAATGCATCGGGGCGACCACGCTTGATGAATACCGGAAATACATCGAGAAGGATGCAGCTCTCGAACGGCGGTTCCAACCGATTCTCGTCGATGAGCCGAGCATTGAGGAAGCGATTTTGATTTTGGAAGGACTGCGCGACCGCTATGAGGCGCACCATCGCGTGAAAATTACCGATGCGGCCATCGAACAGGCGGTCAGGCTTTCCGACCGGTATATCACTGACCGGTATCTGCCAGACAAGGCGATTGACTTGATCGACGAGGCGGCATCCAAGGTTCGTTTGAAATCGTATATGGTTCCGCCGGAACTGAAAAAACTGGAACAAAAACTGGAAGAAGTGAAAAAGGAAAAAGATGCGGCCGTACAGAGCCAGGAGTTTGAAAAAGCGGCATCGCTGAGAGATACAGAGCAAAAGCTGCGCGAGGAAATTCAGATCACGCGCAACAACTGGAAACAGGATCAAGGAAAAACAGACTCGGAAGTGACGGCTGATGATATTGCCGAAGTCGTTTCAAGCTGGACGGGAATTCCGGTGAAGAAAATGGCACAAGAAGAGTCTGAGCGTTTGCTCAACATGGAATCGATCCTGCACAACCGCGTCATCGGACAGGATGAGGCCGTGAAGTCGGTTTCCCGGGCGATCCGTCGTGCCCGTGCCGGACTGAAAGATCCGAAACGGCCGATCGGTTCCTTTATCTTCCTCGGGCCTACCGGGGTTGGAAAAACCGAGCTGGCGCGTGCGTTGGCCGAAGCGATGTTCGGCGATGAAGATGCGATGATCCGCATCGATATGTCCGAGTATATGGAAAAACACTCCACCAGCCGCCTGGTCGGTTCGCCTCCGGGATATGTTGGATACGAAGAAGGCGGGCAGCTGACGGAAAAAGTGCGTCGCAAACCTTATTCGGTCGTCTTGTTTGACGAGATTGAAAAAGCGCATCCCGAAGTATTTAACATCCTGCTTCAGGTGCTGGAAGACGGGCGCTTGACCGACGGAAAGGGGCGCACGGTCGACTTCCGCAATACGATCATCATCATGACTTCCAACGTCGGGGCTTCGACCATCCGGAAAAATGCAAGGCTCGGCTTTGCCGTCGGTGACACGTCCCGTGATGATTATGAGAACATGAAACAAAATGTGATGGAAGAGTTGAAAAAGACCTTCCGGCCGGAGTTTCTCAACCGGATTGACGATGTGATTGTCTTCCATCCGCTTAAAGAAGAGCATCTGCAGGAAATCGTCTCGCTGATGGTCGAAGAGCTGAGAAAACGGCTCCATGAACAAAATATCGACTTCAAACTGACTGACGAAGCGAAAAAACATCTGGCAAAAGAAGGGTTTGACCCGTCATACGGCGCCCGCCCGTTGAGACGTGCAATCCAGAAACACATCGAGGACCGTCTGTCCGAGGAGCTGCTGCGGGGCAACATTAAAAAAGGAGATTCGGTGGTGATCGATTACCGGGACGGCCAGCTGACGGTAGAAAAAGAAGGGGCCAGATCTTCCACCTGATCCGGGATCATCACAGACTGCTAAACAAATGAGGTTTAGCAGTCTTTTTTCTTTTCGTCAAAATTTTGTCGTTTGCTTTTTAAAGTCTTCCTGACAATTGCACTTTATGTTCACGTGTATTTCTTTTAAGATTTGCTATAATGGGAAAGAAGTAATGCTGTGATCATAAATTTTTGTTTAGTGACTGAAAAAACATAGATGAACGCGGAGTGAAGTAGGGGAAAAGACGATGGCCAAGAACAAAAGCAAATTTGTCTGTCAGGAATGTGGATACGAGACACCCAAATGGATGGGACGTTGTCCCGGCTGCGGTGCCTGGAACACCATGGTGGAAGAAAGAGAGCCTTCTTCCCGGCGGGTTCCGGGAACGTCGATCCAGAGGGGAAAACAGGAAAAAGCCACACCGATCACTCAGGTGGAGAAGCTGGATCAGCCTCGCGCGGATACGGGGATTCGGGAGTTGAACCGCGTATTGGGCGGCGGATTGGTTCCGGGTTCTTTTATTTTGGTTGGAGGCGATCCCGGTATCGGCAAATCGACCCTCCTGTTGCAGGCGACCAATGAATTGGCAAGGCGAGGCTTGCCCATCTTATATGTATCAGGAGAAGAATCGACAGAACAAATCCGTTTGCGCGCCGATCGTCTGGGCGCTCTTTCCGATAATCTGCTCGTCGCCTCGGAAACGGATTTAACCGCGGTGGAAATATTAATGGAAGAAGCAAAACCAAGGCTTATGGTCATCGATTCCATTCAGACGATGTTTCATCCGGAAGTCACTTCCGCGCCGGGCAGTGTTTCACAGGTGCGCGAATGTACAGGAATTCTGATGAGATGGGCGAAAGAGAAAAACATTGCGATCACCATTGTCGGCCATGTAACCAAAGCCGGGGCGATTGCCGGTCCGCGCATGCTTGAACATATGGTGGATTGCGTTTTGTATTTTGAAGGTGAACGGCATCATACGTATCGCGTTTTGCGTGCGGTGAAAAACCGTTTTGGTTCCACCAATGAAATCGGCGTGTTTGAGATGAAGGATATCGGGCTGGTTGAAGTGGAAAATCCTTCTGAAATCTTTTTGTCGGGCCGGCCGCTCGGAGCCCCCGGGACCGCGGTGACGGCCAGCATGGAAGGAACACGGCCTGTGCTTGTTGAATTGCAAGCATTGGTCACTCCGACGAGCTTCGCAACCCCCAAACGCATGGCAACAGGGGTTGATCATCACCGGGTCGCAATGATAATGGCGGTCCTTGAGAAGAGATTGGGGTTCTTTTTACAAAACCAAGATGCTTATATTAATGTTGTCGGCGGGGTAAGATTAGATGAGCCCGCTGTCGATTTGAGTATCGCAGTCAGCCTGGCTTCCAGTTTTCGCGATCGCCCCGTCTCCCCTTTCGACCTGTTTGTCGGCGAAGTGGGATTGACAGGGGAGGTACGGGGAGTTTCCAGAATTGAACAGCGCGTGGCTGAAGCGCACAACATGGGCTTCCGGAGGGTCGTGATTCCGGAGAAAAACTGCCGCGGGTGGACTCCGCCAAGCGGGGTGGAACTGATTGGGGTACAAACATTGGATGAAGCTTTAAAAGTGGCGTTGGGGGGGTAATGTGTGAAGGAAGAAGAACGCAGAGAAAAGGTGAGCAGCGAAATTCTTCGCCTGATTGCACCGGGAACAGCCCTCAGGGAAGGGCTTGACAATGTGCTGGGAGCAAAGACGGGAGCCCTGATCGTGATGGGCTATGATGAAAGTGTTCGGGAAATCGTGGACGGCGGATTTCACATCGATTGCCCGTTTACGCCTGCTCACTTGTATGAATTGGCAAAAATGGACGGCGCGATTATCTTGAGCAATGACGGGAAAAAAATATTATACGCCAACGCCCAGCTAGTCCCCCAATCTTCCATACCATCCACCGAGACGGGGATTCGGCACCGGACTGCGCAACGGACGGCCAAGCAGACGGGAAAATTGGTCGTTTCCATCTCGCAACGAAGAAACATCATTACGCTTTATAAAGGAAACTTCCGCTATGCCCTGAAGGACATCGGCGTGATCTTGACCAAAGCGAACCAGGCCATTCAGACGCTTGAAAAATATAAATCCGTTCTCGATCAGACAACGACCAACCTGACGGCCTTGGAGTTTGAAGAGTTGGTGACCTTGAGCGAAGTGGCGTTGGTGTTGCAACGGGTGGAAATGGTGCTTCGGATCAAGCGGGAGATCGAGACTTATATCCATGAATTGGGGACGGAAGGGCGACTGATCAGCATGCAGCTGGAGGAGTTGGTCGCCGATGTGGAGGAAGAAGCCGAATTGCTGATCAAAGATTATTGCGTCGATCCGGAGATGAACCCGCAGATCGTCTTTAAGGAACTGAAAAAGCTGTCCGCTGATGACTTGCTGGAACACGGTCACCTGGTGCGGATTCTCGGTTACCCGACCCATATCAACATTCAGGAAGAATCGGTTTTGCCCAGGGGATACCGCATTTTGCACAAAATTCCCCGCTTGCCCTCCAATGTAATTCACAAGCTGGTTGCCCGTTTTGAAACACTGTCGCGCATTATGATGGCGACGATTGAGGAATTGGATGATGTTGAGGGAATCGGCGATGTTCGGGCGAGAACGATTAAAGAGGGGTTAAAGAGGATCCAGGAACAGGTGTTTATTGACAGACATATCTAAATAACCTAGAATGAAACCATTACAGAAAATTGAGAGAAAATGTTACGAGTAGGGCGCTTTTCGCCACCTTTACCAGGTATTAATTATTTAGGAGGTTCCCTTATGTTTGCGAAAGCGTTGCCCAGTTGTTTTACGGTTGGGAACTTGTTTTTAGGAATCATTTCGATTTTATTGGCTGTTCATGACTCCTGGAAATATGCCGCGATCATGGTCATCATCGGGATGTTGCTCGACGGTTTGGACGGACGGGTGGCACGGATGTTAAACACCCAGAGTGAGTTTGGAAAGGAACTGGATTCGTTATCTGATGTTATTTCCTTTGGTGTCGCTCCCGCAATCATTATGTATGTTTCCACATTTAAATACACCGGCCCTGAAGGTTGGCTTGTCACGGCCATTTTCCCGATTTGCGGTGCGCTGAGGCTGGCCAGGTTCAACGTGCATCCCGGTGAGCCGGGGTATTTTATCGGCTTGCCGATCACCGCGGCCGGAGGGATTCTGGCGACGATGGCCTTATATAACGTGTATGTGCACAACGTTTATGTATGGATGGCTGCCATGCTCTTCCTCTCTTTCCTGATGGTGAGCCAGATTAAATACCCGGCGTTTAAAAAAGTGGCCATTCCCAGGTCGATGATCTGGATTGCTCCGTTGTTTCTGCTGGCCGTTGCCGTCTCCGCGCTGAAATATCCTTATGAATTGCCCAAGGTGATTTTTATTCCGCTGGCCCTTTACGCTCTGTACGGGGTGAAGAAAGGGCTTGAACGCAAGCGGAAGGAAGAAAATGAAGAACCGGTGGAAGACCTGAAATAACGGTGCAAAACAACCCTGGAATCCGGGGTTGTTTTGCTTTTAAGGCACTTTGTTTTCCGTGAACGGATTTATATTTTCTTATCGGAGGTTAAAAACTCCCAATGTTGACAATTGATCGGATTCCTGTTTGACCACATCGGTGAGCGGGATGTTCAGCAGATTGCAAAGAGCCGTAAGGTAAAAAAGGTTTTTGCCCATTTCCGCCTTGACAATTTCGAGGCAATGGTCACATAACCGGCCGGACAGATGGGTTTTCAAGTGATCTTTCCACTCGTGAACCGACCGTTCCTTGGGAAAGTTCTGCCGTCCGGCTTCCACATGGAGGCACCCGCATTCTGTAACCGCTTTCATGAGTGCGCGATTAACGCGGGAATTGGATTCCTGAAACTTGCTGACAACATCTAAAAAACTCCGATGGCGTAGCAAAAGCTCAGAAACTAGTTTTTGAAAGGAATGAAGGTTATCTTCACCCATGCCTTTCACCCCTTTTTGATTTTCGCAAACATGCCCGCTGCCGTACAGATGGAACATAGATCACTTTCATTATATAAAGCGGCCTCCATAAGTGTCAATTTTTTGACTAAATAGTTTAGGTCTTTTTCATGAAAAAAGTTATTGACGTAGTAAATGCAGATATGCTAAGATAATGATTTTTATTTTATTGACTGAGTTTAAGTTTTGTGATATCTTGGAAATAGACATTGCCCTCTGGAGGTGGACGTTTTGTTCAACATTGGCGACAAAGTGGTCTATCCTATGCATGGTGCTGGCATCATCGAAGCGATCGAGGAGAAAGAGATCCTGGGTGAGCGGCAAAAGTACTATGTCATGAGGATGCCGATTGGTGATATGAAAGTGATGGTTCCGCTCAACAATGTCGAAAACATCGGACTCAGGGAAGTCGTTGACCATTCGACCGTGGATAAAGTTTTAGAACGAATGAAGAAACGGGACATCAAAGATACATTGAACTGGAACCGTCGCTACCGGGCCAATTTGGACAAAATGAGAAGCGGTGACATCTACGAGGTGGCTGATGTCGTGCGGTCCCTGATGGTGAGGGACGAGGAAAAAGGCCTCTCCACGGGGGAACGAAAAATGTTGGAGAATGCGAAACAGATTTTAATCAGCGAGCTGGCGTTGGCCAGGGATTTGGATGAAGCTGCAGCATTTAAGTTAATTGACGGTATTTTATCATCATCGCAACAGAACTGATTCTTTGTTTTTATCGTTGTTACAAAAAGGACATAAGAAAATGAGCACTTAGAGGTTTTCATTTTGGAAGAATGTCTATAATGAGTAATAGCAGAAGGAAGGGAGGAGGTGAAGCCCCGTGCTGAAACGCTTTGTACAATTGGCTTTTACCTTGATCGGAGCATCCGCCGGATTCTATTTCGGACCGCAGTTTTTCGGGGTGCTTCAACGATCTCCTCTGAATTTTGGCGAAGTGCCGGCTCCGCATTATATCGGTGCTACGCTTGGTGCGCTGGTCATGTTTGTGGCCACCTTTTGGATATCGAACAATGTGGTCAAGTGGATTCGTTGGAGCGAAGAACGTTTGATGAAAATTCCGGCGGTCGACGGGTTATTTGGTCTTTTGGGCTTGATCTTCGGTTTGGTGATCGCCTTTCTGATCCAACAGCCCTTAACGCAACTGCCCATACCCGGGGTTAATCGCGTCTTGCCTTTTATCTTTTCCGGTTTGTTCGGATATCTTGGATTCAGAGTGGGGTATAAAAAACGCGATGAACTTATTTCCATTTTTAAGCTGGGCCGCCAGAATCGGGAGAGCAAAAACAAAAAGGAAGAAAAGCATTTCTCCGAGCATAAGATTCTCGATACCAGCGTAATTATCGACGGGAGAATTGCTGACATTTGCCGCACCGGTTTTCTGGAAGGGACGCTGGTGATCCCCAGCTTTGTATTGGAAGAGCTTCAACATATTGCTGATTCTTCCGATGTATTGAAGCGGAACCGCGGCCGCCGTGGATTGGATATTCTCAACAAGATTCAAAAAGAGTTGAATATCAAAGTCCTGATTTACGAAGGCGATTTTGAAGAAGTGCAGGAAGTGGACAGCAAGCTGGTGAAGCTGGCCAAAGTGCTGTCCGGCAAAGTGGTGACAAATGACTTCAACTTGAACAAAGTTTGCGAACTTCAAGGGGTAAGTGTTCTGAACATCAATGATTTGGCCAATGCCGTCAAACCGGTTGTTCTGCCGGGCGAAGAGATCAATGTGCAAGTGATCAAAGACGGAAAAGAGCACGGCCAGGGTGTGGCCTATCTCGATGACGGGACGATGATCGTAATTGAGGGCGGGCGGGAGTACATCGGGGATCAGATTGATGTATTGGTCACCAGTGTGCTTCAGACCTCGGCCGGACGCATGATCTTCGCAAAGCCCAAGCTATTGGAGCGCGCCTTGTAAAAATAACAGAAAAACATTGCCTTAACGCCCGTGGTTGGTTTATTCTAAACCGAGACGGGCATTGTTTTGTCTGAAACAAGGATATTGATTAAACCAATGCGGGATGTGGATGGGATTTTTTTAATCCGGCGGTTTTTGTCCGCTTTCTTGGGAGGCGGCAAGGGCCCGGACGCAGAATCTCTTCCGCTATTCTTCCGACAGGCTTGGATCTGAAAGGAGATCGACTCTTGAGCGTTGGAGTAGTCATTCCGGCGGCGGGACAAGGGAAGAGAATGGGCACCAGGGAGAGCAAACAGTTCCTGCTGTTTCATGAAAAGCCGGTGCTGCTTCACACACTTCGCATTTTTGAAACGCATCCGGAAATTGATGAAATCGTCATCGCAAGCAAAGAGGCTGAAATAGAACGGATCAAGAAATGGATCAAACAAGACGGGATGACCAAGGTGGCCGATGTCGTCGTCGGCGGAGAGGAACGGCAGCACAGTGTTTATGAAGGGTTGAAACGTTTGACGAGTGAATGGGTTCTCGTCCATGATGCTGTGCGTCCGTTTGTGAGTCAGGAAACGATTTCCCGCCTGCTGGCGGAGGTTTATCAGCATCATGCGGCTATCTTGGCCGTTCCTGTCAAGGATACAATCAAAGTGGTCAATGAAAACTGCACGGTTGAGCAAACGCCCGACCGCAGGCGCTTGTGGGCTGTGCAAACACCACAGGCATTTCGCCGGGAGCATCTGCTGCGGGCCCATGAGCTCGGACAGGAGAGAAGCCTGCTCGTCACTGATGATTCCATGTTGATGGAAGCACTGGGGATCGAGGTAAAAGTGGTTGCCGGTGAGTATACGAACATCAAACTGACCACTCCCGACGATTTGATTTTGGCGGAAGCGATTTACCAGATGAGGAGAAAAAAACATGATTCGCATAGGTCAAGGATTTGATGTGCATCAGTTGGCGGAAAATCGCCCCTGCGTGATTGGCGGTGTAACGATTCCGTATGAAAAAGGTTTACTGGGGCACTCGGATGCTGACGTCCTTCTGCACGCCATCACCGATGCTGTCTTGGGCGCGTTGGCTTTGGGGGATATTGGAAAGCATTTCCCTGATACGGATCCCGCTTTTAAGGATGCCGACAGTGCAAAATTGCTGTCGCATGTCTGGGAGCTGGTGAAAGAACGGGGATACAGACTGGGGAATGTCGATGCGACCATTATCGCTCAAAAGCCGAAGATGGCGCCGTACATACCGGAGATGCGCGAGCGGATCGCGCAATTGCTCGAAGCGGAGCAAACCGATGTCAATGTGAAAGCAACCACAACGGAAAAACTGGGATTTACCGGCCGGGGAGAAGGGATTGCCGCAATGGCTGTCGTTTGTTTAGTCAAAACCGGCTGCAACGCATAAACTGATCTTAAGCAAAAGGAGTAGTAGGGGAATGGCTAGAGTTCGCACAAGATATGCACCGAGTCCGACCGGCCATTTGCATATTGGCGGTGCGCGGACGGCGCTGTTTAGCTATTTGCATGCCAAGAAGAACGGCGGCGATTTTATTGTCCGGATCGAGGATACCGACACGGAGCGGAATGTTCCCGGAGCGGATGAAAAACAGATGGCCATGCTGAAATGGCTTGGAATTGAATGGGATGAATCGGTTGATGTGGGCGGTCCTTACGCCCCTTACCGTTGCATGGAACGAACCGATATTTATAATCGTTATATTGACCAGTTGCTTTCGGAGGGAAAAGCATACTTAAGCTATGCGACTCCGGAAGAGATCGAAAAAGAGCGGGAAGAGCAGTTGGCCCGTGGAGAGACCCCGAAATACAGCGGTTGGGATCGCGATCTTACTCCGGAAGAGCGGGCGCGGTTTGAAGAGGAAGGGAGGGTTCCCAGCGTTCGGTTCCGCGTTCCGGAAGGGAAAACGATCATTTTTGACGATGAGATCCGCGGTACGGTCAGGTTTGAATCCGACGGGATCGGTGATTTTGTGATTCGTCGTCCGGACGGGCGCCCGACTTACAACTTTGCCGTTGTCGTCGACGATGCATTGATGAAGATCACCCACGTGATCCGTGGGGAAGAGCACCTGTCCAACACGCCGAAACAGATTTTGATCTATGAAGCGCTCGGCTTTGAGGTTCCGCAGTTTGCGCATATTCCGCTGATTTTGAATGCGGAAGGCAAAAAGATGAGCAAGCGCGATGAAACGATCATCCAGTTTATTGATCAATACAAGGAACTGGGTTACCTGCCGGAAGCAATTATCAACTTTATCGCCCTGTTGGGCTGGTCGCCTGAAGGAGAGGAAGAGATCTTCTCCAAAGACGAATTGATTCAGGCTTTTTCCCTGAGTCGCGTTTCCAAGGCCCCTGCCATTTTCGATACGGGCAAATTGAAATGGATGAACGGCCAATATATTAAGCAGGCACCGCTTGAGCGCATCACCCGGCTGGCGATTCCTTATCTGGAAAAGGCCGGACGGGTGACAACACCGCTCTCTCCGGAACAGGAGGAGTGGGTGACCCGTCTGGTTTCCCTTTATCAGGAGCAACTGGAGTATGTGGCGCAAATTGTTGAGCTGACGGATCTGTTCTTCCAAGACGAAGTAACCTACGGGGATTCGGCCGCAGAAGTGCTGCGCGAAGAGCATGTGCCGGCAGTGCTCGGGGCATTTTTGCAAAAAGTGCAGGAAGCTGACCGTTTTGAGCCTGAAACCATCAAAACGATGTTTAAAGAAATACAGAAAGAAACAGGCTATAAAGGAAAACGTTTGTTCATGCCGATTCGCGTCGCAGTGACCGGGCAGGATCACGGCCCTGATTTGCGTGAGGCCCTGGCCCTGATCGGAAAAGAAAGCGTCGTAAACCGGCTGCGTTCGGTCATTGACAAGGGCTGAACCGTTCGCGAAAATAGAAAACAACATCCCTGTTCGTCAAAGCGATGATTGGGAGAGTAGGGAACCTGCGGCGAATGTCCCAGAGAGGAACTGGTTGGTGAAAAGTTCCCTTCGCCGGTTCCCGAATGCCCCCAAGAGCTGACCCCTGAAATGAACCGCAGTTCAGAGTAGGGGAAGTCCGGTTTAACCCGCCGTTATGGGTAAAAGTGGAATTCTCTCTTGAATTCAAGCAGAGTGGAACCGCGGTTTTCGCCGTCTCTGCAGCAAAATCTGCTGCAGAGGCGTTTTATTTTGGTTCAAATGGGGAGGGGGAACAAGATGGCTTTTTTCAAAGGTTTAAGAGAACTGCGCAAAACGTTGCAAGCTGATATTCAGGCGGTATTTGACCGGGATCCTGCGGCGAGGAGCGCATTGGAAGTGATTTTGACCTACTCAGGATTGCATGCGCTTTGGTCACACCGGATTGCCCACTGGTTTTTCAAGAGGCGCCTGCTCCTGATTGCAAGGATTATCTCCCAACTGAGCCGCTTTTTTACGGGGATTGAAATTCACCCGGGAGCGAAGATCGGCCGGGGCGTTTTCATTGACCACGGGATGGGGGTTGTCATCGGAGAAACGTGTGAAATCGGGGATTATGTAACCATTTACCAGGGCGTTACCCTGGGGGGGACCGGGAAGGAAAAAGGCAAACGCCATCCAACGATCGAGGATCACGTGTTGATCGCCGCCGGGGCGAAAGTGCTGGGCTCGATTCGGGTCGGCCGTTTTGCCAAAATCGGTGCAGGATCGGTTGTTTTGCGTGAAGTCCCCCCGAACTCCACAGTGGTCGGAGTGCCGGGGCGCGTTGTGATTCAAGATGGCATCCGGGTGAATAATGATCTGGATCATTGCAATTTGCCCGACCCAGTTGCGGAAATTTGCCGCTCGCTGTCCAATGAGATCAGTGAATTGAAAAAAGAAGTGGCGGAACTGAAGAGAAAGCTGAAAGAGACGGAAGAAAAGCAAGGAGGAACGACAAACAATGACCGTCCGGCTTTACAATACATTGACGAGAAGTAAGGAAGAGCTGAAAACTGTTCACGAAGGCGAAGTGCGCATGTATGTATGCGGACCGACTGTGTATAACTACATCCATATCGGCAACGCCCGCGTGTTCGTCTTTTTTGACGTTGTGCGCCGATATTTGCGCTATCTCGGCTATCGCGTCACCTATGTGCAAAACTTTACGGACGTGGATGATCGCCTGATTGGAGCGTCCAAGGAAACCGGACAATCGGTGCCGGAAATTGCCGAGCGCTATATCAAGGCCTATTTTGAGGATATGGACGCGCTCGGTGTGGAACGGGCCGATGTTCATCCCCGCGCAACCCGCCATATCGATGAAATGATTGAGGCGATCAGCGTGTTGATCGACAAAGGTTACGCCTATGTAAAAGACGGAGATGTTTACTTTCGCACCCTGAAGAAAGAGGGGTACGGAAAGCTGTCGCACCAATCGCTCGATGAACTGAAATCGGGAGCGCGGATCGAAGTAAATGAAGAGAAGGAAAACCCCTTGGATTTTGCGCTGTGGAAGGCGGCGAAACCCGGTGAGATCAGCTGGGATACCCCTTGGGGGCCAGGGCGTCCGGGATGGCATATCGAATGCTCCGTGATGGCCCGCAAATATCTGGGTGACACCTTGGATATCCATGCCGGCGGAGCGGACTTGTGCTTTCCGCACCACGAAAACGAGATTGCCCAGAGCGAGGCGTGGACGGGAAAACCGTTTGCCCGGTACTGGCTCCATAACGGATTTATGAACATGGGCAACGAGAAGATGTCCAAATCGCTGGGAAATGTGAAACGCGTCGTCGAGTTGCGCCGGGAATATGATCCGGCAGTGTTGCGTTACTTCCTCTTGTCCGTGCAGTACCGCCATCCCATTTCCTTCAACGAGGAGGTTATGAAACAGGCAGAATCCAGCATTGAACGATTGCAGACAGCGGTGGACAATCTGAAGCACCGGGCGGAAACGGCTCTTGAAGGAGAGATTTCTCCCGACCTCGCGGCCAGCCTGGATCGCTATAAAAAAGAATTTGAAGCGGCGATGAACGATGATTTCAACACGGCCAATGCGATCAGCGTGCTGTTTGAAGCGGTAAAGCTGTCCAATGAGTGGATTGCCAGACCCGTTGTCTCCAAAGAAGAGACGGAAGCCCTTCTTTCCTGGTTTAAAACCTATGGACAGGAAATCCTGGGACTCGTGGCGACGGAAGCGGAAGTTAATCTGGACGAAGAGATTGAAGCGCTGATCGCACAGAGGCAGGAAGCACGGAAACAGCGGGATTTTGCCCGGGCCGACGCGATCCGCGACCAGCTTTTGGGAATGGGGATCATCGTCGAGGATACTCCGCAAGGGGTAAGGTGGAAACGGAAATGAAGCACTCCCTTTTGGGCATGATGGAGAGTATCGGAAAGGCTCCGGAAGAGTTGAATCCTCTACTGCTCGCTTATCTCGGCGATGCCGTGTATGAAGTTTTCATCCGTTCCCACTTGGTCGCCCGCGGAGTGAGCCGGCCCCACGATTTGCAAAAAGAGGCGACGCGCTATGTTTCCGCCGGTGCCCAGGCAAAAATTTACCGTGAGTTGGAAGGGGAACTGGCGGACGAAGAACGGGAGATCCTCAAGCGGGGGCGCAATGCCAAGTCAGGCAGCGTCCCCAAAAAAGCAAAGGTGACGGATTACCGGATGAGTACGGGCCTGGAAGCTTTGGTCGGCTATTTATACTGCCGGGGAGACGAAGAACGGTTAAGCCAATTAATGCAGAAAGCCATTGCAACAGTGGAAAAGGAGACGGATTCAGATGAGTGATTGGGCTTTTGGCAGACATACAGTCCTTGAAGCACTGAGGTCGGGAAGAGAGATTGAGAAAATTTTGCTGGCAGAGGGAATCAACAAAAACAGCATCCAGGAAATCCTGCGCAAGGCCAGGGAGAAAAAGATCCCCGTCCAGTGGGTTCCGCGTGCCCGTTTGGATCAGTTGGCGGAAGGGAATAACCATCAGGGCGTGTTGGCGCAGGTCGCTGCTTACAACTATGCGACCGTGGATGATTTGTTCCGCCGTGCTGAAGAAAGAGGGGAACCGCCGTTTTTTGTCCTGCTTGACGGCATTGAAGATCCGCACAATCTGGGATCGATTTTGCGTTCTGCCGATGCGGCGGGGGTGCATGGCGTGATCATCCCGAAACGGAGAGCGGCAGGGCTGACCTCGGTTGTCGCCAAAACGTCCGCCGGAGCGATTGAATATGTTCCGGTCGCCCGGGTAACCAACTTGAACCGCTTGGCGGATGAATTGAAAGAACGTGGCGTTTGGCTGGTCGGAAGCGACGGGGCAGCGGAAACGCTCTATACGGAAGTGGATTATAAAGGACCGGTCGCTGTTGTCATCGGGAGCGAAGGGCAAGGAATGAGTCGTCTTCTCAAGGAAAAATGCGATTTTCTTGCCAGACTGCCCATGAAGGGAAAGGTGACCTCTCTCAACGCATCGGTGGCGGCGGGAATTTTTATGTATGAAGTGTTGCGCGGCCGGACGACCAATGGTTAGGCGTGAAGAATGGTTGGTTGTCGACGGTTACAATGTCATCGGCGCAGATCCGCAAGTGCGATGGAATCCCGTTTCATTGGAGGAAGAGCGGGGAAAATTAATCCGTGACTTGTCCGAATATCAAGCGATGACCGGCCGCCGTGTATTTCTGGTGTTCGATGCGCATCAAACGCCGGGGGCACAGGTAGAGACCAACCAGGAAAAGATAGCGATTTACTATACGCGCCGGGAGGAAACGGCTGATGAGTTTATTGAACGCTTTGTAAAAAAATACAAAAGTCCGCATCGGTCGATCTATGTGGCCACATCCGATTACCTGGAACAGCGCATGGTTTTTGGTCAGGGAGCTTACCGGATCTCCTCGCGGGAACTGTTGGAGGAAATCCGGCTGGCCAAAAAGAATTTGAGCGAAAAATTGAGAAAGGAGAAGAATGAACGACAAAGAAATACCTTGGAAGAGCGATTGAATGGGGAAATCAAGCAAAAACTTGAGAATTGGAGAAGGAAAAAATAGGTGAAAATTTGACGTTTTTGTTTCATTTCGGATATAATATCGTTACTGTGGGTTTATAGGCACTTGGTCGGGAGGGAAAGCGGTGAGTGTAAACTTGCAATCCAGCCATTCCGTCGTATTTGACAGTGAAGTTGATTACAAGACAATGGCCGACGAAGAGCTGGTATATGGCGTTCGCGTAGGAGATCATCAAGCGCTCGAATATTTGATCAATAAGTACAAAAATTTCGTCAGAGCAAAAGCCAGGTCTTACTTTCTCATCGGAGCCGATCACGAAGATATCGTACAGGAGGGAATGATTGGCCTATTTAAAGCGATTCGCGACTTTAAAGGAGACAAGCTTGCGTCATTTAAGGCCTTTGCCGAGTTATGTATCACACGCCAGATTATCACTGCAATCAAAACAGCTACTCGTCAAAAACACATTCCGCTAAACTCTTATGTATCACTGGACAAGCCTGCTTACGACGACGATACAGACCGGACGTTGTTGGACAAGATTCCGGGAAGTCTATCAAACCCAGAAGAGATTTATATCAGCCAGGAAGAGTATAACGATATTGAAGATAAAATAGCGAAAATTCTTAGTGATTTGGAAAGAAAAGTTCTTATGCTCTACTTGGACGGGCGTTCGTACCAAGAGATCGCTGTCGACTTAAATCGACATGTCAAATCGATCGACAATGCCCTGCAACGGGTAAAAAGAAAATTGGAAAGATATCTCGAAGTACGTGAGATTTCCCTTTAATCACCAAAAAACAGACAAAGTTGGTTTCCGTCTTCAAAAACAGGTGCCCCCCACCTGTTTTTTGTTTAATTCGACAAAAATCATCATATCCCTTTTTGCCGAACTAAAAAAATAAGCAAAAAATCTCCGTCATTCACGCACTGACGGCGGTTCGACCCGGGATGGATTTTTTTGTCGAAAAAGCGGGTATAAACGCGATTTTTTATCTAGCGGGATTTCGCCCGGCCCATTGCGGTTTTGCCGTAAAAGTCCGTTGCCGGCCGGGAAGTGGTGCCCTTGATCTTTCTTTGTCTCCAAAAGTTGATCGGAGGAGTCTGTTGATTTGCTCGAACGTCCGCCCCGGGATTGCGTTTGCCAAAGACGGGGGATTTGCGGCAGATGGCAAAAAAGGAACCATCGGTTTGTGAGATGGTCGATTTTGTCAATACTGAGATCACGAGGCTTTTACATTGACAGGATGGGAGCCGGTGTGATAATGTAGTTTGGGTATTTTCTATAATCATTCACACGTACGGTGATAAGGATAGAGGAGGTGTCGGTATGCGGGTTAACATCACATTGGCTTGCACGGATTGTCGTTCTCGTAACTACGCGCTGACCAAAAACAAACGGAAACATCCGGATCGCCTGGAACTCCGTAAATACTGCCCGCGTTGCAACGCGCACAAAGTTCATCGTGAAACGAAATAAGCTTTGGGTTTAGACGCTTGAGATAAGATGGGGGTGACAGCCATGGCTGCTTTTCTCGGCAATATCGGGCGCGGAATTCGCAGAAGCGTATCCGGTACAACCGGATTTTTCCGCGGCAGCGTGCAAGAACTGAAAAAAGTCCGTTGGCCGGGGCGCCAGGAAATGGTCAATTACACACTCGTTGTGCTGTTGACGGTTGTGATATTGTCCGTCTTCTTCTTTATCATTGACTCTGGTATTTTGCAATTGGTGAACTTGATTACAAAATAGGTGGAAGGTTAAGGGGGGACAGGGTTCAGCCCTGATGAGCATGGAAAAGAATTGGTATGTGGTTCACACGTATTCTGGCTACGAGAACAAGGTGAAAACCAACCTGGAAAAACGCGTTCACTCCATGGATATGCAAGATAAAATTTTTCGCGTCTTAGTTCCGATGGAAGAAGAGATCGAGCATAAGGACGGCAAGAAGAAAGCCGTGATGCGCAAGGTGTTTCCGGGGTATGTATTGGTCGAGATGATCATGACCGATGACTCGTGGTACGTCGTGCGAAACACGCCAGGGGTAACCGGATTTGTCGGTTCATCAGGGGCTGGTTCCAAACCGACCCCCCTCATGCCAGACGAAGTCGCCGCGATCCTCCGCCAGATGGGGATGGAAGAATCAAGAGCATCGGTTGATTTCACAGTGGGTGAAAACGTCAAGGTTAAAGAGGGGCCCTTTGCCGATTTCGTCGGCCGAATCGATGAGATTGACCTGAACCGTTCCAAACTCAAAGTAATGGTGAATATGTTCGGACGTGAAACGCCTGTGGAACTGGACTTTTTTCAGGTGGAAAAAATTTAGTCGGCAAATCGCTTTCGTTTTGAACGAGGTTGTGTTAAATTAGTACTGTTTGTTACCCCCGTCTTAGGGGCGAGCGCAAGCCCGTCGACTGTACAGGGAGCTTGCCTTTCCGTGGGAGGGTTAACCCCGCGAAAACCACATGTTTGAAGGAGGTTGGTTAGCGTGGCCAAAAAAGTGATTAAAGTGGTCAAGCTGCAAATTCCCGCTGGTAAAGCCAATCCGGCACCGCCTGTAGGTCCGGCTCTTGGTCAAGCTGGGGTAAATATCATGGGCTTCTGTAAGGAGTTTAACGCTCGTACCGCTGACCAAGCTGGACTCATCATTCCGGTGGAAATCACGGTTTTTGAAGACCGTTCTTTCACCTTTATCACAAAAACTCCTCCAGCTGCGGTTCTGCTCAAGAAAGCAGCAGGAATTGAGTCCGGTTCCGGCGAGCCGAATACGAAAAAAGTAGCGACCATCAAACGTGACAAAGTTCGCGAAATCGCTGAACTTAAAATGCCTGACCTCAATGCGGCCAACGTGGATGCGGCTATGCGCATGATCGAAGGCACGGCGCGCAGCATGGGCATTGTCATCGAAGACTGATCGATCGCTTAAGCTGTTCTGCCACGAGCAGCTTGGGCTTGTGGGAGGATCTTCCGCTACGACCACGAAGGGAGGAAATGTCTGTGGCAAAACATGGTAAAAAATATCTTGAGGCACTGGCCAAAGTAGACCGTGAAAAAGAATACGAGCCTCAAGAAGCGCTGGATCTCGTAAAAAGCATCTCTACCGCCAAATTCGACGAGACGGTAGAAGCCGCTTTCCGGCTTGGGATCGACACGAAAAAAGCGGACCAACAAGTGAGAGGTGCGGTTGTACTTCCGCACGGAACTGGTAAAACCAAACGCGTGCTTGTTTTTGCCAAAGGTGAAAAGGCAAAAGAAGCAGAAGCGGCTGGTGCGGATTTTGTTGGCGATGAGGATCTTGTAAACAAAGTCAGCCAAGGATGGCTGGACTTTGATGTGGTAGTGGCAACCCCGGACATGATGGGTCAAGTGGGTCGCCTCGGCCGGATTCTCGGTCCGAAAGGACTCATGCCAAACCCGAAAACTGGTACGGTTACTTTTGAAGTGGATAAAGCCGTAAAAGAAATCAAAGCCGGTAAAATCGAGTACCGCGCAGATAAAGCCGGCAACGTGCATGCAGCGATCGGCAAAGTTTCCTTCTCCACTGAGCAACTTGCCGAAAACCTTCAGGCGCTTGCTGAAGCATTGTTGAAAGCAAAACCTGCGGCAGCCAAAGGAACCTACATGAAGAGCGTTACCGTTTCTTCAACGATGGGTCCTGGAGTTGCGGTTAACACCCAACGTTTGACTGCCCGCTGACAATAGATGGATTGGCGATTGGAAAGTTGACAAATCGTCATTATTAAAGTAACCTATAGTCGCTCCTTTAAAAATGGAATAAAGCTGTTACCGTAGACAGTAGGCGCGTAAGTTACGCTTAATCTCCTACCGAGGTAAGTTCGGATATACATCCTTTTGTAACTTAAGCCTTCGACTGTCTGCGGAGGCTTTTTCTGTTTTTCTGAAAAACTCCTGATGAGGAGGTGTGCCGCGTGTCCAAAGCGATCGAACAGAAAAAAGCGATTGTCGATGAAATCGCTGGAAAGCTGGAAAAGAGCAAAAGCACAATCGTAGCTGACTATCGCGGTTTGAACGTAAAACAAATGAACGAGCTTCGCAAACAACTGCGTGAAGCCGGCATCGAATTTCAAGTTTTGAAAAACACGTTGACCCGTCGTGCTGCCGAAAAGGTGAACTTGACCGAACTGAACGAGCATTTGACCGGGCCGACTGCGATTGCGTTCAGCTATGAAGATGTGGTAGCTCCAGCAAAAGTGCTTCACACCTTTGCCAAAGAGAACAAAGCGCTCGAGATCAAAGGTGGACTAGTTGAAGGGAAAGCTGTTTCCCTTGATGAAATCAAAGCACTTGCTGAACTGCCTTCTCGCGAAGGTCTCTTGTCCATGTTGCTCAGCGTGCTGCAAGCTCCGGTGCGCAACTTCGCGCTTGCGGTTAAAGCAGTGGCTGAGAAAAACGGCGAGGGTGCCGAGACTGCAGAAGCTTAATGTCTGTTAATAGGAAATGAAATATTTTAAACAGGGAGGTTCCTTTCATGTCGAAAGAACAAATCATTGAAGCGATTAAGGGTATGAGCGTTCTTGAATTGAACGATCTTGTTAAAGCGATCGAGGAAGAATTCGGCGTAACCGCAGCTGCTCCCGTGGCTGTAGTGGGTGGCGGCGCTGGTCAAGCTGCTGAAGAAAAAACCGAATTTGATGTGATCCTGGCAAATGCCGGTGCTTCCAAAATCAACGTGATCAAAGTGGTTCGCGGTATCACCGGTCTTGGCCTCAAAGAAGCAAAAGCACTTGTTGACGGTGCACCTTCTCCGATTAAAGAAGGAGTGTCCAAAGAAGAAGCAGACAAAATCAAAGCAGAACTCGAAGAAGCCGGTGCAACTGTAGAAATCAAGTAATGGGCTTGACTCCGGCCAGACCCGCCGTCGTCGGTCGGCGGGTTCTTATTTTGCGTTCGGTGTCTCTGCCCGTGCGGCCGGGGATTGCATGATGGTCCGTGTTCTTTCCGGCGATCAGCCGCCAAAGGAGTTTTGAACATGACAGAGCACTATTTTTCCGCAAATCCTCGTGTAAAAAGCGAAGTAAGGGAAGTCAAGGCAAAACTGCTGGGGATGCCTTTCACCTTTAAAACAGATGCCGGTGTGTTCTCGAAAAAGGGAGTCGATTTTGGCAGCCGGCTTTTGATCGAGACGGTAACGATCGAACCAGGCTCTTCCGTGCTTGACCTCGGCTGCGGTTACGGGGTGATCGGGATTGCGATCGCCAAGGCAATCCCAAACGTTCGTGTGGTGCTGGCAGACGTGAATGAAAGAGCGGTGGAACTGGCGAGGGAGAATGCCTGTGTCAATCAAGCGGAAGCAAATACCGATCTTTTCGTGAGCGATGGATTTTCGGCAATCAAGCAATTTCAATTTAATCATATCCTATTCAACCCGCCGATCCGGGCCGGAAAAGCGACAATCTATCGACTGTTTGCCGAAGCGAAAACACAGCTCGCGGCAGGGGGTTCCCTTTGGATTGTCATCCGCAAACAACAGGGGGCGGCCTCGGCAAAGAAAGAGCTTGAACAACATTTTGGCGATGTTCAGGTTGTCGCGCAAAAAAAAGGCTACTGGATCATTTGCGGAACCGATCGTTGACATCTTTTTCCGCTTGTGATAGTGTTATAAATTGCAGAAAGTCTCGTTAAATGAGACTTGCATTTTTTTGGTGTTCTGTTCTTTCCCGGCTGGTTTATTTGTGTATACAGCTGGATAAAATAGGTAAATAGACTGCTTCTAGGTAAAATGAGGTCAAATTTTCACTCATTTTCTTTTTTTACTGTGATCAGTCGCTAATCAGAAAGCGGCTTCGACTGGGTGCGAGGGGGGAGTTTGTTTGGCTGGTAAAATGATCCCATGTGGGCGTCGACAACGTCGCAGCTATGCTCGCATTAATGAGGTATTGGAATTGCCGAATCTGATTGAGATTCAGCAAAAATCGTACCAGTGGTTTTTGGATGAAGGATTGCGCGAAATGTTCCATGATATTTCGCCAATCGAAGACTTTACGGGTAACTTGGTCCTCGAGTTTATCGATTACAGCCTCGGTGAACCGAAATATACGGTTGAGGAGGCAAAGGATCATCAGGTTACCTATGCCGCACCTCTGCGGGTGAAAGTTCGCCTGATCAACAAAGAGACAGGTGAAGTGAAAGAACAAGAAGTGTTTATGGGTGACTTCCCGCTCATGACCGAAACCGGTACCTTTGTCATTAATGGTGCCGAGCGCGTCATCGTCAGCCAATTGGTTCGCTCGCCTAGTGTGTATTATAACACGAAAGTGGACAAAAACGGGAAACCAACTTACACAGCGACGGTAATTCCCAACCGTGGGGCTTGGCTGGAACTTGAAACAGATGCCAAGGATATCATTTATGTTCGGATCGACCGTACGCGGAAAATTCCCGTAACCGTTCTCTTGCGTGCGCTGGGCTTCAGCAGCGATGCCGAGATTATCGATCTCTTGGGCGATGATGAGTTCCTGCGCAACACCTTGGACAAAGATAATACCGGAAATACGGAAAAAGCGCTGATCGAGATTTATGAGCGCCTCCGCCCCGGTGAACCACCAACGGCGGAAAATGCACGCAGTCTGCTCTATGCCCGTTTCTTTGATCCGAAACGCTATGATTTGGCGGCTGTGGGACGTTATAAAATCAACAAAAAACTTCATATCAAAAATCGTTTGCTCAACCAACGCTTGGCTGAGCCGATCATTGACCCGGAAACGGGCGAGATCCTGGCGGAGACTGGACAAGTGCTGGAGCGGCGCGTTTTGGATAAATTGCTCCCGTATCTGACCGGCGAAAAATCGTTTGGCCGTAAGGAATACAAGGTTCGTGGCGGTGTGCCGGATGATGGTCCGATTCAGCTTCAGGCCGTGCATATTTTTTCGCCCACGGACGAGAGCAAAGTGCTGAAAGTGATCTCCAATGCAGAAGTGGATGACTCCATCAAACATATTACGCCGGCTGATATCATCGCTTCGATCAGTTATTTCATCAACCTGCTCTATGGAGTGGGTTCCACCGATGATATCGACCATTTGGGCAACCGGCGTCTGCGTTCGGTCGGGGAACTGCTGCAAAATCAGTTCCGGATCGGATTATCCCGGATGGAGCGCGTGGTTCGTGAACGGATGTCGATCCAGGATGCCAATGCAATCACACCGCAGGCATTGATCAACATTCGCCCGGTGATCGCTGCGATCAAAGAATTCTTTGGCAGCAGCCAATTGTCCCAGTTTATGGACCAAACGAACCCGTTGGCCGAGTTGACGCACAAGCGGCGCTTATCCGCGCTGGGGCCCGGTGGTTTGACCCGGGAGCGTGCAGGGTTTGAAGTGCGTGACGTTCACCACTCACACTATGGTCGGATGTGTCCGATCGAAACTCCTGAGGGTCCGAACATCGGTTTGATCAACTCACTGTCCACGTATGCCAGGGTAAATGAATACGGATTTATTGAAACCCCCTATCGCCGTGTCGATCCCGATACCGGTCAGGTAACGGATACGATTGATTATTTGACGGCGGATGAGGAAGATAACTACTATGTCGCCCAAGCGAATGCCCCGCTGAACGATGACGGAACCTTTGCCAGAGAAACGGTGACCGTTCGTTACCAGGATGAGATCATCACTGTTCCGCGCGACCGCGTCGATTATATGGACGTATCGCCGAAGCAGGTTGTCTCCGTTGCCACCGCATGCATTCCGTTCCTGGAAAACGACGACTCCAACCGGGCCCTGATGGGTTCCAACATGCAGCGGCAGGCTGTACCTCTTCTCAAGCCGGAAGCGCCGTTCATCGGAACCGGAATGGAACACGTGGCTGCGCGCGATTCCGGCGTGATGGTTTTAGCGAAACGGCCGGGCACGGTTGTCCGGGTCACGGCGGATGAGATTTGGGTTCGCCATGAGGAAGAAGTGGATGGTAAAATTGTTCAGGGCGATATTGATAAATACAAGCTCACCAAGTTCACCCGTTCCAATCAGGGAACCTGCATTAACCAACGCCCGGTGGTCAGGATGGGCGAGAAGGTGAAAAAGGGAGATACCCTTGCGGACGGCCCTTCGACCGAACAGGGTGAATTGGCACTCGGCCGCAACGTCGTGGTAGCCTTCATGACATGGGAAGGGTACAACTACGAAGACGCGATTTTGCTGAGTGAAAAGCTGGTTAAAGAAGATGTTTATACCTCTATTCACATTGAAAAACACGAGAGTGAGGCGCGGGATACCAAACTGGGTCCTGAAGAAATTACCCGCGATATTCCAAACGTGGGTGAAGACGCCCTCAAAAATCTGGACGAACGCGGAATTATTCGCGTTGGCGCAGAAATCAAACCGGGGGATATTCTCGTCGGCAAAGTAACGCCGAAAGGTGTGACCGAGCTGACGGCGGAAGAGCGTCTGTTGCATGCCATCTTCGGGGAAAAGGCGCGCGAAGTGCGTGATACTTCCCTGCGTGTTCCGCACGGGCAAGACGGGATTGTCGTCGATGTAAAAGTATTTACCCGTGAAAACGGAGATGAGCTTCCACCTGGTGTCAATCAGCTGGTGCGCGTCTACATCGCGCAAAAACGGAAAATTTCCGAAGGGGACAAAATGGCCGGCCGCCACGGTAACAAAGGGGTTATCGCGCGGATTATGCCTGAAGAGGATATGCCGTTCCTTCCGGATGGCACACCGGTTCAAGTGGTCCTGAATCCGCTCGGGGTACCGTCGCGGATGAACATCGGACAGGTTTTGGAAGTGCATCTCGGAATGGCGGCCAAAACGCTGGGTCTGCATATGGCGACTCCGGTATTTGACGGCGCTACGGAAACGGACGTATTTGAAACCCTGAAGGAAGCGGGCCTGGATGAAGACGGCAAAACCGTCTTGTATGACGGCCGTACCGGTGAGCCGTTTGAGAATCGCGTCACCGTCGGTGTGATGTACATGATTAAACTGGCTCACATGGTTGATGATAAAATCCACGCTCGTTCCACCGGTCCGTACTCGCTTGTCACCCAACAACCGTTGGGCGGTAAGGCGCAATTCGGCGGTCAACGCTTTGGTGAGATGGAGGTATGGGCTCTCGAGGCATACGGTGCAGCTTACACCTTGCAGGAGATCCTTACCGTTAAATCTGACGATGTCGTCGGTCGCGTGAAGACCTACGAATCGATCGTCAAAGGGGAAAATGTGCCGGAACCGGGCGTCCCCGAATCATTCAAAGTATTGATCAAAGAGTTGCAAAGCCTTGGCATGGACGTGAAAATCCTTTCCGAAGACGAGCAGGAAATCGAGATGCGCGAACTGGACGAGGATGAGGAACCGGCAAACGACAAACTCGGTTTCGACCTGGTCGTTGACGATGACAACGTTCGATCCAACTCTTGATCGTCGTGCGCGGGGCGTGACCGCACGCCCTTCCCGCGCGCTGGCGGGATGAATCCTGAGGGAGGAATCGCCCAATGCTCGATGTGAATAACTTTGAATATATGAAAATCGGCCTCGCCTCGCCTGAAAAAATCCGCTCCTGGTCCCGCGGCGAGGTGAAAAAGCCGGAAACGATTAACTACCGTACGTTAAAGCCTGAAAAAGAAGGCTTGTTTTGTGAAAAGATCTTCGGACCGACCAAAGACTGGGAATGCCACTGTGGCAAATATAAACGCGTCCGTTATAAAGGCGTCGTTTGTGACCGCTGCGGTGTGGAGGTTACCCGCGCGAAAGTGCGCCGTGAGCGGATGGGGCACATTGAATTGGCAGCTCCTGTTTCCCATATCTGGTATTTCAAGGGGATTCCGAGCAGAATGGGGCTTGTTCTGGACATGTCCCCGCGCTCGCTGGAAGAAGTGATCTACTTCGCATCCTATGTCGTTGTCGATCCGGGTGCGACTCCTCTCGAGAAAAAGCAATTGCTGTCTGAGAAGGAATATCGCTCGTATCGCGAGAAATACGGCAATGCCTTTACGGCGATGATGGGGGCCGAAGCGATCAAGCGCTTGCTCCAGGAAATTGATCTTGACAAAGAGGTTGACATGCTCAAGGAGGAATTGAGCACAGCTCAGGGGCAACGCCGCAACCGGGCGATTAAACGCCTGGAAGTGCTTGAAGCTTTCCGCTCTTCCGGAAACCGTCCGGAATGGATGATCCTCGACGTATTGCCGG
Organism: Thermoactinomyces sp. CICC 10523; assembly: GCF_016055105.1. Taxonomy (NCBI): domain Bacteria; kingdom Bacillati; phylum Bacillota; class Bacilli; order Caryophanales; family Thermoactinomycetaceae; genus Thermoactinomyces; species Thermoactinomyces sp. CICC 10523. Next base: position 108,513 of record NZ_JAECVX010000009.1, read on the forward strand.
TCATCCCACCGGAGTTGCGTCCGATGGTTCAGTTGGACGGAGGGCGTTTTGCCACTTCGGACCTGAATGATCTCTATCGCCGTGTGATCAACCGCAACAACCGCTTGAAACGCCTGCTTGATCTCGGCGCGCCGGATATTATCGTTCAGAATGAAAAACGGATGTTGCAGGAAGCCGTTGACGCTCTGATCGATAACGGCCGTCGCGGCAGACCGGTAACCGGACCTGGAAACCGTCCGCTCAAATCCCTTTCCCACATGCTGAAAGGGAAACAGGGACGTTTCCGTCAAAATCTGTTGGGAAAACGGGTTGACTACTCCGGCCGTTCTGTTATTGTTGTCGGACCGTACCTGAAAATGTACCAATGCGGTTTGCCGAAGGAAATGGCCCTGGAACTCTTCAAGCCTTTTGTCATGAAAGAACTCGTGGCCAAGGGATTGGCTCACAACATTAAGAGTGCCAAACGCAAAGTGGAACGGGTTCATCCGGAAGTTTGGGATGTTTTGGAAGAAGTGATCAAAGAGCATCCGGTTCTGTTAAACCGCGCTCCAACCCTTCACCGTCTCGGGATTCAGGCGTTTGAACCGATCCTGGTTGAGGGACGCGCCATCCGTCTTCACCCGCTCGTTTGTACGGCATACAACGCCGACTTTGATGGTGACCAAATGGCCGTTCACGTGCCGCTTTCGGCGGAAGCTCAGGCTGAAGCGCGCCTTCTGATGCTGGCGGCGCAAAACATCCTGAACCCGAAAGACGGCAAACCGGTTGTCACCCCTTCACAGGACATGGTTTTGGGTTGTTATTACCTGACCATCGAAAAAGAAGGGGAAAAGGGTGAAGGAGGAATCTACTACTCCGCCTCCGAAGCGATCAACGCCTATCAAAACGGCTACATCACCCTGCATACCCGGATTGCCGTTCCGGCGAAAAACATCAATAAGACCAGCTTCACGGAAAGACAGCGGAATGCGCTCTTGGTTACAACCGTGGGCAAGCTGATCTTCAACGAGATTTTCCCGAAAGAATTCCCGTATATCAGTGAGCCGGGGAAAGCGAACTTCGTCAAAACACCGGATAAATACTTCATCTTTGAGAAAGGAACCAACGTGCGTGAGTTCATCCGGAAGATGGAAGATCCCGGTGCGCTGAAAAAAGGCCATTTGGGCGCGATCATCGCTGAATGTTTCCGCCGTTTCGGGACGACGATTACTTCGGAAATCCTCGACAAGGTGAAAGAAACGGGATACAAGTATTCAACCAAAGCGGGGATTACCATCTCGGTATCGGATGTAACCGTTCCGGCTGAAAAACAGGAGATCCTGGCGAACGCCGAAGAAGAAGTCGCCAGAGTGCTCAAACAGTACCGCCGCGGTTTGATTACCGATGATGAACGGTATGAGCGCGTCATTTCCATCTGGAGCAACGCCAAGGATAAGATTACGGAAGTTCTCATGAACAACATGGGCAAATACAATCCGATCTACATGATGGCCAACTCCGGAGCCCGGGGTAACGTCTCCCAGATCACGCAATTGGCTGGGATGCGCGGACTGATGGCCAACCCGGCCGGTAAAATTATTGAACAACCGATTCGCACCAACTTCCGTGAGGGGCTGACCGTGTTGGAATACTTCATCTCCACCCACGGTGCGCGGAAGGGACTTGCGGATACGGCGTTGCGTACGGCTGACTCCGGTTATCTGACCCGCCGTCTTGTCGATGTGGCTCAGGATGTCATCGTGCGTGAAGAGGATTGTGGCACGGATAAAGGATTTGCCGTCACTGCTATTCAGGATGGCAATGAAGTGATCGAAAATCTGTATGACCGGATCGTGGGCCGCACTTCGTTTGAGACCGTGCGCCATCCGGAAACCGGTGAAATCATCATCGGCCGCGATGAGCTGATCGATGAGGATATTGCAAGCCAAATCATCGAAGCCGGAATCAAACAGGTGGTCATCCGCTCCGTGTTGACTTGCCGTACCCGCCATGGCGTCTGCAAAAAATGCTATGGACGCAACTTGGCTCTCGGCACGCCGGTGGAAATCGGCGAAGCGGTCGGAATTATCGCCGCTCAGTCCATCGGGGAACCGGGAACGCAGCTGACGATGCGTACCTTCCATACCGGTGGGGTAGCCGGCGACGATATTACCCAAGGTTTGCCGCGGATTCAGGAATTGTTCGAGGCCCGCAACCCGAAAGGACAGGCGGTCATCAGCGAAATTTCGGGTAAGGTTGTCGACATTCGCGAAACCAAGGATCGCCGTGAAATTGAAATCGAAGGTGATGTTGAATCGAAGGTTCATACCGCGCCATACGGCTCCCGTCTGCGTGTTTCCGTCGGTGACACCGTCGCTGCCGGTGACGAGCTGACAGAGGGTTCCGTTGATCCGAAAGAACTGTTGCGGGTGAAAGGGATCGCCGGCGTACAACGCTATCTCCTGCAGGAAGTGCAAAAAGTATACCGCCTGCAAGGGGTGGAAATTAACGACAAACACGTTGAAGTCATGGTACGCCAAATGATGCGGAAGGTTCGCATCACTGATGCAGGTACAACCGAACTGTTGCCAGGCTCGGTTGTGGATATTCATGATTACGAAGAGGCCAACCGCAAAGCCCTTCTTGAGGGAGGCGACCCGGCAGTGGCACGTCCGGTTCTTTTGGGGATCACGAAAGCGTCCCTGGAAACCGAATCGTTCCTCTCCGCAGCTTCGTTCCAGGAAACGACCCGCGTTCTTACCGATGCGGCGATCAAAGGAAAAGTGGATAAACTGCTCGGCTTGAAAGAAAACGTCATTATCGGGAAGCTGGTGCCGGCGGGAACGGGTATGACGCGCTATCGCAACTTGACTGCCCGTTTGGCGAATGAACAAGGCGAAACCGATCCTTCATCCAAGGAAACGGTGTTGATTGATTAGTTTCTTGTTGACTTTGTGATTTCAAGGTGGTAATATTACGTCGTGTGCTTGGAACTATTTCACTTTGGAGGGCGATTCGATGTCTTATGAAAAAGTGAAACAGGCAACGTCGTTAACGATTGGCACCAAGCAAACGAAGAAGGCCATTGAACAAGGAAAAGTGGCTGAAGTGATCGTGGCTGATGATGCGGATCCGCAAGTAACACACCCGATCTTGTCGTTATGCAAAAATCACGGTATCGCTGTCACCTGTGTGGACTCGATGAAGAAGCTCGGAAAGGCTTGCGGAATCGAGGTGGGGGCGGCAGCCGTAGCCATCCTGAAATGAACGAGAGCGACTGATATCATGTTGATCGCGCTCCGGTGCCGGGGTGCGGTCAACTCCCTATAAATTTTAAGTCGTTCAGCTTTTTTATGATCATGGATGAAACACCTGGATCTGTGGTCTTGATTAACAAAACGTAGAAGGAGGTGCCTGGTATGCCGACAATTAACCAGCTCGTGCGCAAAGGTCGCACAAAGAAAATCACGAAATCCAAATCTCCGGCGCTTCAATACACCTTTAACAGCATGAAAAAAGAGATCGTGCCGCAAAGCGCTCCGCAAAAACGCGGTGTTTGCACCCGTGTGGGTACGATGACGCCGAAAAAACCGAACTCCGCTCTCCGTAAATATGCGCGTGTTCGCCTGACCAACGGTACGGAGGTTACGGCTTATATTCCGGGGATTGGACACAATCTGCAAGAGCACTCCGTGGTTCTTGTTCGCGGTGGCCGTGTTAAAGACTTGCCTGGTGTTCGTTACCACATTGTCCGCGGTGCATTGGATACGGCCGGCGTAGCCAACCGGATGCAAGGTCGTTCCAAATACGGCGCGAAACGTCCGAAAAAATAACGATTGCCATAAGAGTTGATGTCTGAGATCGAATAATCAATGAGAAAAGGAGGGAGAAGCATGCCACGCAAAGGCCCAGTACCTCGTCGGGATGCACTTCCGGATCCAATTTACAACAGCAAATTGGTTACCCGTCTCATCAATCGCCTGATGTACGATGGTAAAAAAGGAATCGCTCAACGTATTTTGTACAACGCATTTGATATTATCCGCGAACGCACCGGTAATGATCCGATGGAAGTGTTTGAACAAGCGCTGAAAAACGTTATGCCGGTACTCGAGGTTAAAGCGCGCCGGGTGGGCGGTGCCAACTATCAGGTTCCGGTGGAAGTGAAGCCTGAGCGCCGTACCAGCCTCGGTCTCCGCTGGCTCGTTTCCTACGCACGCCTTCGTGGTGAGAAAACCATGGAAGAGCGACTGGCAAACGAAATTATGGATGCAGCAAACAATACCGGCGCAGCTGTGAAGAAAAAAGAAGATACGCATCGTATGGCCGAAGCCAACCGTGCATTTGCTCATTATCGCTGGTAATCTACTATTCTTTCCAACATGAAGGGAGAAATTTCCGATGGCACGTGAATTCTCCTTGCAAAATACGCGTAATATAGGGATTATGGCTCATATCGATGCTGGTAAAACAACGACGACTGAGCGGATTTTGTTCTATACCGGTCGCGTGCACAAAATTGGTGAGGTGCATGATGGCGCCGCAACCATGGACTGGATGGAACAAGAGCAAGAGCGGGGGATTACGATTACGTCCGCCGCTACCACCGCTCAATGGAAAGGTCACCGGATCAACATCATTGATACACCGGGACACGTTGATTTTACCGTAGAGGTTGAGCGTTCTCTGCGTGTATTGGACGGAGCCGTGGGAGTATTTTGTGCAAAAGGTGGCGTTGAGCCACAATCTGAGACCGTTTGGCGCCAAGCGGACCGCTATGGAGTTCCACGCATCGCCTATGTCAACAAAATGGACATTCTCGGTGCGAACTTCTATGGGGCCGTAGAACAAATGAAAGAGCGCCTTGGTGCAAACGCAGTTCCGATTCAATTGCCGATCGGATCTGAAGATACATTCGAGGGCATCATTGACCTCGTAACCAACAAGGCAATTATCTACACCGATGATCTCGGTACCACTTCCGAAGCTCGTGACATTCCTGAGGAATACAAGGAAAAAGCCGAAGAGTATCGGACCGCGCTGTTGGAAGCAGTGGCCGAGTTGGATGAAGAGCTGATGATGAAATATCTCGAAGGTGAAGAGCTCACCGTCGAGGAGATCAAGGCAGCCCTTCGCAAAGGAACCTGTGAAGTGAAAATCACTCCGGTTCTCTGTGGTTCTTCCTACAAAAACAAAGGGGTACAACCTTTGCTGGACGCTGTGATTGACTACCTGCCGTCTCCGGTTGACGTACCGGCGATCCAAGGTACATTGCCGGACGGTACGGAAACGGTTCGCCATTCCAGCGACGAAGAACCTTTTGCCGCTTTGGCATTCAAAATCATGACCGACCCTTATGTGGGTAAACTCACCTTCTTCCGCGTTTACTCCGGTACCTTATCCTCCGGATCCTATGTGCTTAACGCAACTAAAGGAAAACGCGAACGGATCGGTCGGATTCTGCAAATGCATGCGAACCACCGTGAAGAGATCAACACCGTTTACGCAGGTGATATCGCTGCAGCTGTCGGTCTGAAAGACACGACGACGGGTGAAACGCTTTGCGATGAGAAAAACCCGATTTTGCTCGAGTCGATGGAGTTCCCGGAACCGGTAATCGAGATTGCCATCGAACCGAAATCCAAGGCTGACCAGGATAAAATGGCTGTTGCACTTGCGAAGCTGGCGGAAGAAGATCCGACATTCCGCACGCATACCGACGAAGAAACAGCCCAAACCATTATTGCGGGTATGGGTGAGCTTCACCTTGAAATCATCGTTGATCGTCTGAAACGGGAATTCAAGGTGGAAGCGAATGTTGGTGCACCGCAAGTTGCTTACAAAGAAACCTTCCGCAGTTCTGCCAAAGTGGAAGGGAAATTCGTTCGCCAATCCGGTGGTCGTGGACAATACGGTCACGTTTGGGTGGAATTCGAGCCACTGCCGGAAGGAAGCGGGTTCGAATTTGTCAACAAAATCGTTGGCGGTGTGGTTCCGAAAGAATACATCCCGGCTGTTCAAAGCGGGATCGAAGAGGCTATGCAAAACGGTGTCTTGGCCGGATTCCCGATGGTCGATATCCGGGCTACCCTCGTCGATGGTTCATACCACGATGTGGACTCCTCGGAAATGGCCTTTAAAATCGCTGGTTCCATGGCGCTGAAAGCGGCCAAATCCAAATGTAACCCAGTTCTTCTCGAACCGGTCATGAAAGTGGAAGTGACCGTTCCGGAAGAATACATGGGTGACGTGATGGGTGACATCAATTCTCGTCGCGGCCGCGTTGAGGGAATGGAAGCTCGCGGTGGTGCCCAAGTCATCCGCGCGATGGTTCCGTTGGCTGAGATGTTCGGTTATGTAAATAACCTGCGCTCCCGCACCCAAGGACGCGGTGTCTTCTCAATGTTCTTCGATCACTACGAAGAAGTGCCGAAAAACATTGCTGATGAGATCATCAAAAAAGCAACTGGACAGTAATGTCTAATTTGTGTTAAAGAAACTGGTGAAGCGGTTTAATCCGCTTCCCGGATTTCCATAAATCTATTACAATATTACTTAGTCCTAAATAAGGAGGATCATCAGTCATGGCAAAAGCCAAGTTCGAACGTACAAAACCACACGTTAACATTGGTACCATCGGTCACGTTGACCACGGTAAAACCACTTTGACCGCTGCAATCACCACCGTGCTTGCTCAACAAGGTAAAGCTCAAGCACAAGCTTACGACCAAATCGACAAAGCTCCGGAAGAAAGAGAGCGCGGTATCACCATCTCCACCGCTCACGTTGAGTATGAAACGGACAACCGCCACTATGCTCACGTTGACTGCCCGGGTCACGCTGACTACGTGAAAAACATGATCACCGGTGCTGCACAAATGGACGGAGCGATCCTCGTAGTATCCGCTGCTGACGGTCCAATGCCGCAAACCCGTGAGCACATTCTGCTCTCCCGTCAGGTAGGCGTACCGTACATCGTTGTATTCCTGAACAAATGCGACATGGTTGACGACGAAGAGTTGCTCGAACTCGTAGAAATGGAAGTTCGTGAACTTCTCTCCGAGTATGAGTTCCCAGGAGATGATATCCCGGTTATCCGTGGATCCGCTCTGAAAGCTCTCGAAAACCCGACTGGTCCTGAAGCTGAATGCATTATTGAACTGATGTCTGCAGTTGACGAATATATTCCGGAACCGCAACGTGACACCGACAAAACCTTCCTCATGCCGGTTGAGGACGTATTCACCATTACCGGTCGTGGTACCGTTGCTACCGGCCGTGTAGAACGCGGTGTCATCAAAGTTGGTGACGAAGTTGAAATCGTGGGTCTCGCTGAAACCCGCAAAACCGTTGTAACCGGGGTAGAAATGTTCCGTAAGTTGCTCGACCAAGCTCAAGCTGGTGACAACATCGGTGCACTCCTCCGCGGTATTGAGCGTAAAGATGTACAACGCGGTCAAGTATTAGCTAAACCTGGCAGCGTGAAACCGCACACCAAATTTAAAGCTCAAGTATACGTTCTCTCCAAAGAAGAAGGTGGACGTCATACCCCGTTCTTCTCTGGTTATCGTCCGCAATTCTATTTCCGCACCACCGACGTAACCGGTGTTATCAAGTTGCCGGAAGGCGTTGAAATGTGCATGCCTGGCGACAACGTTGAAATGGAAGTAGAATTGATCGCGCCGATCGCTATCGAAGACGGTACCCGTTTCGCTATCCGCGAAGGTGGACGTACCGTAGGCGCAGGTGCTGTTACCGTTATTAACGAGTAATGGCCACTGCCGATCAAAAAAAGCTGTCAACCCGATTTCCGGGCTGGCAGCTTTTTGTTTTAAGACTTGAAAAATGGCCCAACTATTTTGTAAAATATGGCAGGTAGGCTTTTGCAAGTGCTGGTCAGGGTCGCAACTTAATTACATTTCCCTAAAATACGCGAAAAAAGCTTGCATCGTCCAATTTTTTTCTATATAATCGTGAATGTTGTCATGAACGCGATGAAGCGAAAGGTTGCCGACACACCCGGCCCCTTTGCCATGGCCGGGCGGGAAATTTTCGCGGAGAAGTTCATTTGCAAAAATGAGCGAGAAGGAGGGTTAATAATGGCAAAGCAAAAGATTCGCATTCGTTTAAAAGCTTACGATCACCGCATCCTGGATCAATCCGCGGTTAAAATCGTGGATACCGCAAAGCGGACAGGTGCCAGCGTGTCGGGACCGATTCCGTTGCCGACGGAAAAAACGGTTTACACGATCCTGCGCGCTGTTCACAAATATAAAGATTCTCGTGAGCAATTCGAAATGCGCACTCATAAACGCCTTATTGACATCGTCAATCCAACTCAGCAAACCGTAGATGCGTTGATGAGATTGGATCTGCCGTCCGGTGTCGACATCGAAATCAAATTGTAATCTCTCACTCTACGATGGTAGGAGGTGTACAAAGTGAAAGGGATTCTCGGAAAGAAAATTGGGATGACCCAAATCTTCAACGAAGATGGCGTGGTGGTTCCAGTTACCGTAGTTGAAGCGGGACCGTGTGTGGTGTTGCAGAAGAAAGAACTGCAAACCGATGGTTACGAAGCAATCCAGCTCGGTTTTGAAGAGAAGAAGGAACATCGTTCCAACAAACCTGAGCTTGGACATGCGAAGAAAGCAAATGCGAAAGCACAAAAATTCATCAAAGAAGTGCGTGGCGTAAACCTGGCTGACTATGAGCTTGGCGGGGTAGTCAAAGCAGACATCTTCGCAGCTGGCGAACTGGTTGACGTCACCGGCACATCCAAAGGAAAAGGATTTGCAGGTGCGATCAAACGTCACAACCAAGCTCGCGGTCCGATGAGCCACGGTTCCCGTTACCATCGCGGACCAGGTTCGTTGGGTGCGATTGCTCCGAACCGCGTATTCAAAGGACAAACGCTTCCGGGACGCATGGGCGGAGAACGTGTAACAACACAAAACCTTGAAATCGTTCGTGTTGATGCTGACAAAAACCTGATTTTGATCAAAGGCTCCGTACCTGGACCGAAAAACAGCTATGTTGTGATCAAATCAGCCGTAAAAAGCAAGTAAGCGATTGATTGAAGAAAGGAGGAGCATCCATGCCTAAGCTGGCAGTGTTAGACATGAGCGGCAAGCAGGTGGATGAAATCGTGCTGTCTGATGCAGTGTTCGGCATTACCCCGAATCAGGCGGTATTGCATGATGCTGTGGTTATGCAACAAGCATCCCTGCGCCGTGGTACCCATGCAACGAAAAATCGTGCAGCTGTTCGTGGGGGCGGCAAGAAACCGTGGAGACAAAAAGGAACCGGTCGTGCACGTCACGGCAGCATTCGTTCCCCGTTGTGGGTAGGCGGTGGTGTGGTATTTGGACCGCAACCGCGCAGCTATGCTTATAAATTACCGAAAAAGGTTCGTCGTTTGGCGATCAAGTCCGCTCTTTCTTCTAAGGTGCTGGACAGCCAAGTGGTCGTGCTCGATGAATTGAAAATGGATCAACCGAAAACCAAAGAAATGGTACAAGTACTCAAAAACCTGGGTGTTGATCGCAAGGCGCTGATCGTTGCCGATCAATTGGAGGACAATGCTGTTCTCTCCGCCCGCAACATTCCGGGAGTGAAACTTATACCGGCAGATGGATTGAACGTTCTCGACGTTCTTTACCATGACAAGCTGATTCTCACTCGTGGAGCTGTGAATCGCGTCGAGGAGGTGCTTGGTCGATGAAAGACCCTCGCGATATCATCCGTCGTCCGGTCATTACCGAAGCATCCACGGAACTCATGGAGGATCGTAAATACGTGTTTGAAGTGGATCCACGTGCCAATAAAGTCGAAGTGAAAAAAGCGATTGAGCAGATCTTCGGCGTAAAAGTGGAGAAAGTGAACACGATGCGCGTTCCCGGTAAAATTAAACGTTATGGCCGGTACAGCGGTCGCAGACCTGAGAGAAAGAAAGCTGTGGTTAAACTCACCGCTGACAGCAAACCAATCGAGGTATTTGAAGTTTAATCCATCCTAAAAAAGAAGGAGGGAAAAGGAATGGGAATTAAACACTTTAAACCAACGACCCCGTCTCGTCGTCATATGACTGTTTCCAGCTTTGACGAGATTACGACAGATAAACCGGAAAAATCCCTGGTAGTACCTCTGCAGAAAAAGGCAGGCCGCAACAACCAGGGGAAACTGACTGTTCGTCACCAAGGCGGCGGACATAAACGCAAATATCGTTTGGTTGACTTCAAACGTAATAAAGATGGCATTCCTGGAAAAGTGGCTACGATCGAATACGATCCGAACCGTTCTGCCAATATTGCTTTAATCCACTATGTGGATGGAGAAAAACGTTACATTCTCGCTCCTCACGGATTGAAAGTGGGCATGACCGTTTCGTCCGGTCCTGATGCGGAAATCCGTTTGGGAAATGCGTTGCCTCTTCGCAATATTCCGGTAGGTACGGTCATTCACAACATCGAACTTAAACCGGGCCGTGGTGGACAGCTTGTCCGCGCAGCAGGTGCATCGGCACAATTGCTCGGTAAAGAAGGGAAATACGCCATCATCCGCCTTACCTCCGGCGAAACACGCATGGTTCACCTGGATTGCCGTGCAACGATCGGTCAGGTAGGCAACTTGGATCATGAGTTGATCACGATTGGTAAAGCAGGACGTTCCCGTTGGCTGGGTAAACGGCCAACCGTTCGCGGTTCTGTGATGAACCCTGTGGATCACCCGCACGGTGGTGGGGAAGGTCGTGCACCGATCGGCCGCAAGTCCCCGATGACTCCTTGGGGCAAACCGACCTTGGGTTACAAAACCCGGAAGAAAAACAAAGCATCTGACAAATATATTATCCGTCGTCGTAAAAAGTAGTCAGATAGGCTGTGAAAAAGCCTCACTCGAAGGGAGGTTACTAAGATGGGCCGCAGCTTGAAAAAGGGACCATTTGCAGATGCACATCTGTTAAAAAAGGTTGATGAATTAAACGAGAAAAACGAAAAACGCGTAATCAAAACTTGGTCTCGTCGTTCTACCATTTTCCCGGAGTTTGTTGGACACACATTCGCCGTTCATGATGGACGCAAGCACGTTCCGGTTTATGTAACGGAGGATATGGTAGGCCACAAGTTGGGAGAATTCGTCCCAACCCGTACGTTTAAAGGTCATGCAGGCGATGACAAGAAAACAAAAAGACGGTAAGTGGACCGGACCGGGTTTAGAGAGGAGGTTACGTTATGGAAGCTAAAGCAGTAGCACGATACGTGCGTATCGCTCCACGCAAAGCACGCTTGGTGATCGATTTGATTCGTGGCAAGTCTGTTGAAGAGGCATTGGCGATTTTACGCTACACTCCTCGTGCTGCCTCCCCGATCATTGAGAAAGTACTCACGTCTGCCGTGGCAAACGCTGAGCACAATCACAACTTGGATACTGCCAACCTGGTAGTGTCGAAAGCTTATGTTGATGAAGGTCCCACGATGAAGCGTTATATGCCTCGTGCGATGGGCCGTGCCAGCCGCATTAACAAGCGCACCAGCCACATTACCGTGGTTGTATCGGAAAAGGCGTGAATCACTAAATAAGGAGGGATGAAGCTTTGGGTCAAAAGGTAAATCCAGTTGGTCTGCGTGTGGGAATTATCCGTGACTGGGAATCCAAATGGTACGCAGACAAGGACTATGCTGATCTATTGCATGAAGATATTAAGGTTCGCGAGTTTATCAAAAACCGACTGAAAGACGCGGCCGTTTCCACTGTGGAAATCGAACGCGCAGCAAACCGCGTCAACATTACCATTCATACGGCGAAACCCGGCATGGTGATCGGGAAAGGCGGTTCTGAAGTCGAAGCGCTCCGCCAAGCCTTGGTGAAGCTCACCAATAAAAAAGTTCACATCAACATCAGCGAAATCAAAAATCCGGAGCTTGATGCTTACCTTGTCGCTGAAAATATCGCACAACAACTGGAACGCCGTGTTGCTTTCCGCCGTGCGATGAAACAAGCGATTCAGCGTTCTTTGCGCGCCGGAGCCAAAGGGGTACGCACCATGGTAAGCGGTCGTCTCGGCGGTGCCGATATTGCCCGTAGCGAAGGCTACAGCGAAGGTACGGTACCACTCCATACATTGCGTGCTGATATCGATTATGGTTTTGCTGAAGCACACACCACTTATGGACGGATCGGTGTGAAAGTTTGGATCTATCGCGGTGAAGTTTTGCCGACCAAAAACAAAGGAGCAGCGGAAGGAGGCGAGTAATCGATGCTAATGCCTAAACGCGTGAAATTCCGTCGCCCGCATCGTCCGCGCAAACTGACAGGCCGTGCGAAAGGCGGTACGGAAGTAGCATTTGGTGAATACGGTTTACAGGCGCTTGAGCCGGCATGGATCACCAACCGTCAAATCGAGGCTGCCCGGATCGCGATGACTCGTTATATCAAACGTGGCGGTAAAGTATGGATCAAGATTTTCCCTGATCACCCGATTACTCAAAAGCCTCTCGAGGTACGGATGGGTAGCGGTAAAGGTTCTCCCGAAAAATGGGTGGCTGTTGTAAAACCAGGCAAAATCTTGTTCGAACTTGCTGGTGTTCCAGAAGAGACGGCACGTGAGGCGATGCGCCTTGCAGCTCACAAGCTGCCGATCAAAACGAAGTTCGTAAAAAGAGAAGAAGCGGGTGGTAACGAATGAAAGCAAAAGAGCTAGTTGAGTTGACCACCGCCGAGATCGAGCAAAAGCTCGCACAGTACAAGGAAGAACTGTTTAACCTCCGCTTCCAATCGGCTACTGGACAATTGGATAATCCAGCCCGGTTGCGTCAGGTTCGCAAAAGCATTGCTCGTTGCAAAACGATCTTGCGGGAGCGCGAACTGGGGATCGAAAGGAGGAAACAGGGATGAACGAGCGTACAACTCGCCGTAAAGTACGTGTCGGCAAAGTGGTCAGCGATAAAATGGATAAAACAATCGTTGTCGCTGTTGAGACCTACAAGAAACATCCACTGTACGGTAAACGCGTAAAGTATACCAAAAAGTTCAAAGCGCATGACGCCGAAAACCAAGCAAAAGTAGGCGACATCGTAAGAATCATGGAAACGCGTCCGCTTTCCAAAGACAAGCGCTGGCGTTTGGTGGAAATCGTAGAGAAAGCTGTTATCATTTAACCCATGGCACGCGTGAATGACGCGGGAAGGAGGGAAAACCATGATTCAACCTCAAACACGTCTTCGTGTAGCAGATAACTCTGGTGCGAAAGAAGTTATGTGCATCCGTGTATTGGGTGGATCCAAAAAATCTACCGCTGGAATCGGTGATATTATCGTCGCTTCTGTCAAACAAGCTACACCCGGTGGCGTTGTCAAGAAAGGGGATGTAGTGAAGTGCGTGGTTGTACGTACCGTTCGTCCGACCCGTCGTCCGGATGGATCCTACATTCGCTTCGATGAAAATGCTGCGGTTGTGATTAAGGAAGACAAAAGCCCGCGCGGTACACGGATCTTCGGACCTGTTGCCCGCGAATTGCGTGATCGCGATTTCATGAAAATCATTTCTTTGGCACCGGAAGTTCTTTAATACTTGGTTCTGAAAATGATTTGCGGCAACACACTGGAAGGTAAGGAGGTGCCCCGTATGCACATCAAAAAAGGCGATATGGTAATCGTCATGCGCGGTAAAGAAGCTCCGTACTTTGAAAACGGCAAAAAAGTTTACACCCGCGGTCGTGTAATTAAAGTTCTTCCCAAGGAAGATCGTGTGCTCGTCGAAGGTGTAAACTTGGTGAAAAAACATTCCCGTCCGACCCAGGATAACCCTCAGGGCGGCATCATCGAGAAGGAAGCGCCGATTCACGTTTCCAACCTGATGATTGAAGACCCGAAAACGAAGGAGCCGACCCGGGTTGGCTACAAGTTCATCGAGGGTAAAAACGGCGAGAAAAAGAAAGTGCGTTATGCGAAAAAATCCGGTGAAATCCTCGACAAATAACGCGAGAGAAGGGAGGGTACCTGATGGCAGCACGTTTGAAAGAGCATTACCTCAATGAGGTAACCGCTGCGTTAATGAAGAAGTTCAACTACAAATCCCCAATGCAAGTTCCAAGACTTGAAAAAATCGTGATTAACATGGGTGTGGGTGAAGCTGTACAAAATGCCAAAGCTTTGGATGGTGCAGTAGAAGACCTGACGCTCATCTCCGGGCAAAAACCGGTGGTCACACGTGCCAAAAAATCGATTGCCGGCTTCAAATTGCGTGAAGGAATGCCGATCGGTGTAAAGGTGACACTTCGCGGAGAGCGTATGTATCATTTCCTCGATAAATTGATCAATGTTGCTCTTCCGCGTGTACGCGATTTCCGCGGTGTTTCCCCGAAATCGTTTGACGGTCGCGGCAATTACACGCTCGGTCTGAAAGAGCAATTGATCTTCCCGGAAATTTCTTATGACAAAGTTGACAAAGTTCGCGGGATGGATGTCGTTATCGTGACGACTGCCAATACCGACGAGGAAGCACGTGATCTTTTGACTCTGATGGGTATGCCATTCCGTAAATAATCACTGTACGTCACCACGATGTAAAGGAGGGAATCACTTGGCCAAGAAGTCGATGATCGTGAAGTCCCAACGTAAGCCGAAATTCAAAGTTCGTGCTTATACCCGTTGCGAACGTTGCGGACGACCACACGCCGTATTACGCAAGTTTCGTCTCTGTCGGATCTGCTTCCGTGAATTGGCCTACAAAGGGCAGATTCCCGGTGTTAAAAAAGCAAGTTGGTAATGAGGATAGGAAGGAGGGTTTCGCATGGTAATGACAGACCCGATTGCAGATATGCTGACCAGAATTCGCAACGCTAACACGGTTCGCCATGAGAGCGTTGAGTTTCCGGCATCTCGTATCAAAAGGGAAATCGCTGAGATCCTGAAACGTGAAGGTTTCATTCGCGATGCTGAATATATCGAAGACAACAAACAGGGTATCATCCGGATTTTCCTCAAATACGGACCGAACAACGAAAAAGTGATTACCGGGTTGAAACGGATCAGCAAACCTGGTTTGCGCGTTTATGTAAAAGCGAACGAAATTCCACGTGTTCTTCGTGGTTTGGGAATCGCCATTTTGTCCACCAACAAAGGAATTCTGACGGATAAAGAAGCCCGTCAGCAAAAAGTGGGCGGCGAAGTTATCGCGTACGTTTGGTAATCGGCATAAAGGATGGAGGTGAATCGAATGTCTCGTATCGGTAAAAAACCGGTTGTGATTCCAAACGGTGTAGAAGTGAAATTGGAAGGAAACACCGTAACGGTAAAAGGGCCGAAAGGTACCTTAACTCGTAACTTCCATTCCGATATCGCCATCAAAGTGGAGGACAATCAAGTGATCGTGGAGCGCCCAAGCGATCACCGCACTCATCGTGCCTTGCATGGAACCACCCGCAGCGTGATTGCCAACATGGTTGAGGGTGTAACCAACGGTTTCTCCAAAACGCTTGAATTGGTCGGTGTCGGATACCGTGCTTCGAAAAAAGGAAACAACGTGGTGTTAAACGTCGGTTATTCTCATCCGATCGATGTAACGCCGATCGACGGAATTGAACTCGACGTTCCGTCTCAAACGCAAATTGTGGTGAAAGGCATCGATAAAGAGAAAGTCGGCGAAATGGCTGCGAAAATCCGTTCTTACCGTGAACCTGAACCTTATAAAGGCAAAGGGATTAAATACAGCGATGAAGTTATCCGTCGCAAAGAGGGTAAAACGGGTAAATAATCGAATCGCCTAACAAGAAGGGAGTGAGCTGGACCGTGATTCAAAAAGGAGATCGCAACAAAAAACGGGCAAAACGTCATCTGCGTGTCCGCAAAAAAGTATTCGGTACTGCTGAGCGTCCACGTTTGAACGTTTTCCGTTCTTCCAAAAACATCTATGCGCAATTGATCGATGACACGATTGGACATACGGTTGCATCCGCTTCGACCTTGGATGCCGAGCTGAAGGAGAAATTCTCCAACGGCGGTACGGTTGATGCGGCTCGTGCGGTAGGGGAATTGATCGCAAAGCGCGCCGTTGAGAAAGGCTTTAAGTCGGTTGTATTCGACCGTGGCGGTTACCTCTATCATGGTCGTGTAAAAGCTTTGGCAGAAGGAGCACGGGAAGGGGGTCTAGACTTTTGAGCAAGCAAGAAAAGCCACGTCGCAAAGATGCTGCGCAATCCGAGTTTATCGAAAAAGTGGTTAACATTAATCGCGTAGCGAAAGTTGTGAAGGGCGGACGCCGTTTCAGCTTCAGTGCGCTTGTTGTTGTCGGTGACGGCAAAGGCAAGGTCGGTGCAGGAATTGGTAAAGCGGCTGAGGTTCCTGAAGCGATCCGCAAAGGGATTGAAGATGCGAAAAAGAATATGGTTACCGTTCCTCTTCTGGGGACAACCATTCCGCATGAGACGATCGGTGAGTTTGGCGCAGGCCGTGTTCTTCTGAAACCTGCTTCCAAAGGTACGGGTGTCATCGCAGGCGGTCCTGTGCGTGACGTATTGAATGCGGCAGGTGTTGGTGACATTCTTACCAAATCGACGGGTTCCAACAACCCGATCAACATGGTTCGTGCCACACTTTCCGGTTTGCAAAGCTTGAAACGTCCTGAGGACGTAGCAAAACTGCGCGGAAAAAGCGTAGAAGAATTGATGGGATAAGGAGGGATGACCGTGGCAAAGAAACTGGCAATTACACTCAAGCGGAGTATGATTGGCCGTCCTGAAGTGCAACGTGTCACCCTGCGTACACTCGGTTTAACAAAACGGGAACAGACCGTAACGCATGAAGATAATCCGGCCATCCGTGGTATGATCAATAAAGTGAAACACCTCGTTTCCGTTGAAGAAATCAGCGAATAATGCACATGACTTGTCAAAGAGGAGGTGCGAGGAATGAAACTGCATGAACTGAAACCGGCTGAGGGTGCCCGTCACAAGAAAAAACGGCTTGGCCGCGGTATTTCTGCCGGCCAGGGTAAAACGGCCGGAAAAGGCCATAAAGGGCAAAACGCACGCTCCGGTGGCGGTGTTCGTCCTGGCTTTGAAGGCGGCCAAAACCCGATTTACCGTCGTTTGCCGAAGCGCGGATTTACCAACCCGAATCGAGTGGAATATGCCATCATCAACCTGGATGTGCTCAACCGCTTCGAAGAGGGAACTGTCGTAACTCCAGAACTGTTGAAAGAGCAAGGCGTTGTAAAAGATCTGAAAGACGGGTTGAAAGTGTTGGGCAATGGTGAGTTGAACAAAAAACTCACGGTAAAAGCTCAAAAATTCTCTGCCTCTGCGATTGAAAAAATCAACGCCGCTGGTGGAGCGACGGAGGTAATCTAATGATCCGGAACCTGGGTAACATCTTTAAGGTGGAAGATCTTCGTCGTCGTATTTTTTTCACGCTTTTGATCTTGGTCGTGTTTCGAATCGGAAGCTTTATTCCGGTTCCTAACACGGACCCGGCGATCTTGCAGAGCATGATGGAGAGAGGCGGTCAAGGCGTATTTGGTTTGATTAACGCTTTTTCCGGTGGGGCATTCCGCAACTTCTCCATTTTCGCCATGGGGATTATGCCTTACATCACCGCTTCGATCATTGTGCAGTTGCTGACGATGGATGTCATCCCGGCTTTTGCAAGATGGGCAAAAGAGGGAGAGGTGGGCCGCCGCAAACTGGCTCAGTTTACCCGCTATTTTACGGTGGTTTTGGCACTGATCCAGTCGGTGGGAGTTGCCATAGGTTTCAACAGGGTCTACCAGGGCTTTGTATTGGACACCAGCGTCTGGAGCTATGCACTCATCGCTCTGACTTTGACGGCAGGCACAACCTTTCTCATGTGGTTGGGTGAGCAGATCACGGACAAAGGGATCGGAAACGGGATTTCCATTCTGATCTTTGCCGGGATCGTGGCCAACATCCCGATGCACATCGGACAGATCTATACGTCCTTCTTCGGCAAAAATGCACAGCTGTTTATCGGTATCCTGAAAGCGGTGGGGCTTTTGTTGGTGGTTGTGGTTATCATTATCGCCACGATCTATATCCAACAGGGCGTAAGGAGAATACCCGTTCAATATACGAAACGGGTGGTTGGACGTAAAATGTACGGCGGCCAATCGACTCACATTCCGATGAAAGTGAACGCGGCCGGTGTGATTCCGGTAATCTTCGCCTTGTCCTTGATGATGTTCCCGGTTACGATTGCAAGCTTCTGGCAAGGACACCCGGTTGCGGATTGGTTTATCTACAACTTCGATTACACCCGTTCCCCGCTCGGTGCGGCAATGTATGTGATTCTGATTATCGGTTTCACTTACTTCTACACCTTTGTGCAGATTAACCCGGTTCAGTTGTCTGATCAGATGAAGAAAAACGGCGGCTTTATTCCTGGGATTCGCCCGGGCAAGAATACAACCACCTATTTAACCCGGGTCATGAATCGTCTAACGCTGTCAGGCGCGATTTTTCTGTCGCTGATTTCCATTTTGCCGATCTTCTTCATCAATCTTGCCGGTCTTCCGAGCAATGTGCAAATCGGGGGAACCTCGCTTCTGATCGTGGTCGGGGTTGCACTTGAAACGATGAAGACGATTGAAAGCCAGCTGATTAAACGCCATTACAAGGGCTTTATGCATAAATAGACTTTCTGTTTGCCACCCCCGGAGCTACATCCGGGGACTATGCATGAGCACCAGCTCACTGATGTGAACTGTCATGCGGACCGCCCGTAGAATTCTGATCCGGGAGGGATGACGCTTGAATATCGTACTGATGGGATTGCCCGGAGCCGGCAAAGGGACACAGGCAGCTCGAATTGTGGAAGAGCTGGATATCCCGCATATTTCTACGGGAGATATGTTTCGAGCGGCTGTTAAGGAACAAACCCCTCTGGGAATGGAAGCCAAGTCCTATATGGATAAAGGCCAGTTGGTACCTGACCGTGTGACGATCGGGATCGTCCGCGACCGGCTCGGCAAGGATGATTGTGCCAAGGGCTTTTTATTGGACGGTTTTCCCAGAACGGTTCCACAGGCCGAGGCTTTGGACGAATTAACGGATGAATTGAATCGCCCGATCGATCTGGTTCTTTATATTGAGGTTGCAGAAGAGGAACTTCTTAAACGCCTCACGGGCAGACGGATCTGTCGCGACTGCGGGGCTACGTATCACGTACTCTTTGCACCGCCCAAGGTCGAAGGGGTTTGCGACCGCTGTGGAGGAGAGCTTTATCAGCGGGCGGATGACGCGATAGAGACCGTGAAAGAACGTTTGAAAGTGAATCTTGAGCAAACCCAACACTTGATTCACTACTATGAATCGACTGGTAAACTTCATCGTGTTGATGGGGAACAGCCGATCGAAAATGTGACAGAATCCATCTTGTCACTGATTCGAGGTTTAAAAGCATGATTATCTTAAAATCGGTTAAAGAGCTTGAACGGATGAGGGAAGCTGGGAAAATCGTATATTTGACTCATCAGGAGCTGAAAAAAGCGATCCACCCGGGCATCACCACCAAGGAGCTGGATCGAATCGCTGAAAAAGTGATTCGCGGGTTCGGTGCTGTTCCTTCCTTCAAAGGGTACAACGGATTTCCGGGCAGCATATGCACTTCCGTGAACGAGGAACTGGTTCATGGCATTCCGGGGAATCGTGTGTTAAACGAAGGAGATATCATCTCTTTGGACATCGGTGCCTGCTATGACGGATATCATGGTGATTCTGCTTGGACGTACGGCGTCGGGGAAATTTCCCCTGAAGCCGAACGTTTGCTCACCGTCACCGAGGAATCCCTGTACAAAGGTCTTGAACAGGCAAAGCCAGGCGCAAGACTGGGGGATGTTTCCCACGCGATTCAAAAACATGCCGAAGGTGCCGGTTTTTCAATCGTGCGGGAGTATGTCGGACACGGAATCGGGCAAAACTTGCATGAAGCTCCGAGTATTCCCAATTACGGTTTACCCGGCAAAGGTCCTCGCCTGAAGCCAGGTATGACCCTTGCAATTGAACCGATGGTGAATGCGGGAAAACGGTTTGTTCGTACACTCGCTGATAACTGGACGGTTGTTACCACTGACGGTTCTCTGTGCGCTCACTTCGAGCATACGATTGCGATCACGGATGAAGGCCATGAGATTCTCACGAAAGTGTAAACCAGGTGAAGGGTGATAAACGTGGCAGATGTCGACAGTCGACCTCGTCTTGGACAAATCGTTCGCGTATTGCGGGGGCGTGATGCGGGAAATTATGCCGTCATCATCGGCATTGAGGAGCCTCATTTTGTCTTGTTGGCCGATGGGGATCAGCGAAAAGCCGATTGCCCGAAAAAGAAAAACTTGAAACATATTCAAGTTACCAATACGATAAATCTGGAAATAGCTGACGCCATCAAGAGTCACGGTCGTGTTAACAATGCGAAGTTGCGATACGCCCTGAACCAATATCTGCTCAAACTTGAGCAAAAAGGAGAGTGAATCAATGGCCAAAGAAGATGTGATCGAGGTAGAAGGGATCGTCAAGGAGCCCCTGCCAAATGCCATGTTCCGCGTCGAGTTGGAAAACGGTCATGAAGTTTTGGCTCATGTTTCTGGTAAAATCCGTATGCACTTTATCCGCATCTTGCCGGGTGACAGAGTGACGGTGCAACTTTCTCCGTATGATTTAACCCGTGGACGGATCACTTACCGTTACAAGTAAAGACGGTCTGTGAAGTTTAGGGGGCTCTTAATATTTGACAGGAGGTAGCTCAAATGAAAGTAAGACCTTCGGTGAAGCCCATTTGCGAAAAGTGCAAAGTGATTCGTCGCAAAGGGGCTGTCATGGTAATCTGCGAAAATCCCAAGCATAAGCAAAAACAAGGTTAAATTCAAGGAGGTGTAAGGCATGGCGCGTATTGCAGGTATCGACTTGCCACGTGAAAAACGCGTAGAGATCGCGCTCACTTATATCTATGGCATTGGTCGTTCTCAATCCAAACGAATTCTGGAAGCTACCGGAATCAACCCGGATACTCGCGTTCGTGATCTGACGGAAGACGAAGTATCCAAACTCCGGAGCTTTATCGATAAAAACCTGGTGGTTGAAGGGGATCTTCGCCGTGAAGTTGCCCTCAACATCAAACGGTTGATCGAGATCGGTTCTTACCGTGGCATTCGCCATCGTCGCGGATTGCCGGTACGCGGTCAACGCACGAAAACCAACGCCCGTACCCGTAAAGGTCCTCGCCGTACGGTAGCGAACAAGAAAAAATAACGAATAAGGAGGGAGAACAGTGGCAAAGCGTAAAACTACTACGCAACGCGTAAAACGTCGCGTTCGCAAAAACGTTGAATCTGGTATCGCGCACATCCGTTCCACTTTTAACAATACGATTATCACGATTACCGACCCGCGCGGAAATACGGTTGCCTGGGCAAGTTCCGGTACGATGGGCTTTAAAGGTTCCCGTAAAAGCACGCCTTTTGCCGCGCAAATGGCTGCGGAACAAGCGGCAAAAACCGCGATGGACAACGGTATGAGAACCGTTGATGTATTGGTGAAAGGACCGGGTGCCGGTCGTGAAGCAGCAATTCGTTCCCTGCAAGCGGCAGGATTGGAAGTAAGCCTGATTAAAGACGTCACACCGATTCCTCACAATGGTTGCCGTCCGCCAAAACGTCGCCGTGTTTAATTCTTTAGATTTAAAACTGATCCGTGGTTTATTTTTCCTGTAGATGGTGTATACTGGATAGGACTAATTTTGGCATGTCTTATTCCTTATACACGATCAATGTCTGCCGTCAGGTGGGATTACGCCCGGAACGCGACGTTCTGAAGGAGGGTTTGTGAGCCGTATGATTGAAATCGAAAAGCCGAAGATCGAAACTGTGGAAATCAGTGAAGATCATCGATATGGGAAGTTTGTGGTGGAACCCTTAGAACGCGGATACGGCACTACCCTGGGCAATTCTCTGCGCCGTGTCCTGCTCTCGTCATTGCCAGGTGCGGCCGTTACAACCATCCAGATTGATGGGGTATTGCATGAGTTCTCCACGATTCCTGGAGTTGTAGAAGATACCACGGAGATCATTCTCAACTTGAAGCAATTGGCTCTTAAAATTCATTCGGATGAAGAGAAAGTTCTTGAGATTGACATCGAGGGTCCCGGGGAAGTAAAAGCGGGGGATATTCGTGCAGACAGCGATGTAGAAGTCCTGAATCCGGATCTTCATATCGCAACTCTGGCCGAAGATGCTCACCTTCGCATCCGAATGACCGCGAATCGTGGTCGCGGATATGTATCTGCTGACAAAAACAAACGGGAGGATCAGCCGATCGGAGTTATTCCGATTGACTCGATCTACACTCCCATTGAACGGGTAAACTACCAAGTTGAAAATACACGGGTTGGACAAGTTACCAACTACGATAAATTGACCCTGGAAGTATGGGCAAATGGCTCCTTAAAGCCAGATGAAGCCGTGAGCCTTGGGGCCAAAATCCTGAACGAGCATTTGATGCTATTCGTCGGTTTAACGGAGCAGGCCAAAGATGCCGAAATCATGGTCGAAAAAGAAGAAGACAAGAAAGAAAAAGTAATGGAGATGACCATCGAGGAACTGGATCTCTCCGTACGTTCCTATAACTGTCTCAAACGAGCCGGCATCAATACGGTTCAAGAGCTCACACAAAAAACGGAAGAAGACATGATGAAAGTGCGCAACCTCGGACGGAAGTCGCTTGAGGAAGTTCAAGAGAAATTGGCTGAACTTGGACTCTCTTTGCGCAAAGATGACTAATACATGTAGGGGGAGGGAAATACGATGGCATACAGCAAACTTGGCCGTAATTCCGGAGCGCGCAAGGCGTTGCTTCGCGATTTGGTAACGGATCTCATCATCAACGAACGCATCGAAACGACCGAGGCGAAAGCGAAGGAAGTTCGTTCAATCGTAGAAAAAATGATTACCCTCGGTAAACGCGGCGATCTTCATGCTCGTCGTCAAGCGGCTGCGTTTGTTCGCAAGACACGTTCCAACACAGTAAAAGATGGTGAAGAAGTAACCCACAACAAGAACGTGGACGCAGTGAAAA
Organism: Thermoactinomyces sp. CICC 10523; assembly: GCF_016055105.1. Classification (NCBI taxonomy): domain Bacteria; kingdom Bacillati; phylum Bacillota; class Bacilli; order Caryophanales; family Thermoactinomycetaceae; genus Thermoactinomyces; species Thermoactinomyces sp. CICC 10523. The sequence continues at coordinate 131,572 of NZ_JAECVX010000009.1, forward strand.
AGCTGTTCGACGAAATCGCTCCTCGTTACCAAGAGCGTAATGGTGGTTACACGCGCATTCTTAAGTTGGGACCTCGTCGTGGCGACGGTGCTCCAATGGTTTATTTGGAATTAGTGAAGTAACCAATGATGAGCTAGAAAGGGTGAGGGCAGGATCCGGTTGGTCCTGACGTTTACCCTTTTTTCTTTTAAGGAGAAAAAATGGAACCGATGATTCAAGTCGTTGACGTCTGGTTTCGTTATCAAGGGGAAAATGAATCAAGCGGAAAATGGGCGTTAAAAAAGATCAATCTCACCTTTCGGACCGGTGAATATGTCAGCATCATCGGTGCGAACGGATCAGGAAAGTCAACATTGGCACGGCTATTGAACGGGCTTCTGCTGCCGGTTCGGGGCGAAGTCAAAGTGGGAGGGCTCTCTACGGCAAACGAAAGCGATTTATGGGAAATACGCCGCAGAGTGGGCATGGTGTTTCAAAATCCCGACAATCAGATCGTCGCGACCACCGTTGAGGATGATGTCGCGTTTGGTCTCGAAAATCTGGGAGTTCCGCGCTCCGAGATGAAAGATCGGATTGAACGTGCATTGGCGGCAGTGGGCCTTTCCGGAATGAATGCGAGAGAGCCCCACCATCTTTCGGGAGGACAAAAGCAACGGCTGGCATTGGCCGGAGTGCTGGCCATGTCGCCGGACGTGATTGTACTGGACGAAGCGACTTCCATGCTGGACCCGCAGGGGAAAAATGATGTGAGCCAGGTTGCGGCGGAGCTTCACCGCATGGGCAAGACAATCATTCACATCACCCATTCCGCCAGGGAAGCGTTCAGGGCTGAGCGAGTGATTGTCATGAACCAGGGGGAAGTGAAACTTGATTTGCCGTCTGAAGTGCTTTATCCCAAGGCTGTGATGCTAAAGCAGTGGGGATTGGCCGTTCCGCCGGAGATCGAGCTCCATCAGCGACTCCTTGGCAAAGGATGGCCGCTTTCTCCGACGATTTCGGGCAAAGAGGAACTGGTTGAGGAAATATGGAGATCGTTGTCAGAGATTTAGAAGTGGTATACCAGTCAGGAACACCGTGGATGAAGAAAGCGCTCGACGGGGTGAATCTGACAGTTCCGGGCGGATCGTTCACGGCGATTTTGGGTGTGACCGGCTCGGGAAAGTCAACGCTGATCCAGGCAATTGCCGGCTTGATCAGGCCAACGCGGGGCACAATTAGGATCGGTTCCCATCTGATTGACGCGAATCGCAAACAGACGGCCGATGTGCGCCGGTTGATCGGATTGGTTTTTCAATACCCCGAACATCAGCTGTTTGCAGAAACAGTGGCAAAGGATATCGCTTTTGGACCGACGAATCTGGGATTGCCGCAGTCTGAAGTGGATGGAAGAGTGAAGCAGGCGATGGAATGGGTTGGTTTGGATTCGGAACTGGCAGACCGATCCCCCTTTCAGCTCAGCGGCGGACAGATGAGGCGGGTGGCGATTGCCGGAGTTTTGGCGATGAGCCCGAAGATTCTGATCCTGGATGAACCTGCGGCCGGTTTGGACCCGAAGGGGCAGGAGGAAATCTTAAGCCTTTTGAAGCGACTTAATCAGGATTTCGGGGTGACGGTTATTCTCGTTTCGCACGATATGGATCAGGCAGTGCGGTATGCCGATCGTTTCTGTGTTCTGGCTGAGGGGCGGTCCGTGTTGAGCGGGACGGCAAAAGCAGTCTTCTCCCGAGCTGATATCCTGTCTTCCTATCATCTCGAATTGCCGGAGATCACCCGGTTTGTTCAGTTGTTGAACCGGAAGCTGGACCCTCCGCTCCCTGAGGATGTGTTTACCTTGGATGAGCTGGAACGATTGCTGGAGGAAAGACGCAAAAAGAGGGAACTGCCATGAGTCAGATTGTAATGGGACAGTATTACCCGGGTGATTCCCTTGTTCATCGGATGGACCCCAGGGCTAAATGGCTCTTTTTAATGGTGTTTATGATTTTTGTTTTCTGGGCAAACCATTTGCGGTCAACCGCTGTGCTGCTCTTCTTCACGCTGGTTGCGGCAGGAATGGCCCGCATTCCCGTATCGGTTTTTATACGGGCAATCCGTCCGGCATTATTCATCATCTTGTTTACCATGATTCTTCATCTTTTGATGACCAAAGGCGGGGAAGCCCTGCTGCGACTTCCGTTTATCACGATTTATCAGGAAGGGCTGAGGCAGGCGGTTTTTGTCTCAGCACGGTTGTTTGTCCTCATCTCAGTCGCTTCTTTATTGACATTTACCACCTCGCCCATCGATCTGACCGACGGCATCGAGTGGCTGCTGAAACCTTTGCAGCGATTTAAAATCCCGGTGCACGAAATCGCGCTGATGATGTCGATCGCTCTTCGTTTCATCCCCTTGCTCTGGGAAGAGACGGAAAAGATTCGCAAAGCCCAGACAGCCAGAGGCGCCGATTTCGATACGGGCTTTTTCATCAAGCGGCTCAAAAGCTATATTCCCGTTTTGATCCCCTTGTTCTTGTCCGCTTTTCGCCGGGCGGAGGAGTTGGCATTGGCGATGGAAGCCAGGGGATATCGCGGGAGTGAGGGAAGAACCAAATGGCGGCAGCTTCGATTTTCATCGCTTGATGGGTGGCTTTTGATTGTGGCAGTTCTTTTATTTTTCGTTCTCCGCTTTTTGGAATAGGCGGCGGTTTCCCGGTTCTTTCGGGATGAAGGACGGAGGAAGATGATGAAGAAGATCAAATTGGTCATTGCTTATGACGGGACTGATTTTTCCGGTTTTCAGGCGCAACCGGGACAACGGACAATCCAGGGCACTCTGCAGGAAACGCTGACCAGAATCACCGGTGAACCGATTGAAATATACGGTTCGGGCCGGACAGATGCAGGTGTGCATGCTTTGGGGCAAGTTTGCCATTTTGAGACAACAAGCCCCATTCCTGTCGATAAATATCCATATATTTTGCGTCGGTCGCTTCCCAGGGATATCCTTGTTCTGTCCGCAGAAGAAGCAGCATCGGACTTTCATGCCCGTAAGAGCGCATATTGGAAAACGTATCGTTATCAAACGGATCGTCATCGCATTCCCGATTTGTTTGAGCGCCGCTTTCGCACCCATCTTCCGTATGAAGTCGATCAGCCAGCCATGCAGAGGGCTGCGGACCGGCTCGTCGGCACTCATGATTTCACCTCTTTCTGTTCGGCAAAGACGGTGATTGAAGATCGGGTGCGCACGATTTACCGCTGCGAAGTAGGCGAAGATACGCACGGCTTTTTTATCGAAGTGACCGGGAACGGGTTTTTGTATAACATGGTTCGGATTATTGTCGGCACGTTATATGAAGTCGGAAGGAGAAACTTGGACCCGGAGCAAATTCCCGCCATTCTCGAGGGGCGGGATCGCCGCCTGGCCGGTCCGACGTTTCCGCCGGAAGGATTAATTTTGCTTGAAGTTGGATATCGGCCTTGGCAGGATTTTCATCGCTCCGCAAACGTTATCTCCCCTTGAGGTTCTTGACATTGCGCGCTTTTTAAGGTAAGATAACGCTTGGTATTTTCCACTCCATGCCCCGATGGAGTTTGTTCGGCGCGAAGAAAGTCACACATTTTTCAATGCTTCTAACCTAAGACAACATTAACGGAATTCCCGTTGTTGATAGAGGAGGGAATATGATGCGTACCACCTTTATGGCAAAGCCAGAGCAAGTGGAACGGAAATGGTATGTGGTAGATGCGAAAGGCAAAACATTGGGACGCCTGGCATCTGAAGTTGCATCCATCCTGCGTGGAAAACATAAACCTGAATTTACTCCCCACGTGGATACGGGCGATTTTGTGATCGTCATCAACGCAGCACAAGTTGAATTGACCGGGAAAAAATGGTCGAAAAAAGTTTATTATCGCCATTCCGGATATCCGGGCGGCTTGAAATCGACTACGGCCAGCGAAATGCGGATCAAACATCCCGAGCGTATGATCGAACTCGCTGTAAAAGGGATGCTCCCGAAAGGAAGCTTGGGTCGTCAACAGTTTAAAAAATTAAAAGTATACGCAGGTTCCGAACATCCTCATCAGGCTCAACAGCCGGTTGAGTGGGAACTGCGTGGTTAATAAAAGGAGGTAACCGATTTGGCACAAGTTCAATTCTATGGAACCGGTCGCCGTAAGGAATCGGTCGCTCGCGTTCGCCTGGTTGCCGGCGATGGACGGATTGTCATCAACAAACGGAATATCGATGACTACTTTGGTCTGGAAACTTTAAAAGCGATTGTGCGTCAGCCTTTGGTGTTGACCAATACGCTCGACCGTTATGATGTGCTCGTAAACGTAAACGGCGGCGGTTTCACTGGTCAAGCAGGCGCCATTCGCCACGGAATTGCCCGTGCACTGCTCAAAGTGGATCCGGAACTGCGCCCGGCCTTGAAAAAAGCTGGTTTCCTGACTCGCGACCCGCGGATGAAAGAACGTAAAAAATACGGTCTCAAAGCCGCACGTCGTGCACCGCAATTCTCCAAACGCTAATGTTCAAAAACTCCCCGATTCGTCGGGGGGTTTTTTTTCATCCCTTTGTCAACACTATGGATATCCCATGTGTGACAAAGGAGCGGTGAATGATGGCGGAGATCATCGATATTGAACATCTGCGCATTCGCAGAGATGAAGAAATACGTGAATGCGCCCTCTCCCGTTTCCCTTGGGAGGAAATGGATCGGATCAAAGGCGAATTGGTCGATCCGCTGACCCGTTTTTGGCCGGCTTCGCGCAAGGTGATCCTTTTGGAATTATTGTACCGTCTGGTTTTTGAAGCGTATGTGGCCGGGATGAAGGAAGGCAAAAAGGATGGATGGGTAAAAGGCATTTTCTTTAGAAATCGCAAGGACGATGATTTGTCCCTGTTTGGACAAAAAGCATGTGACCGGTTGCTCAAAGAGTTGATGGATGAATTCAACCTGCATCGCTGGTTGGATGAGTGGAGTGCCGAATCAGTGGAAATTCTGATGCAAGAGCTTGGCAGGCAGTGGTTTATCAAGGGGAAAAAGGCGGGCCGCAAGAAGAAATAAGCGTCCGTCCCGCCTTGCATACATAATGAGAGACTTCGTCCCATATACATAACTGAAGAGTTTGGGTAAGTGAGGCGAGGTCGATGAGGGTCAAGATCAAAGAAAGCCGGACAGCCAAGATTGTCCTACTGGCGGTCGTTTTTTTTCTGATCGGTTTTCTCTGGATTGCGGGCTTTTTTTCTGATCAGGTAAAAGATGCTTGGTATATGCCGCTTTCGGGCAAAGTGATTATGATCGATGCGGGACACGGAGGACCTGATGGAGGGGCAGTCAGCCAGGACGGCATTGTCGAAAAAGAGATTACCCTGAAAATCGCGCGTTACTTGCAGGATTATTTGCATGGAGCGGGTGCGCTGGTCTTTCTGACGCGTGAAACGGATACGGATCTGGCCCAACCGGATACCAAACGGTTGCGGTTGCGCAAAGCGGAAGACTTGATGCGCCGCATTTATTTGATTAAGGAGAAAAATGTGGACGCCTTCGTCAGCATTCATCTCAATGCGATTCCGTCCTCTCGATGGTCCGGAGCGCAAACCTTTTACAACCCGGTTCGTGAAGAGAACAAACGGCTGGCCACCTTTATTCAGGCCGAACTGATCCGAAACCTCGAAAATACCAACCGTCTGGCCAAACAAAAGGGAGATGTATACATTCTCAAACACTCGCCCGTTCCGACCGCCCTGGTGGAAGTCGGTTTTTTGTCCAACCCGGAGGAAGCCCGATTACTGGCAACGGATACGTACCAAAAAAAAGTGGCCGCATCGATCTATCTGGGGCTGATACGGTTTTATACAGGGAAAGAACCGCCGCCGCTCTTTGATAAGTGATGTGCTATAATGGAGTTAAAACGTTTTCAGCTGAGGTGTCTTTCCCATGTTAACCAAAGAAAAAATTCTTGAAGCATTAAAGGAAGTAAAAGACCCGGAATTGAATAGGAGTTTGGTTGAACTCAATATGATCCGCAATATACGGATTAAAGGAAAAGAAGTTTCACTCGATGTGATTCTGACGATTCAGGGGTGTCCATTAAAAATAAAAATTCAGGAAGACGTTGAGCAGGCGATTCGCAATCTGGGTGCGGAAACGGTTGAGGTTCATTTCGGTTCGATGACGGATGAAGAAAGAGCTGCGCTGGCCTCCTCCCTGCGTCAGGGGCAAAGCGGCGGACAGGCTCAGGCAGGCAGTCCGCTTCTGGGACCGGACAGCTCTACTCAATTTATTGCGATTGCCAGCGGCAAGGGCGGAGTCGGAAAATCAACGGTAACGGTGAACCTGGCAGTGGCTCTTGCCCGTGAAGGAAAAAAAGTCGGCGTGATCGATGCCGATATTTATGGGTTCAGTGTCCCGGACATGATGGGAATCGAGCAACGGCCGGTGGTGATCGGTGACACGATTCTCCCGGTTGAACGGTTTGGCGTGAAAGTGATGTCGATGGGCTTTTTCGTGGAAGACAATTCTCCGGTTGTCTGGCGCGGGCCGATGTTGGGCAAAATGCTGCGCAACTTTTTCAGTGAGGTTCATTGGGGGGACCTCGATTATATGCTTCTCGATTTGCCGCCTGGAACCGGGGATGTTGCTCTTGATGTACATCAACTGATTCCGAAAAGCAAAGAGATTATTGTAACCACGCCGCATGCCACTGCAGCTTTTGTCGCCGCCAGGGCGGGAGCGATGGCCGTTCATCTGACAAAACACGAGTTGCTCGGTGTGGTGGAAAATATGGCCTGGTATCAAAATAAATACGGGGAACGGGAATATATCTTCGGTCGCGGAGGCGGTCAGAAGCTGGCTGAGGAGCTTCATGTGGACCTGCTCGCCCAAATTCCGCTCGGAGCCCCGCAATATGAAAGTGTGGATGATCCCGGGTATGCGCCCTCGGTTTACCCGGAAAATCATCCGACAGCATCTCTGTATCAGGAGCTGGCCCGTAAAATCATCCGCAAGGTGCAGGTCTCTTAAAACTTAAGCGAAAGCAAGATGGGCGGTCTTTTAGACAACCGCCCATCGGCTTTATCATGAGCTGCCGCTGTCTCCCTGGCTGTCTCCACCTTCTCCTCCATCTCCGCCTTCGCCTGAACCTTCCTCTTTACCTTGTTTTTGCTTTTTCGCTTGTTGCAAGATTTGCGTAATCTGTTTTTGGAAGCTGGGCGTTTGCATCAGTTCTTGGAAAATTTTCAGGCTTTGCTGGCGGTACTGCTGACTTTTCATCAGTTCCAGAAGATGGGCCGAGAACTGCGGATCTTTCATCAGATCCAACATCATCTTTTGATACTCAGGGTCTTTCATCAAGATTTTCAGGGTTTGCTTGGACTGCTCCTGTGTTGATTTGGCCAGATTGCCTGCCACTTCCGGATCTCCAAACACTTTCTGCCAATCCTTTTTTGAATTTTGATCAGAAAGGGATTTGGCCAATGCTTTTTCCAGCTCCTGGCTGTTTAACATGATCTTTTGTTTGAATTCCGGATCGGACATCACATCTTGAAGTACTTTTTTGCCTTCGGCCGTATGTAAAACATCCAGGGTAATCTCTTTGATTTTTTGATAATCGGGTTCTTGGGATTGAGACTGGTTGGAGCTGCAGGAAATAAGAAGAAAGACGGTCAGGATCGGAAAAAACCACTTTATGCGATGTATCAATCTTTGCTCCTCCGTTTCAAGCTATGCTAATCTTAATATGTCATGGGGGACTTTTCTTTATGCGAAGATCGAAATCTGCTAAAATCGAAGGCAGGACAGCGAACAGGAGAGAATAAGGGATGACACTGAAAAAACTGCTCTATTGGTTTTGGTCGACATTGTTCATCGGCGGGGCATCCGCCTTGATCCTGAGCTCGATTTTCGAATGGTCAGCCGGAAGTGATTTGTTTGGACCCATTCCCAAACAGCTTTTGCTGAGTTTGACATTGGCGGCTCTGGCGGAATTGGGATTTTTCTCTTTCCTCGTCTTCAATTGGCTGGCCAAGGGTTTGATTCGGCAAAAAAGCGCCTATGATCTGTTTCTGCTGTTTCTTATGTTGATTGTGCTGGGAGATTGGGTTTATCTCAATTTGTCGAAATTTAATGGAGAATCGCTCTGGCTGCATCTGCTCGTTCCATTCACCGTCTTGCTCGCCGCGTTCATTGTTGCCGGACTCAAGGTGAAGTGGACGCAAAAAACGGCCTACGTTCCCACATTCTTTTTTATGGTAGTCGCAACGGTGATTGAGGCGGTACCAACCTTCCATACCAAAGCGGGGGAAATTCCGCTGCTCATGATCCTGCATGCCGTCATTGTTCTCCTCATTTGCAATGCATGGCAAATTCTGCAGCTTCATCGCCTTGCTGCGCCTGGCACCAACCGCAAACTTCTGCGAAAGGAAACAAAGCAAAAGCCGGCTCCGGGCATCAAATGATGCAAAGCCTGGCTTTTTCTGTGCCGATTGGTTTATACTGCTGTTCTCTCCGTGCAGCTCAGCTGAGGTGATGGGCTCAATCGACCGATTTCGTATCCACTCTGGAACCGGAGATCAATTCCGAAACCGTCACAAACTGATAACCCTGCTTTCTCAGGGAGTCGATAATTTCCGGCAGCGCTTCATGAGTTTGGCGGCATGAATCACTGGCGTGCATGAGAATGATATCTCCGGGATGGACCTTGCTCAATACGCGTTTCACGATCTTTTCTTTGCCGGGATTCATCCAGTCAAAGGAATCCGTGTCCCATTGAATGGTGGTGTACCCCATCTGTCCGGCGATCTGAAGCACGCGTTTGTCAAAGTCTCCGTTGGGAAAGCGAATTAATTTGGGCTTTTTCCCCGTTAATTTTGTCAGGATCGCATCGGCTTTTCCAATCTGCGTGCGAATTTGCTGATCGTTGTACTCGCTATAATTATCATGGCGGTGACCATGGCTTCCGATTTCATATCCCATGTCTACAATGCGTTTGACCAGATCGGGATGACTTTCGGCCCATGGAGAAGAGAGGAAGAAGGTGGCTTTCTTTAACCCTTTTTGCTCCAATACATCCAGGATTGGCCCGGTGCGTTCCTCTCCCCAGCTGATATCAAAGGTGAGGGCAACTTGTTTTTTATTGGTATCCACACTGTAAATGGCAGATGGACCAGGGTCAAGTGGCATGAAGACTTGAATGTTTTCATTTTCTGCATAAAAGATGCCGGCGGCAAAAAGGAACGCGATTAAAATCATGAGCGCACGCTTGAGCCGCTTGCCGGATAAGACCAGAAAATAGTTCATTGTTGGCGACCCTCCCAAGTTTCGATCTATAATTAAATGTATGCGGATGGACGAGGGTTATGATTGGATTGTCCGAAAAAGGAGTGGAAGCATGAGAAACTGGACCAGGGCACTGCGGGAGGAAAGCCGGTACATCGGGATGTCGACCGTCGTTTTTATCGTGAGTGCCATCATGGGATATCTCAATACAAACGGATTGTTACGCACGTTAAAAGCAGCAGGGATTTTTGACCAACTGGAGCAAATCGCCAAATCAATCGACCATAACCCGACCTTTCTGCATGCCTTTTTGACGATTTTTGCCAATAATTTGCTCGCCTCTGTTACGATGATTGGGCTCGGGCTCCTTTTGGGACTCGTTCCTTTCTTTTCAATGCTGACGAACGGGTTGATGCTGGGGGTTACTTTACACCTGGCTGCATCAGAGAGTCATGCTTCGCCCCTGTTTGTTTTTTTGACAACGATCCTGCCTCACGGAATCGTTGAGCTTCCGGCGGCGATTTTGGCTGCTGCGTTTGGCATTCATCTGGGAATGGCGGTGCTTCGCCGTTTTTTCAGTTTTGTCTCCCCTGTGCTGATAGAAAGAAGCAAAGAGGAGTGGCAGGGGATTCGGAGAAGAATCATCCCCATTCTCTTGACGATTGTTTCGCTGCTTTTGATTGCGGCCCTTATTGAAGCAAGCCTGATTCTTTATGTTAAACCGCTTGGATAGGAGGAAATGAGATGAAAGTGGATATTGTTTGGAAAGGTAAAATGCATTTTGAGACGACGACGGGTTCCGGGCATCAACTTTCACTTGATGCCTCTCCGGAAGTCGGAGGCGAAAATTTGGGACCGCGCCCGACAGAAATTCTTTTGTCGGCGGTAGGCACCTGCTCGGGTATTGATATTGTTGACATTTTGCGCAAGATGCGTTTGGAGGTTGCATCTTTTTCAATGGAGGTGAGCGGGGAAAGGGCAGAAGAGCATCCGCGGCGATTTACTCATGTTCATATGCACTATAAATTGACAGGCGACCTTCCTGAGGAAAAAGTGCGTCGCGCGGTGAAATTGTCGGTTGAAAAATACTGTTCCGTTTCCAATTCGTTGAGCAGCAAGGTAACGACCAGTTTTGAAATTAACGGGGAGCGTTACGAGGTTTAAGAATTGTGAACGGAATGCTCCACATTTCAACAGGGAAAAGGAAAGCAGGTGTTCCCCGGATTTCTCCAAATACGGGGTTATCGGGCATCGCGTGCCGTCACCGATTGCAGGGAAGCTGCGTCAGGTGAAACGCGAAACAGGCGGGGACAAAAGGTCTCCGCCTGTTTGGTTGACTTTAGAAGAAAAGGATAACAGGTGGTGATCTGTTTTCCTTATGCCAAAGGGAAATGATTTTTATCAATGGCGGTTAAATATTTATCAAAAAAATGTTGACACCTTTTCTGAGGCGTGTTAATATAGCTAATGTCGCCGCAAGAAAGCGGCAATTGAGAAAAAACAATAATGTGTTCCTTGAAAACTAAAGAGTGAAGCATGACCTGTTAATTCTTTTTGAGCTAGATCTTTATCGGAGAGTTTGATCCTGGCTCAGGATGAACGCTGGCGGCGTGCCTAATACATGCAAGTCGTGCGGGGGAAGATCC